>NZ_BAABJJ010000014.1:0-241025 GCF_039543245.1 Algibacter agarivorans
AAAAGCAATGAAATAAATCAGTAAAATGGTTAGATTTAGTGTGTCCAAAATTTATTTAGGACAGGATTGATTCCAAAAGAAAAATAATTGTTGATGTTTTATTTGACTTGATGAATGAAGTTTCTGGTGAAATGTCAAGCACCATACAAACATTCTACCATAATACAGGCCTTATCAATTATGCCTACGATAGGTTAGACAGTAAAAAGTGGAATATTATTGCCAAAGGGATAGGTGAATTAAGACGCTTTAGAGTTGAAGAAGCAAGTCATAAAATAGCTAAATTCATAAACTTCCCTCGACCAGAAGTCCAAAGGGAAACCCAGCTATATATGGTTAATTTATTCCTTTTTGAAGGCCTCTCTTTTTTAGATGAGTTAACCACTACACTTTCCGAGTGGGCACAAATTCAATTGCTTGAAACTTTACAAAAATTCGAAAATCAAGAAATATGCGACATACGTCCATGGCTAAAATCTACTAATGATTCCGTAGTGCTATTTGCACTTAAACTAGCTCAAATTTATAATCAATTTGAAGTAAAAGATACCTTAATGGAGTTATTGTCACATACAAATAAAGATGTACGGCTTAATACCATAAATGTACTTACACATTTATACGGAATTGAAGCTAAAGATATTCTTAAAGCCAACTTTAATACGCTTAGTATAGAAGAACAAATAAGCTTCTTCGGGCTTTTAGAAAAACTAGTAATGCCAGATGACGAACCTTTTATAGAAGAACATTTATTTCATAAAAATTTCGAAATACAATTATTAGCCCTAAATATTTTAAAAGAAATAAACATTGACAAATATATGGGCTTTTCAAAGCTTTCTAACAAAGAAAAAAGTAAAGCTATGATTAAATCAGAAAACACTATATAATATGGATACAAGTTCGGTTAAAATAATTTTACAAATACTCCATTTTATATTTTTTGGATACGCTTTTGCCGCCATTCTATCCTACATTATTCTTTCTATTATATCTGGCAAAGAAACCATTGAATACTCAAAAAAGAGAAGTTTTGTTAATTATAAGGATATTCTGTCCTCAACCATATCACCATCAATAACCATTATTGCACCTGCCTATAATGAAAGCTTAAATGTAGTTGAAAACGTTAGGTCATTATTGTCTAATCACTATGTAAATTACAGCGTAATAATTGTGAATGATGGTAGCAATGATGATAGTTTAGAACGCCTTATTGCAGCCTATGATTTGGAAAAAACAGAATACATTATTAATGAAAAAATTAAAACTCAACCACTAAGAGCAGGAGTATTTAAATCAAAAAATCCAGCTTTTGAAAAATTAATGGTTGTAGATAAGGAAAATGGAGGAAAGGCAGATGCTTTAAACATGGGCCTCAACATGAGTAAAAGCAAGTATGTAGCCTGTATTGATGTAGATTGTTTACTTCTTGAAGATGCACTACAAAAACTAATAAAACCTTTTCTTGATGAAACCGAAACCAAAGTAATAGCAGCGGGCGGTGTTATAAGAATTGCAAATTCTTGTGTTATTAAAGGTGGTAAATTAATGGATATTAATTTACCAAAAAGCTTATTAGTTAAATCTCAAATTTTAGAATATTTACGTGCTTTTCTACTTGGCAGAATGGCTTGGAGCAGATTAAATGGTTTACTAGTTATATCTGGAGCCTTTGGTATTTTGGATAAAGAAATAGCCATTACTGTTGGCGGCTATGATACCGAAACTGTTGGTGAAGACATGGAAATTATTGTGAGGATGAGGCGTTATATGGAAGAAAAAAACGAAAAATATAGGGTGTCTTACATCCCTGATCCTTTATGCTGGACAGAAGCACCAGACTCCTACAAAATATTTGTTTCTCAAAGAAACAGATGGACAAGAGGCACTATTGAAACCTTGAAAAAGCACCGTAAAATTGGTTTTAACAGAAAGTATGGCTCATTTGGTTTAGTAAGTTACCCGTATTGGTTGATATTTGAACGACTTGCTCCAATAATTGAATTGGTTGGACTTATATACTTTATTATTTTAATAATTCTTCAGGAAGTTAAATGGGAATACGCCATATCCTTTCTTATTTTATCCTATCTATTCTCGGTGGTATTTTCTCTAATCGCCATATATTCCGAGGAGTTAACCTTTCATCAATACAAAAAGAAAGGCACAGGACTCAAACTCGTTTTATTAAGTGCTTTAGAACCATTTGCACTACATCCATTTATACTATACGCTGCTATAAAAGGAAATTATGACTATTACTTTAATAAGAATAAAAAGTGGGGACATATGGTTAGAAAAGGATTATCAACAACATAACTTAAAATGTAATGAAAGTGAAATTTTTAAATAAAGATATTTTCAAATATGCCAATTTAACGTTGTCACTAATTGGGTCGTTTTGGTTAATAAGCCTCTTTGAGCTAATCATGGCTAAATCTACCCAAACCCATTTTATTCTTGCATTATTATATAAACTTACAAACGACTTTTGGGGAGGTTTAATAATTGGACTATTAGTATTTCCTTTGTGCTTGTTCATAAATATTTTTGTTAAAAAACAAGTGTTTAACATTATCAAAATTTTGTTTGTAATTATTGTAATTATTCAATTTTCACTTGTAAAATATAGCTTAACTACCTTGCTTAATTTAGGAGCCGATCTTTTAGGATATTCCATGGATGATATTTTTAATACAGTATCATCTTCAGAATCATTTTCCATAGCATATTTTATTCCTTTTATAGTTTTTCCGTTACTATTTTTCTTAGTACTCAGGTTACTAGCAATATATTCCAATGAGCGTATATTAATTGCTGGAGGATTAATAGTTGTATTGCTATTTGGCAGCTTAAAACTAGTACTTACGGATGTCTCGGAAGTTTCATTTCAAAATAAAATAGCCTTTTTAACTTCAGATATTATAAAATTTCAAAACGAAAAAAATAAGTTAAACGCTTATAACTTCAACAGAAACGATTACCCGCTATTAAAACCTTTTGGTGACTCTAAAGATGTATTATCTCCCTTTTTTAACATTACACAAGAAAAACCTAATGTAGTGGTTTTAATTGTTGAAGGCCTTGGCAGTGAATTTGTTGGCGATAGAACATATAGCGGCTTTACACCGTATTTAGATGGACTTATTTCAAAATCATTGTATTGGGAAAATTTTGTAAGTACAACAGGTCGCACTTTTGGTGTTGTCCCTTCTATATTAGGGTCTTTGCCTTTTGGCGAAACGGGGTTTTTAGAACTCCCTAAAACGCCATCTCATATTTCACTCATTAGCGTATTGAAAGCTAATGATTATTCAACGTCTTATTATTCTGGAGACCAATCTAGTTTTGATAAAAAAATTAACTTTTTTGAATACAATGACATTGACAATGTTATAGATGAAAATAAATACGAACCTGAATACACAAAAACAGAAGCTAACTCTGGTGGGTTTTCTTGGGGGTATCCAGATTCCGAAATATTTAAAAAAGCCCTTGCTACTATCGATAAATATCCTGAACCTAGGTTAGATATTATCATGACGTTATCAAATCATGAACCTTTTAATTTTCCTAATAAAGAATACTATGAGAGCAAAGTAGATAGTATTTTAAACTCCAGCAAAAATTTTAATATTCCACGAGAAGAAATTTTAGAATATAAAGATATTTATACAAGTTTATATTATACAGATAACTCTATAAAAGACTTTATGGATGCTTATAAAAAACGAAAAGATTTTAACAATACCATATTTATTATAACTGGAGACCACAGGCTTATTCCTATTCCTCAAAAAGACAAACTATGTAGGTTTCATGTGCCATTATACATTTACAGTCCATTATTGAAAAAACCAGAAACATTTAAATCGGTTTCATCACATTGGGATATTGCGCCAAGCTTACTTTCTTTTTTAATGAATAATTACCAATTTAATAAACTAGACGAAACAGCTTGGATGGGCAAAGGATTAGACACAACAAAAGCCTTTAGAAATATTAATAAAATCCCATTAATGCGGTATAAAGGAAGCGTGAATGATTATATATATAAAGACTATTTATACTCTGATGGAGAGTTATATAAGATAAATGAGGATTTTGGAACTTATAAAGTTCATGAAGAAGCATTAACAAATGCTATAGGAGATTCTTTATTAGCATTTAAAAAAACGAATGCTTACATAACAAAACGCAACAAAATTTTTCCGGACTCGCTTAATATTTATGTAAAACCGAAAATAGATTTTTCAAATGAACAGTTAGCCATGATAAGCACTATGGCAAAGAACAAAACATTTGATGATACTTTTAAGATTGCTCAAAACAAAGCTTTCAATAAAAAACGCAAAGAAGCCCGATTATTATGTGATTATATTTTAAGCGAACTCCCTAATCATTCTGATGCTAGAACTTTAAAAGGACGAACTCTAGCTTGGGATGGCGACTATGCTAATTCTGAAATAGAGTTGCTAAACGTAATTAAAAGATCGCCTTTTTATTTTGATAGTTATTTGGCGATTTTAGACCTATACTGGTGGTCTGAACAAGAAGAAAAATCAGAAAGTCTATATAAGCAAGCTTTAAAGAATAAAATCGATAATCCAGATTTAAGTTTTAAAATGGCCAATGCTTATGATCGCCAAAACAATAAAAACCTAGCCGTTAAGTTAATGGATAGCTTAGTTAAAAAACACCCAAATAATGCTGATTATATAGCATATAAAAAATCCCTAAATTAAAAGTTTCATCTAATGAATAAATATTTTTTCATACTATTATTTTTGTCAAGCTGTTGCTTTTATGGACAACAGAAAGTATTTAAGGGAGACCCTGATGAGGCATTTAAAAATGCTAGAGAACTTGCTTTTAATGGTAAGCGCAAACAAGCTCAAGACACACTGATCTTAATTTTAACTAAATACCCAACATACAACGATGTTAGGTCTTTTTTAGGAAGTACATATTCATGGGACGGCGACTATAAAAAGGCGAAAAAAGAATTCGCTATAGTACTAAAAGATGACACAGACAGACTAGACACTTGGGAAGCCGCTATAAAAAATGAAATGTACAGCGATGCAACATTTAGCGCCTTGGAGCTGGCAAATAAAGCTTTAAAACATTTTCCAGACCATGACGAATTACTTTACCTAAAAGCAAGTGTGCAAGAAGACTCCAATAAACAGGAAGAAGCTTTAAAAACCATAGAAAAATTATTAGAAAATAATCCAAAACATGAAAAAGCTATCAATTATAAAAATGACTTGATAAATAAATTAAGTCATAATACTATTGGGCTAAGATCTTCTATCGAGGTCTATTCTGAAGTGTTTGATCCTATGCAATATTACTTATTGCAATATGGAAGACAAACAAAATATGGAAGTATAAACGCAAAAGTTAACTTTAGCAGACGATTTGCTTCAAATGGCTGGCAATTTGAAGTGGATTTATACCCAAGAATCTCCGAAGGGCTGTATGCATACTTAAATTTTGGAACCTCTGAATCCTCATTATTTCCAAAAATTAGATATGGTGCCGAACTATATAAATCCTTACCTAAAAGTTTTGAAGCATCACTAGGGTTTAGATCTTTAAAATACTCTGAAACCACTAATATCTATACAGGTTCAGTTGGTTGGTATACAGGAAACAGTTATTGGTCTTTTAGATCATACGTTACACCAGACAATGCTGGATCAAGTATATCTGGAACTTTAAATTACAGAAAATATAGAAAGGATGCTAACAATTATTTTAGCATTGATGCTGGTATGGGCTTTTCTCCAGAAATTTACAGATTTGAATTTGAAGGCAACCAAAATGCTATTATAAACCTTAATTCACAAAAACTAAACATAGGCTATTTTTTCACTTCAAAAAACGATAAAAATGCATGGGGCATACGCTCGGGGATAGTGCACCAAGAAATAAGTTTTGACCCAGGTTCTTATTTATGGATTTTTGATATTGGCATTTCTTGGAATATAAAGTTTAGATAACCTTATAATAACTTGAATATATAATGTCGTAATAAGGAATTGAATTATTTTTGGCTTACTCCATATCCTCGTAATTATAATCTGGATATAAGAAATGATTATAGGGAAAACGCGTGACGTGAATCTCACGAACCTCATCGTAAACACGCTTTTTAAAATCTTCTAAATTTTCTTTATTTAAAGCTGAAATAAATAAAGCGTTATTACCTACTTTATTCATCCATGTACTTTTCCATTCTTCAAGAGAATAATGTCTTTCGGTGCGTTCGGTTTCCAAATCATCTTCCTCTAACGGTTCGGCTTCAAAAGCATCAATTTTATTAAACACCATAATGGTTGGCTTGTCCCCACTTTTAATTTCGCCTAAAATTTTCTCTACAGATGCTATGTGTTCTTCAAAATTAGGATGTGAAATATCTACAACGTGCAATAGCAAATCGGCTTCACGAACCTCATCTAAAGTACTTTTAAAACTATCAACTAATTGGGTTGGCAGCTTTCTTATAAACCCAACCGTATCACTCAATAAAAAAGGTAAATTTTGAATCACCACTTTTCTAACGGTAGTATCAAGCGTGGCAAAAAGCTTGTTTTCTGCAAATACTTCACTTTTACTAATAACGTTCATTAGTGTAGATTTACCAACATTTGTATATCCCACAAGTGCCACACGTACCATTTTACCACGGTTACCACGTTGCACCGCCATTTGTTTGTCAATGGTTTTTATTCGCTCTTTTAATAATGAGATTTTATCACGAACAATACGTCTATCTGTTTCAATTTCGGTTTCTCCAGGGCCACGCATCCCAATACCCCCTTTTTGACGCTCAAGGTGAGTCCACATCCCTCTTAAACGCGGCAATAAATATTCGCATTGCGCTAACTCTACTTGAGTTCTAGCATAACTTGTTTGGGCGCGTTGTGCAAAAATATCGAGAATCAAATTAGTTCTATCTAATACTTTTACATCAAGGATTTTACTAATATTACGCTCTTGTGCTGCCGTTAATTCATCATCAAAAATAGCAGTATCGATATCGTTTTCCTTTATAAATTGGCTCACATCCTCCATCTTCCCTGTCCCAATAAAAGTCTTAGGATTTGGCATGTCCATTTTTTGCGTAAAACGTTTTACAGCATAACCACCAGCAGTAAAGGTTAAAAACTCTAATTCATCTAAATATTCTTTAGATTTTTCTTCATCTTGCTCTTTAGTGATAACGCCTATTAAAACTGCCTTTTCTAATCCCATATATTCCTTTCTATTATAAAAAATATTATGCAGCAAAGTTACATAATTACAATCATTTTAATTTTTAATATTTTTAAGCCTATTTTTGATTTATGACAGACCATTTAGAAGATATCCCCGTACGCGATGATTTGCAAACTATTGCCTTTTACAATCTTGAAAATTTATTTGATATCCATAATGATAAACATACGAATGACAATGATTTTTCACCAACTTCGGCAAAAAAATGGACACCTAAGCGTTACGATAATAAACTACGTAAATTAGGTTTTGCAGTTTCAAATATTGGGAAGAAAGAAACAGGAAAACACCCAGCAATTATTGGGCTAGCCGAAGTTGAAAACGCTAAAGTCATTGAAGATCTAATTGCTTCTAAGTATTTAGAAAACTGTAACTATGGATATGTCCATTATGATTCTTTAGATGAACGTGGTATTGATGTGGCCTTATTGTATGACACTAATGCTTTTGAGGTAATATATTCTGAAACATTCATAGTGCATCTCACAAAAGATAATGGCGAAACAGATTATACCAGGGATATTTTATTAGTATCTGGATTACTTGATGGCGAACACATCCATGTAATTGCAAACCATTGGTCTTCTAGACGCGAGGGCGAAAAAGAAACGGAACATAAACGTTTTGCAGCCGCTGATAAAGTCATTGAAATAATAACAAATTTAAATATTGAACACACCAATCCTAAAATAGTGGTTATTGGCGATTTTAATGATGACCCTACTAGCAGCAGTATTAAAAAGCTAGTTATTAGTCAAGACCTATTTAATCCTATGGAAGTTTTACACACCTACTCTAGAGGCACGACGACGTACAATTTTAAATGGAATTTATTTGACCAAATAATCTTCTCTACTAATTTTTTTGAAGCTACACCAGACACTTTAAGTTTTGATAAGGCCAATATTTTTGATGATGATTTTTTAAAACTTTTAAAAGGAAAGTATAAAGGGAAACCTTTTAGAACTTATGTTGGACCCAAATACAAAGGTGGATATAGTGATCATTTTCCTGTATATGCTGTTTTTAAGAAGTGATTAAACGGCTTGAAATAGCACATAAGTCAACCCCAAAATGGTAATTGGCAATAACCAAAGTAGCCATATGTTATAGGTAATCTTTCGGTTTTTAATCATTTTAGCGTTTAGCACTTTTCTTTTTCTGCCGCCGTATTGCATCCAGTTTTTGAAATATATAAAAATGGCGACCATTATAAATAGTGTCCATGCTTTACTTGCAGACATGGTATCTACACGCATTTGCCTAAAAAACCCAGCAAAAAACACACCTAAAAGCAATAACAAACTGCATTGTAAAAACGTAATATAAAATGTTGCAATGCTATTAGCTTTTTTGCTCTTTTTGGTTTTGTAATGTTGAAAGAAATGAAAGAATAGGGCGTCGAATGTGTTCATTAAATAATTTATTATGTAAAGGTATCACTTATGTTTTACTATTCCACATAATCAATACTAATCTCATCCAACTCATAAATACCATCAAAAGTATCTTGACCGCTTCCCGTGTATTTGAATGCGATGTGCATTATTCCTGTAGCACATGATAAATCAACACTTCCCGAATTAAACCATGGCACAAACGAATCGGTATCTTTTACAACGTACGCTGCAGATAACACGCCCCATGTTGCTAAAGTAACACCTGCTTCAGTACCATCCCAATCCAGTGAATACAGCACTTCCATAAAACTACTATCAGACAAACTATTAGAGGTTTTAAAACGTAATGTTTCGCCATCTTGAGCATCTAAATTAATAGCGGGCGTTATTAACCAGCCAATGTTACTATCATCTCCCGAACTGGACGATTGAAATCTGGCAGAACGCCCCAAAGAGGCATTGGATGATGTTGACGAATAGCCTTCCCAAGCTTCGGTACCTGCTTCAATATAATTAGTCCATCCATCAATAACGATGGGTTTATTGTTTTTTTGAGGTTCAAAATCTTCATATAATAAATTCCCTGAACCAATAGTTGATGCTAAACCACATGTTAATTCCATAGGGTCGCAACGCTCGGTACTATCAAAATTAACATCAGCAGAGCTATTAATGACTAGCACATTAAAATCATCTCTAAAATCCCTACTGAAAATACCTGTAACATTTCCTTTACCTTGAGGCACAACTAACGATTTAAAATCTGAAAATGTACTGGTTTGCATAATCATTGAAATACCAGAATCGCAACTTTCAAGTAGCCGTAATCCATCAAATTCATCGAAGGATTCACTTGCATAAGTTGCACCCATTTCAAACCTATTTAATTGCATATTATTCAACTGAATTAACGTGTTTTCATCTAACTCGGTTAAATCTGCTAAGCCTGTAACTTTAGGTATAATAGTCTCTATTTCATTACTTCTAATTACAATAGCTTTATACTCGGCAGCTTGAATTTGTTTAACATCAACAGCATCACCTTTTCCAATGGTAATAACGCCACTAGTTTCTCCTATGGTTAAACCATCCATTTTCACATATACTTTTTGTCCGAATTGAAAGGTGTCTGATAAACTGCTTACGTTAATATCTACTTTAAAACCTAACCTTGGATCGTTATCTGGGCTACTGTCATCGGTTTTATTCTGAATAATTAATTCTTCAAAAAAGTTTCCAGATTTATCGGAAGACACCACATAGCCTTCAATGTATAAATCTGGTTCATCATCAATAACCACAGTTGCATTTCCATCATTTACAGCTTGGTCATAAAGCGATTTCATGGCTCTAAATGTGGTTATTTGTTCTAGCGGAATATTAGGCTCGGTAATTGAAATATCTGGTGTACCATAATCGTCATCTTTAATGCATGATGTGAAAAGCAACAATGCCAGAATAACACTTGATACTATTTTTATTTTGTTGATTTTTTTCATAATAAATTCATTTTAGGTTTCCTCCCGATAACTATTGGGATTAGAAGGAATGACAATTTCATCAGAACCTAACATTTAAGTTTAAAAAATACGTTGTTCCCCTACCGTACCAATATTTAGAACCAAAAACTGGTGTATCTAAAGCTTTATCATCTCTTAACTCTCTATAATTAGCATTTCTACCTTGTTCAAAACCACCTGTTTTATAAATTTCATCCAACAGATTGTTGATACTTGCAAAAAAACCAACATAATATTTACCAATCTTCCATGATTTTCCTCCAATTAAATTCACCGACATATAATCATCAAAACGTTCTTGTTTCAACAATTCCCTGGCTAAATCTTCATCATAATCATTAAATACATTACCATCAAAATCTGTATTAAAATTTGTGGATCGCGTTAACGGACTCACATCTACATACGTATTTGCAAAGAAGTTGGCCGTAGCACCAAACCACCAATAATCTGGGTCACGATATTCAAATCCTACAGAGTAAGCACTCTGAGGGCCTGAAGCTAATTTATAGCCTTTTAATTTTGATTGACCGAAGTCTTTAAAACCATCTACAAATCCTGCAGCAATGGCTTCGTCATCTGGTTCTGTTGAAAGAAATAAGTTTGGATTATTATCATAAGTAAACTGCCCAACAGCAGCAGCTCCTTTTAATTTTATTGTTGGTGTTACCTGAGCTTCAATGCCTAATTCTGCTCCAAAGTGCTTTTTATCGATTCCTTGTAAAATCTCTTGTACAAAAGCTGTGTTATCTCCACCAATACCATCAGCGAAAAAGAAAGATATTTCGCTGGCATCAGAAATTTTCGTGTAATAGCCCGTTAATTTTGCTTTTACAATAGGTGAACGAAAAACATAACTAGCATCAACTGAGGTTATGTTTTCTTCAGAAACATTTGGTACAATATTATGATTTTCTCTAGAATTTGAAAATGTATTTTGTATGGATGGCGCTCTTAAAATGTAGCCTGCATTAAAATCGAACACGTGCTTTCCTGTTAGCTTATAAGTGAACCCAGATTTTGCTCCATAGCCAGTAAATATTAATTCATTACCCTTATCTAAGGAACTATCAGGAAACCCTCCATTTTGATAAATCCCTTCTCTTTGGTAGGTTGTGTTTTTTACACTTCCCGAAACATAAAAATCTATTTTTTTATAAGAAAACTGTGCTTGAGCATAGGCACTTAATTCGTTTGCGAAAATATTATAGTGATATTTAAACTTATCGCCTTCCCCAACTATTCTGTTTGGGTTTAGTAAATCGTTTTGAGCTTCATCAATAGTTGTTGCAAAACCATCAATATCTAAATAAGTAGATGCACCTAAAAGGTCGATAACTTGTGCGAAATTTTCAGATTTTAAGGATTTATAGTTTATTCCGGCATTAAGTATAATGTTATCGTTAATTTCTTCGGTTAAAATACTATTTACAGTTATTTGCCTATCATCAACTCGGTCTTCATATAAGGCGTAAATAGCGTTTTTACCATTTCCAATATTAGCCCTATACATAGCATTCCAATCAATTTGACCATCATTTTCAAAGGCTTTTAATGCCTTATATGCATTTCCTAAATCATCTGGAAAATTCCGTTCAGCATAGCTTGGGAGTTTTTGATAGTAGGTTGGACTTGGGTTTGCCCCTCCACCTTGTGGAAATCCGTCAATCAAATCTGTACCATTATAATCTAATCGGCTGTTTCCCAATTTCCCGAATTGATAGCCAACATTTGTATTTAACTTCATTTTATTATTAAGCTCCCAATAATGGTTTAGCATAATAATAGGTTCATTTACTTCTTTAATCCTGGAGTTACGTTTTTCTCCATCTTGCCAGCCCCAATATTCGTTATATTTTATGTCTTTTAAATCATAAATTTCTTGTGTATTTGGTGATGATTTCCCTCGACGGTTGGGCGTATAAATGGCTGTTAAATTTAAACTATGTTTGTCATTGATTTTCTTTTCCACGGAAGTAAAAAACGAGTTAGAACTATAACTTGTTGCATCTTGATAACCTTCGTTACCCCAACGTCTGCCCACAGAAACCATATAAGCCCAATTATTTTTCAATAATCCTGAAATATAAGTTCCCATGATTCGATTTGTATAACTTCTATTTGAAGACGAATAGGTTATACGTGATCCAGGTCTAGCTTCAGACGCTCTAACATTTATATTTGTAGTTCCTAAAACACCACCAAAATTATAGTTTGAAGGTGTTAAACCTGAGGTTAATTCTTGGTTTCGTAATACATCGTTTAGACCTCCCCAATTACTCCATTGTGGTCTTCCGTTATAAACTTTGTTCATTTCGATACCGTTTATGAGAATGGACCCGTTTTTAGAATCTAAACCACGAACCCTAAAAAAAGATGAGCTAAACTCAAAAGCTGCTGTTCGTTGAAAAACATCTAATGATGAGGCGAGTAAACCCGAAATATTATCGGCACCACTGGTATCGTCATTCAGTTCATCATCCGATAACGTAATTACAAATAAATCTCCCGCATCTGAAGCATCTCTATCTAAAGTCATGTCGGTAATATTTACCGTTTTCCCTTCATTTACAACAATTGGAAAGCGTTTTGAAATATAACCTGTTTTGGAAATTCGTAAGATTTGTTCTCCTAAAGGCACATTTTTATTAAACAGAAATTCGCCATTGGCATCTGTTAACAGATATAAATCTGTTTCTTCTATAGTTATAGTAACACCTTCAACAGGTTCAAATGAGAGTGCATCTTTAACACTACCCTTAACTAGGGTTTGTTGTGCAAAGAGGGACATTGAAAAAATTCCTAATAAAAAAATGAGGGATATTTTACTCATATATATCTTTAAGACACCAAAATACCAAATAAACTTCAAAATAATTGATAATAAGGAAAAGTAACTAATTGATTCCAAATTTTTTACTTCAATTAAATAACTTTGGCTTAGGTTTTGTATTATAGCTGCTATAACTTATTTGTATTTTATGCCAATGAATTATTTAAAACTCGGTTTATTAACTTTATTTATTAGTGTATTTGTAAATACGAATGCACAAGAAAAGAAGTTTAAAATACACACTGTTGCCTTCTACAATTTAGAAAACTTATTCGACACCATAAACGACCCCACGAAATTTGATGAATATAGCCCCATTATGGAGTTAAAAACTGATAAAAGTGCTGTTTATAAGCAGAAAATTAGCAATATGGCACGCGTTATTGCCGATATTGGATATGATGTTACTAAAAATACACCCAGTATTATTGGGGTTTGTGAAGTCGAAAACAAGGAGGTTTTAGAGGATTTGGTTAACGATTCACTGTTAGTTCATAAAGATTATGGCATCATTCATTATAACTCAACAGATTCTAGAGGCATTGACGTGGCACTCTTATATCAAAAAAAAGTATTTACGCCTATTAACACAAGCGCTCATGAATTGAAAATCTATGACGATCAAAGTCGGAAACGAGTTTACACCAGAGATCAATTATTGGTAAGCGGAAAACTTGAAGATGATGTAATACATATTATTATAAACCATTGGCCTTCCCGACGTGGTGGTGAAGCAAAAAGTCGCCCCAAACGCGTTGCAGCTGCTAAATTGAGTAAAAGCCTTGTAGATTCTTTACAAGTTATTGACCCATACGCAAAGGTGTTTATTATGGGAGATTTGAATGACAATCCAAATAATGCCAGCGTAAAAAAAATACTAAAGGCTAAGAAATCTAAAAATGTTGGTTTAAAAGGGATTTATAACCCATTTATAAACTTCTATAAAAATGGCATAGGCACAACAGCGTATAGAGATGCTTGGAGTTTATTTGACCAAATTATGGTTACCAAGCCTTTACTTGAAAAAGATTATGCTTCATTTCAATTTTACAAAGCTGGTGTATTTAATAAAAATTATATTATTACTAAAAGCGGTACTTACAAAGGTTATCCGCTAAGAAGTTTTGGATATGATGGGTTTAATAATGGTTTTAGCGACCATTTTCCAGTTTATGTTTATTTGATAAAGGAAGTAGCCCCCTCTGTCCTGCCGGACATCTCCCCGAAGGGGAGAGACTAAATATCACCACTTTAGTTCTATATATTGAAAGATTATTCTTTTTTTAATGCAAAGAGACCTCTCAGGTTTTTAAAACCTGAGAGGTCTGGATATATCTTTATCTATAGTGTTTACCTAGATTACGCCATCCAAGAACTCCAAGGAATCCTGGATAAAAACAACACTAATGCAATCGTATAGAAAATAGCTATTGTTTTTAATTTAGCCTTAGAGGTTAGTTTCTTTTTATGTTTTGAGTAACCAATTGTAATTAAAGCAACCGCTATGATGTTTATAAATGGGTGTTCTACAAGATATAATCGCGCAATAGAATTACTCATCACTTTACCGCCTAATTCACTCCATAATTCTAATCGAGGAGAAACGAAATACAATACTAACCCAATAAGTAACTGAATATGTGACACAATTAAAGTGAATAATGATTTTCTAAAATCGTTAGCTTCATATTCCTTATCTCCAAGCGTCTTTATGATAGCATTTGCTGTAGCTATTATTAATACTAAAAGTACTAAATAGGCCCAATATGAGTGAAGTGATATTACAATGTCGTACATGGATTATAAGTATTAGGTTTATATGGCAAATGTAATAATTATATGCATAAAAAAACCGCTTCATCCCGATAGTTATCGGGAGAAGCGGTTTTAAAATTGTATAACCTTGTTTGAATTAGAAGTTGAAACGCATACTTACATTCCAAGTTCTTCCATATCCGAAACGGCCTTGATTATCTCTATTTACACCTTTATAATTTTCAGATATAACTGAAGTAGCTGGACGGTTCTGGTTAAGAGACTCTATATAGTCGAACCTTAAGAGTTTTAACAATTGTTATAAACAGTAAATTCCCCAATATTAAAAATATTGAGGCATTTTGGTAGTTTTACTAAAAAAACCACAAGTGCTTTAAGACATTTCCTTATAATAATTCAATAAATTACTTGTAGAAGAATCATGTTTATTAATTGAGCTACTATTAAATTCCTGTAAAATTTTACTGGCTAATTGTTTCCCTAATTCAACTCCAAATTGGTCATAACTAAAAATATTCCAAATAATACCTTGTACAAATATTTTGTGCTCGTACATAGCTATTAGTTTTCCTAAACTTTCAGGTGATAATTTATTTATAAAAATAGTGTTTGTTGGCTTGTTGCCTTTGAAAACTTTAAATGGGGTAATATCAGAACTAGTTCCTTCAGCAACAACTTCAGCTTCTGTTTTACCATTCATTAACGCTTCGGTTTGTGCTAAAAAGTTAGACATTAACTTATCTTGATGATCTTGATTACCATGTAACGATTTTGTAAACCCAATAAAATCTGCTGGAATCAATTTAGTACCTTGGTGTATTAATTGAAAAAACGCATGTTGTGAATTTGTTCCTGGCTCTCCCCAAATAATGGTTCCTGTTTGATAATCTATGGACTTTCCATTTCTATCGACACTTTTACCATTACTTTCCATAATGCCTTGTTGCAAATACGTGGCAAACTGATTTAAGTATTGAGAATATGGAATAATAGCTTCGCTTTCAGCTTTAAAAAAGTTATTATACCACACGCTTATTAAGGCTAAAACCACTGGAATATTAGATTCAAAATCTTCATTTTTAAAATGGTTGTCCATTTTGTTAGCGCCTTTCAATAAGCTATCAAAATTATTATAACCAACAGCTAAACTAACGGTTAGGCCAACGGCACTCCACAACGAAAATCGACCTCCTACCCAATCCCACATTGGGAAAACATTGTTTTCATCAATACCAAAAGCCTTTACATTTTTAATATTAGTTGAAACTGCTACAAAATGTTTTGCAATAGCATCTTCGGTAGCAGATTTCAAAAACCAGGCTTTTAAAGTATTGGCATTTGAAAGTGTTTCTTGTGTTGTAAATGTTTTAGAAACAATAACAAACAATGTTGTTTCTGGATCTAGTTTTTTGATAACTTCATTAACATGGTCGCCATCTACATTACTAACAAAGTGAGTTGTTAAATGATTTTTATAATACTGAAGTGAATCTACAACCATAGCTGGACCAAGGTCTGAACCTCCAATACCAATATTTACAACATCTGTGAATGCTTTTCCTGTAAACCCTTTTCTATCGCCATTTACAACTTCATTAGTAAATTTTTCAATCTTTTGTTTTACTTCATATATTTCTGGCATCACATTTACACCATCAACTTTAAAATCTGCATCCTTTGGCGCTCTTAATGCGGTATGTAACACAGCTCTTCCTTCAGTTTGATTTATAATATCGCCTGAAAACTGACTTTGAATAGCGTCTTTTAGCTTAACATCGTCAGCTAATTGAAGTAAATGTTTTAAAGTCTCATCAGTAATTCTATTTTTCGAATAATCCATATAAAAATCATCCCATTTAATAGTGAATTTGTTTGCTCTGTCTTGATCCTTGGCAAATAAATCCTTCATGTGAACATCTTTTACATTTTCAAAATGCTCTTGAAGTTTTTTCCATGACTCTGTAGTCGTTGGGTTTATGCTTGGTAATGCCATAAATTAACGGTTTTGTGAAATTAGGTTATTATTCTGTTTTATTATATGTTCAGGTTGATTTTGATCCTCAAAAACATCATCCAAAAAATGGATATTATCCAATTGGATTTTAATCGGTTTAATAAAGTCTAGATATTTTATTTTTAAAGAATCTGAAATGGGCTTAGCTTCTGGTAATTTTTGCTTGAATGGATCCACCTGCTTTCCATTTTTCCAGAAACGATAGCACACATGAGGACCTCCTGTATTACCAGTCATACCTACCCAACCAATAACATCGCCTTGTTTTACAAACTGACCAACTTTGGCGTTTCGCTTTTTCATGTGGAGGTATTGGGTTTCGTAAGTAGCGTTATGGCGTATTTTAACATAATTACCATTTCCGCCTTTTCGTCTAGATTCAGTTACTGTTCCATTTGCTGTAGCCATAATTTCTGTGCCAATTCTTGCTGCAAAATCGGTACCTTTATGTGGGCGCACTTTAAAACCGTAAACAGCAATACGTCGTTTTAAATTATACCGTGATGACACCCGGCTAAATTTTACAGGTGCTTTTAAAAAGGCACGACGTAAATTTTTAGCGTCTTCACTAAAATAATCTATAATACCTTTTGTAGAGTCTGTGGTGAATTCAAAAGCATAAAAAGGCTCTTTGTTGTGCTCAAAATAAGCCGCTTTTATATTGTGCACCCCAGTATAAATGGTATCATCAATATACTTATCGGTATAAATAACTTTAAATCGATCACCTTTTTGAAGACGTCTAAAATCTATAGTCCAAGCATAAATATCATCGGCCATTTTATAGGCTAACCTCGGGCTTAAGCCTTGTTCTTCTAAAGTTTCAGAAATATTACTTGTAATAACGCCAGTGGCCGTCTTTTCAATATATGTAATGGGCTTTCTACTTGTATATGCATGAATGGAGTCATGAAAATTTATAACCACATACTCTTCCAAATTAGGTTGATATATAAAACATTTTGGAAGTTCTAAGGAATCTTTAGTACATAAGAGCGTATATGGTTTCCCTATTTGAAGGCGTCGTATATCAAATGTGTCTTTTGCTTTTTCAGCAATGTTGAAAATTTGTGGATAGCCTACATGATTACGTTCTAGAATTTCACCAAAGCTATCTCCTTTTCTTATGGTATCTCTTTTTACAGTGTAGTTTTCTAAATTAAAACCGAATTCCAAAATCTCTTTTGGTTCCTCAACAACTACAGCCATTTCCTCAATTATGGGCTTAGGCTCGTCTTTGCAAGCCATAAAACATAGAGCTAGTATTAATACTATTATAGACCTATTCCCCAATCTTGTATTTCTTTCTCTGTCCATAAATCTGGAAAAAATATTCTTTTTTGATATTTTGGATGCATGTATTTTACCCATTCACTTCCTCCTGTTGCTTCGGCTGTTTTACCATTAATGTTCAAATAATGATTTGCCGTATTATAGTGTGCCATTACCCATTTTATGTTCACGGTGTAATCATAATGGCGCATAGCCTTAATCAAATCCTTATTGGCTTGAGATGCTTTGGGCAATGTTTTAAACTTTGCCCATAAATTATTAAATTGATAAAACTTGGTAAATCTAATGAATTCGTCCTTATACCGTGCTTCAAAAGCAGATAATGTATGGGTTTTTTTTCCTGTTTTATAATCTTTTCCAGCGGCTTGCCAATATAGGTGTTCAAAAGCGTTTTCATAGGACGAATTTCTGTCGATGGTATCTCTAAAACGTTTATCAATAAGATTGATAAGCTCTGTTGAAGCAAACTCAATTTTTCTGTATTGCGCACTTTGAAAACCACTAGCTGGAGTTAACGTGGTTCTAAATTTATTGTACTGATCCACATCCATACCATCTTTCATAATACTAAACGAAGAGGTAAGCACATCAAAATAACGGCTAATGCGCATTATTTTACTTGTAAATGTTTCGGTATCAATTTCGTTATTTTTTGCTATTTGGTCCATCTCGGAAAGCACCATTTTAAATAGCAACTCATTGACCTGATGGTACATAATAAATACCATTTCATCTGGGAATACGGTACGTTGTACTTGAAGATTTAATAAAGCATCGGTTTGAATATAATCCCAATAATTAATAGGTTTACTATGTAGCAAGCCCTCTAAATGCACATCAACATCTTGATCGATGGCTTCGTATTTTTCTTGGAGTTGGTTGAATATCTTAGGATTCAAAATTTCTTTTTATTGACAACGATTTTGAAAGGGTGTTTTAATCCTCTAAATGCTTCTAAGTCTGCTCTAAGCGAACCTACAGCTAAATCTGCTTTAATTCGTAAAGGTACTTTATTTTTGTCTTTTGACACCCAAAGCGTTAAACTTTCTTCTTCCTTAAAAACACGTCCGGCCATAACATATGGTCTGAATTTTAAAGTCTTAACGTCACCAAAATTAGTCTCAATAGTTTCTTCACCTAAATACTGTAATTTAAATCCGTAATTTTCTTCATCAAAGAACATATCAACCTTCACTTCATCGCCAACTTTTAAACTATCCGTATTCAAATTATTCCGCAAATAATAAAATGTAGATACCATATCCTGAATATTAGGCTTGGTATCTATAACCTTTTTAGTTTTATGTTTTTTGTTGTGTACGTGCGCTTTATTGTTTATTTGATCAAAATCTATTTCTAAATCTTTGGTATGCCCACCTTCATCTATATTTCTCACAAATTTATAAGGCATAATGGTATTTTTGTCAAAATAGCTTTCATACCTATCCTTTACCTTAAAAAACCACTTTATCATCCCTGTTGTCCAACCTTTACCAACTACATGATACACCTCTTTACTGTTTAAACTGGCATCTTTTACAGTAAGTGTAGCATTTCCAGCTTTAAGCCAATTGCTATAACTCATTTTAAATTTAAACCATTCACCATCTCCGAAAGCAGATTCTTGCTGGGCAAAAGCCGTTTGCATGGTTATTATTGCAGTTAATATAAGTAGTGTTTTTTTCATCCTTTATTCGGGTCATAGACAACGTAACTTCCTAAGGGTACATTTTATTGTTATGAGTAAGAAATTACAATTACTGTTCCAAAAATAAAAATTTTATTGTATTAGCTACAGTTTAGTTCGTTATTGTTCTGCTAGTTTTATAAAATTAACCGTTTATCTTGAATAATTATGGCGCTACGACTCCCAATAGCTATGGGATTGTTCAGTATCTCATCAAGTTTTTTTTACATATCTTAAATAAGTTTCAAACCAAATTTATAGTTAAGCACACAAAGGGCGCCACTACAATCTCTAACGCAATACAGAACCCCATTCATAATTATCTTACCAAAAGATTACACAGAGACACACCGAGAACCACAGTGTCTCACAGAGAAATCCCAACACAATAATATACATTAAGATTTTGATTAAAACCGAGAATTTTACAAACAGCACAAACCGCTCTGTGAATCTCCGTGAAAACTTAGCGAACCTCTGTGTAATAAACTTATAACGTTTTCTAATCCTATACAAAAAAGGCCATTCAAGATTTAAAACACTAGAGTTCGGAAGTTACAAACCTTTCTGGTATTTATATTTTTCAACCCTCCTAATTTCGATAAAATCGAAATTGTTCTCCCTTTAAAACAAAGGGAGGAACAAGTTTAAATTAATTAGAAGCAGAAGATACTCATCAGCATAAATGCTAACGCAAGAAGAGACCCTTAAGGTTTTTGAAACCTGAAGGGTCTAAGTCTAAAAACATATATTTGAAAATCTACAAGGTTTTATAAACCTTAAAGGAAATACAAACTAAAGCGTCCCTCTATTAGCTTGTTCGCGTTCAATGGATTCAAAAAGTGCTTTAAAGTTTCCTGCTCCAAAACCCCTTGCACCCATGCGTTGGATAATTTCGAAAAATAGAGTTGGTCTGTCCTCAACAGGTTTAGTAAAAATTTGAAGCAGATAGCCTTCTTCATCCGCATCAATCATAATGCCTAAACTTTTTAAAGCTTCAATATTTTCCTGAAGTTTATGACTATGTTCTTCTAAACGCCCTGGAACGGCTCTGTAATATTCCTCAGGTGGTGTTGATAAAAACTCAACCCCTCTTGATTTTAGTTGGCTTACTGCATTTATAATATCATCTGTAGCAACCGCAATATGTTGTACACCTGCGCCTTCGTAAAAATCCAGATATTCTTCTATTTGCGATTTTTTCTTACCCTTGGCAGGTTCGTTAATTGGGAATTTAATACGTCCGTTGCCATTACTCATTACTTTACTCATAAGGGCTGAATATTCCGTATGGATTTGTTTATCATCAAAAGACAAGAAGTTTTCAAAACCCATAACATCTTCATACCATTTCACCCAAGTATTCATTTGCCCCCAACCAACATTGCCAACCATGTGGTCTATATATTTTAAACCTACTGGCTCTGGGTTATAATCTGATTCCCATGTTCTATATCCTGGCAAAAAAGCGCCTTTATAGTTTTTACGCTCTACAAACACATGCACCGTTTCGCCGTAGGTATAAATCCCCGCGCGAACCACTTCGCCATATTCATCTTTTTCTACAATGGGTTCCATGTATGACTTGGCCCCTCTGCTTATGGTTTCTTGGTATGCTTTTCTAGCATCTTCGACCCAAAGCGCTATGACTTTTACACCATCACCATGTTTTACAATATGCTCGTTTATTGGTGATTTACTGGTTAATGGGGTGGTTAAAACCAAACGTATTTTATCTTGTTTTAATACATAGCTTACTGAATCTTTTGACCCCGTTTCCAAACCTTTATAAGCTAGGGATTGAAACCCAAATGCTGTTTTATAAAAATGTGCGGATTGTTTTGCATTACCTACATAGAATTCTACATAGTCTGTTCCTAAAAGTGGCAAAAAATCTTGTGCGCCTTCAAATATTTTTTCTAAACCGTAGTTTACTGATTTTATGTCTTTACTCATGATAAAAAACCCCTCTTAATCTCCCCAAGAGGGAGAAACTCAACTCGGGTAATTGAGTATTTTGTTTTGATAAAGCTATTAGTTTGCTGATATGTTTAGCCCTGATTGAAGTGGCATCCTTTTTTGATTTTTCTTCAAAAAAGATACAACGGAAAGCAGGAAATAGCTTCTAATTATTATTTTAATGAACGTTTTAAAAAGTCCCCTTTGGCGTACCGATAGCTATCGGGATAGGGATTTACAACCAAGATTTATAATAATCTTCATCAGCTATTTTCACGGCTTCTTCGGTAACCATTAAAGGTTTAAACGTATCAACCATAACTGCTAATTCATCGGTTTTTGTTTTTCCAATACTTCGTTCTGCCGCTCCTGGATGCGGACCGTGTGGAATACCCGCTGGGTGCAGCGATATATGACCTGCATCAACATCATTTCTACTCATAAAATCGCCATCTACATAATACAGCACCTCATCGCTATCTATGTTGCTGTGATTGTAAGGTGCCGGAATAGACTGCGGATGATAATCATAAAGTCTAGGCACAAAACTGCACACCACAAACGCATCGGTTTCAAAAGTTTGATGTACTGGTGGCGGTTGATGAATACGCCCTGTTATAGGCTCAAAATCGTGTATTGAAAACGCATACGGATAGTTATAACCATCGTAACCCACCACATCGAAAGGATGGGACGCGTAAACCATTTCTATAATATCATCTTGCTTTTTCACTTTAATTAAAAAGTCTCCTGACTCATTATAGGTTTCTAACTCTTGAGGTTGACGAATATCGCGCTCGCAAAATGGCGCATGTTCTAACAATTGTCCAAACCAGTTTCTATAACGTTTAGGTGTATAAATAGGTCTGCGAGATTCTACAATAAAAAGCCTGTTGTCTTCGGTGTCAAAATCTATTTTGTAAATAATCCCTCGTGGCACTAATAAATAATCGCCGTATTTAAAATCTAGATTCCCTAAATGTGTTCTTAATTTTCCTTTGCCTTTATGGATGAAAATAAGTTCATCAGCATCCGTGTTTTTATAAAAATAATCTTGTGTGGATTGTTTTGGTGCGGCCAAAATTATAGCACAATCACTATTAATTAATACCGTTTTTCGACTTTCTAAAAAATCGTTTTCTGGTTTTACTTGAAATCCTTTTAAACGATACGATTTTATATTGTTTGCTAACGCAATTTTTGGCGCTACACTATATTGTTTTTTTATTTCCTTTACCTGTGTAGGACGCTGCTCGTGGTAACTGTTTGTGGACATGCCATCAAACCCTATAGTGCCAAATAATTGCTCGTAATACAAGCTACCATCTGGCTTTCTAAATTGGATATGTCGCTTATGCGGAATGTTTCCTAATTTATGGTAAAAAGGCATATTTTTAAATTTAAAAATTGAATAATAATAGAGGCCTTAAGCTAAACTTAAGACGCTAAACAACTAGTATTTATAAAGATACAAAAATATGCTCATTCAGGATTCCTCTTGATGAGATAGTGTAGAAATGATAATAAGTCTTTCCAGAAGAGTTTCATATTAACACAAATATCGTATTTTTAAGTGAGATGCTGAAATAATCCCGAAAGCTTTCGGGACAGCATGACAAAATAATTGTTTTATAATTATTTTGTCAAAACCAGAATCCTATATTAAAAAACCAAGTGCTTGCTTTTTGTTCTGGCGAGTAACTATATTTTGCTTGAATTGGCCCTAAAAATGTATCAATAGCGTAACCTAAAGCATAGCCTCTATAGTCTGGAAGCGTAAACCACTCGCCAGAATCAAAAATATTATTATCAATATTGGCCCAATTACCCTCTAAAGTAATGTGATGTTTTTTTAAAACCTCATAATCCGCAATAACAGATGCTTTTACGTAACTATTTCCTGTAAGTGAAATAAAATCGTAACCCAGGAAAGGAATAAAATTATTAATCAAATCATTGCCATAGCCTCCCAACGCAAAGTCTAATGTCCTAGTAGATTTATCCCCTAACTTAAACCCGCCATGAGTTTGTAAATTAAATGCTAATTTATCTGAAACACTAAAGGCATAGCCCATATCTGCCTTTGCTATCGAAAAATCTTTAAAATCTTCAACAAAACCCGAGGCATAAAGATACATGTTTAAATCCCCATTAAAATACACACCTCGTTTTGGGAAGTATTTATTATCATAAGTATCAAATTTTAAATTCCCGAAAAGGCTTAAATAATCAGTCTTTTCAAATAGAAAATCGTCATTTGTATTATTACCAGAAATAGTTTCTGAATGAATTTCTAAGCGCTTGTGCTCTGCACCAATACTTAAAGCAAAATCTCTTCTAAATAAGGTTTGCACATAAAATTGATTGGTTTGATCTTCAAGCTTTACATCAATCTTATTCAACCCAGTATTTATTATTTGATTGTCATCCAGTAATAATTGCGCACTTATATTTTTATCAAATTGATTATATCTAGACCTTAAACCTATGCTCCAATAAAAACCCTTATCAATTAAATACTCGAAATTATACCTCACATTATCACCGAGAATGATATCTAATGAAGCCACATCATTATTAAAAAGCAAACGTTTTTTTGTTAGGTTTATAAGTGCCGCACTCTTATATAAATCGTCATAATGCATCCCTAGTTTTAAAAATGTATTTACCTTAGATTCATTTACACTTGCAATTAGATTATAGCCTTCTTTATTTTTTATGTTTTTTAATTCATATTCAAAAGAATCAAAATTATTTGTAGCAACTAAATTGTTAATGCCTTTGCTAAAGGCTTTGTAACTGATTTTTTTATCTTTTTTAAGCTTCAGTTTTCCTAAAATATAGGCTCTTGTATAGTTTTCATTGCCTTTTACAAAAACACTGTTTATTTTTAAACTATCTATGTTTTTGGGTTTTAATTTCTTCTGGCTAAGAGGCTTTTCAAATGTCAATTCTCTAAGGGCATTTAGTTTAGACAATGCCGCGTATTTACCTGCATCAATAATATCATAACCTTCATCAAATGAAACCACATTAAAACCCTTAATATTTGGTTTTATATAAATATCTGTTTTATTAACCTTTAACTTCATGTCGTTAATGGTTCTAAAATTATTTATTTGAATCAACACATCTGGAGCTGATGTTAACTCATCACGATTAGCTAATTCATCTTGCACATCAACACCAATGATAATATCCATGCCTTTTGCCCGAAGTTCATCAATTGGGTAATTATTTACCACGCCACCATCAATTAAAATCTCGTTATTAATACGCACAGGTTGAAATAAAGATGGCAACGCACCACTTGCCTTGATAGACTGTGTTAAATTTCCTTTACTCAAAATAACCTGCTTGCCGTTTTCAACATTTGTAGCAATACAAAAAAACGGAATGGGCAACTTACTAAAATCGTTAACTTCATTGACGTGCAACAATAATTTCAATAACAAACTATAAGTATTTTGACCTCTAGACAATGCTGACGGCAATTTTATTTTAAAATTATTAAACGGTAATTTTACAGCATACTTTTCCATATTATCCCGCTCATTAAATGCCGTAGAAGACCTTGGCAAAGCATCATTAATAAGATTATCAAAATCTATTTCTTGGAATAAAGAATCCAGTTGTTTACCCGAATAACCCGAAGCATACAACGCACCGATTATAGAACCCATGCTGGTTCCTGCAATATAATCTACTTTAACACCTAAACTATCTATTACTTTCAAAACACCAATATGAGCCAATCCTTTTGCCCCACCACCACTTAACACCAAACCTATTTTTGGGGTGTTTTCTTGTGTTTCGTTTTGCGCTTTCGCGGAAAGTGAAACGATTAAGAATAGGGTTAATATGATGGGTTTTATGTTCAAATTTTGGTTTTGTAATTATATGTTTTTAAATATGGAATATGCATTTTTGTTTAAACCCTACACGGTTTTTAAAACCTCGCAGGCTGTTTACTTCTCATGATAATAATTATAAACCTTTTCAGCTCTTGAAGCTCCAACAACAGCTTCCAATTCATCTAGCTTGGCATTGGCAACGCGTTTAGCTGATTTAAAATGCTTTAGCAATTCTACAACCGTTTTTTCACCAACTCCAGAAATGGTTTCTAACTCAGTATTTAACGCTGTTTTACTTCGCTTATTTCTATGATGTTCAATACCAAAACGATGTGCTTCGTTTCGTAATTGTTGGGTTATTTTAAGTGTTTCGCTTTTCTTATCTAAATATAAGGGAATTGGGTCGTTTGGGTAAAATAATTCTTCCAAACGTTTTGCAATTCCGATAATAGCTATTTTTCCTCTTAAATTTAAAGCATCTAAGCTTTTTAATGCTGATGACAATTGCCCCTTTCCGCCATCAATAATAATGAGTTGTGGCAAGGGTTGCTCTTCCTCTAGCAATCGTTTGTATCTGCGATATACCACTTCTTCCATAGAAGCGAAATCGTCTGGCCCTTCAACGGTTTTGATATTAAAATGGCGGTAATCTTTCTTGCTTGGTTTTCCGTTTTTAAATACCACACAAGCTGCCACGGGATGCGTACCTTGAATGTTTGAATTATCGAAACACTCAATATGTCTTGGTTCTTCAGAAAGCCTTAAATCGACTTTCATTTGTGCCATAATTCGATTGGTATGTCGGTCGGGATCAACAATTTTCATTTGCTTGAAACGATCCATTCTAAAATACTTGGCGTTTCTGAGCGATAAATCTAAGATATGTTTTTTATCGCCTAGCTTAGGAACAGTCACTTTTACATCTTCGCCCAAATCGATCTTAAAAGGCGCATATATTTCTCTGGAATTGGATTTGAAACGCTGCCTTATTTCTATAATGGCAAGTTCTAATAATTGCAAATCGGTTTCGTCCAATTTCTTTTTAATCTCTAAGGTATGCGAACGGATGATAGAACCGTACGATAATTGTAAAAAGTTAACATAACCATAACTCTCGTCGCTCATAATAGAAAACACATCTACATTGCTAATTTTAGGATTTACAATGGTAGATTTTGCTTGATAGTTTTCTAAAATGGCAACTTTTTCTTTTATTTTTTGAGCCTCCTCAAACTGCATGTTCTCGGCATACTGTTTCATTTGCATTTTGAACTGAGACAAGGAATCTTTAAAATTGCCTTTTAAAATTTCTTTTATGGCTTTGATGTTTTCATTGTATTCTGCCTCGGTTTCCAGACCTTCGCAAGCACCTTTACAGTTTCCTAAGTGGTATTCTAAACAGACTTTATATTTTCCTGCTTCTACTTTTTCTTCAGATAAATTAAAATTACAATTTCTTAAACTATACAACCCTTTTATTAAATCTAATAAGGTGTGAACCGTCTTTCCGCTAGTGTAAGGCCCAAAATAATCGCTACCATCTTTAAAAACACGACGTGTAGAAAACACTCTAGGGAAACGTTCTTTTTTTATGCAAATCCATGGGTATGATTTGTCGTCTTTAAGCAACACATTATAGCGCGGTCTATGCTTTTTTATCAAATTGTTTTCTAGTAAAAGCGCATCGGTTTCGGTTTCTACAACAATGTGTTTTATGTTAACAATTTTTTTGACCAACACTCGGGTTTTACCATTTTCGTGGGTTTTGGTAAAATAGGAACTTACTCGTTTTTTTAAATTTTTTGCTTTCCCAACATAAATAATCACCCCTTCTTTATCGTAATATTGATAAACCCCAGGTTGATTTGGTAAGGTTTTTAATTGTATCTCTAAATCAGGGGTGTCCATTATTGTAAAGGTAATTATTTAAATTTTTTATCATATTAAAATTAAATTAAAAACATCCTTTTAAATTAACTTTATTGCTAACTTGCGTTACTATTTTAATTAAAAAATGCCTAAAAAAACAATTGGAAGAATCGACAAGGTAGATTTTCCTACGCTAGATTTATTTAATATCGATTGCAAAATTGATACTGGAGCTTATACTTCATCAATACATTGCCATAAATACTACGAAGAAGATGGTGTTTTAAAATGTTTGTTTTATCATAAGGGACACCCAAATTATAACGGCAAAAAAATAGTTTTTAAAAATTTTACAACTGCAAAAGTTAAAAGCAGCAATGGTATTGTTCAAAATAGATATAAAGTTAAGACTTCTATAATTTTGTTCAACAAAAAATACAGTATTTATCTCACTTTAAATGATAGGGATGACATGAAGTACCCTATTTTAATTGGACGTAGGTTTCTCTTGAAAAAATTTATTGTAGATGTTAATCTAAAAGATGTATCTTTTAAAGAAAAAATGCTGTTGGCCAAATAATCCATATTCCAATTTATTCCTTATAAAAACCAATTTATGAACATCGTTATACTATCAAGAAACCCTCATTTATATTCAACAAAACGACTTGTAGAAGCTGCAAAACGACGAAAACATACAGTAGAAGTAATAGACCCTTTAAAGTGTGAAATTATTATTGAAAAGAAAAACCCTGCAATTTTGTACAAAGGGAAGGCTTTGGAAAATATAGATGCCATTATTCCACGTATTGGAGCTTCTGTTACTTTTTATGGAACAGCTGTTGTAAGACAATTTGAAATGATGAAAATATTCTCCACTGTAGAATCCCAAGCTCTGGTCAGATCCCGTGATAAATTGAGAAGTTTACAAGTTTTATCTCGAGCTGGATTAGGCATGCCGAAAACTGTTTTTTCAAATTACACTAAAGATGTGGCAGAAGTGATAAAATATGTTGGCGGAGCCCCATTAGTCATTAAGTTATTAGAAGGCACACAAGGTTTAGGTGTTGTTTTGGCTGAAACCAATAACGCTGCAGAATCAGTACTTGAGGCTTTTAACGGGCTGCAAGCTAGAGTAATAGTTCAAGAATTTATAAAAGAATCTAAAGGAGCTGACATTAGAGCTTTTGTGGTAGATGGCAATGTTGTAGGCGCAATGAAAAGGCAAGGTAAAGAAGGGGAATTTAGATCTAACTTACATAGAGGTGGTAGTGCAGATATTATTCAACTTACAGATGAAGAAGAGAACGCAGCATTAAAATCAGCAAAATCGTTAGGTCTAGGTATTTGCGGTGTCGATATGCTACAGTCTGCACGAGGGCCTTTAATTTTAGAGGTAAATTCTTCACCAGGTCTTGAAGGTATAGAAACCGCTACCAAAAAGGATATTGCAAATACAATAATACGTTATATAGAACGAAACGTTTAGAATGCCCATACATAACACCAACATAATAACGCTTTTAGACAATAAAATCTATCCTGGCGAAAGCAAAGAAATAAGTTTTGATATTGCAAAACTCCACACGGCTACCACTGTTAATGTACCTATAATTATTGAGCGTTCTAAAAAACCAGGGCCAACCGTTTTATTTACTGCTGGGATACATGGTGATGAAGTTAATGGTGTTGAGATTGTTAGACAACTTATAGCAAAAGGCATTAACAAACCTAAATGTGGCACTATTATTTGTATTCCTGTTATCAATATATTTGGCTTTATAAACTTAAAACGTGAATTTCCAGATGGCCGAGACTTAAACCGTGTGTTTCCCGGAAGCTCTAAAGGCTCTTTAGCAAGCAGGGTAGCACACAAATTAATAAACGAAATTATCCCTCACGCAGATTACATTATAGATTTTCACACAGGTGGTTCTGGCAGGTTTAACGCGCCACAATTACGCATTGCAAACGAGAACAAGCAATTGAACGACTTAGCAAAAGTATTCGGCGCCCCATTTGTGTTATACTCCAAAAATGTATCAAAATCGTTTAGATTGTCATGCTATAAATTAGCCAAACCACTATTACTTTTTGAAGGCGGAAAATCTTTTCATATTGATGATATGGTTACAAATTCTGGCATTAATGGTTCTAAACGTATTTTGCACCACTTAGGCATGTTATCTTCAAAATTTACGGTATCAGCACCTAAAAAAGACAGTCTTTTCATTGATGAAAGCAAATGGATTCGTGCTAAGTACTCTGGCATGTTTAAAGCATCTTCTTTTATAGGAATAGCTGTAAAAATAGGAGATACTTTAGGAAATATTACAGATCCTTACGGAAAACTCAACTATGTTGTAAAAGCTCAAAACGATGGCTATATTATCAATGTAAATGAATCTCCAATTGTATATCAAGGAGATGCTTTATTTCATATTACTACGAAACTTAAGCATTAAAAAAGACCTGCCAGGTTTTAAAAACCTGAACAGATCTGAAAACATAAAAATGACTATGACCAAAGCTGAATTACGTAAAATATATAAAACACGCCGTAAAAATTTATCTGAAAATCAAATTGACGATTTGAGTTTAGCCATTTCAAATCAGCTATTAAAACTTCCTGTTTGGGATTATTCATTTTACCATATTTTTTTAGCGATTGAAGAACAAAAAGAGGTAAATACAGATTATATATTGAATATTTTATCGGGCAAAGACAAAAATATTCTCATCTCAAAAAGTGATTTTGTAACCGGAGAAATGACACATTTCCTATTAACCGATAATACGGTTATAAAGAAAAACAAGTATAACATTCCTGAACCTATAGATGGTATAGAAATTTCAAATGATAAAATTGAAGTGGTTTTTATTCCACTATTAGCCTTTGACAAACAAGGCCATCGTGTGGGTTATGGGAAAGGATTTTATGACCGATTTTTAGCAAACTGTAAACCTGAAACTGTTAAAATTGGGCTTTCCTTTTTTGAGGCTGAAGATGAAATTAGTGATGTTTTTGAAAATGACGTCAGGTTGGATTATTGTGTGGCGGCTAGAAAGGTTTACAGGTTTTAGTTATATATCCTTTTTAGAAAATGCCTTCTTATTAAACACAATAAGCATAATAAAACCAGTACTTATAGCCATATCGGCAATATTAAAAACGGGTTCGAAAAAGTTAAAGCGCTTACCACCATAAAAAGGAAACCATTCTGGTAGGTCTATTTCAAATAAAGGGAAGTATAACATATCTACTACGCGCCCATGCAGCAAAGCATCATACCCACCTGTTTCTGGTAAAAATGTAGCCACTTGGTTAATACTATCATCAAACAAAACACCATAAAGTACAGAGTCGATAATATTACCTAAAGCTCCAGCAAATATTAAGGCTATAGCCCATATTAACACCTTAGGACTTTGTTTTTTTGTAGCATCATATAACCAATAGCCAATCCCGAATATAGCAACAACTCTAAATAACGTAAGTGCTACTTTTGCTGTTCTGTCAGAAATAAAAGAAACAAAATCACTGATTTTTGTACCCCACGCCATGCCATCATTTTCAATAAAATATATTTTAAACCAACTAAATACATCTACACTTTCGTGTAACATGAAATTGGTTTTAATATATATTTTACTAATCTGGTCGATGAGTAAAATGATTATGATTAAGACTATAGATTTTTTTAATGACATTAAGGAAATTGCGATTTACGATTTTAAAATTACGATTGAAAAACGTTTCGTTTCAAACAAAAAAACGTCTCAATATTTTTGAGACGTTTCAAATATATAATTAAAATAAATTATTGCATATTTTTAGCTTCAATACTTAATGTAGCATGCGGTACCAGTTTTAAACGCTCCTTATTTATTAGCTTTCCGGTTACACGGCATACACCGTAAGTTTTGTTTTCTATTCTAATTAACGCATTTTTTAAATCGCGAATAAATTTTTCTTGACGAATGGCCAATTGCGAATTAGATTCCTTACTCATAACAGCACTTCCTTCATCAAAAGCCTTAAAAGTTGGTGATGTATCATCAGTTCCGTTATTATGGTCATTCATATATGCACTTTTAATAAGCTCTAAATCATGTTGCGCTTTTTCAATTTTTTCATTTATAAGCACTTTAAATTCAGCTAAATCTGCATCTGGGTATCTTACATTATTTTCTATCATAATTTCAATGTTTTTGAATAAACAATTTAGTATTTACCTCGTCGAAAGCAATTTCTATACCATTTTCTAGTTTATCTATAATTTCTAATTCTTTTGTTAATGTTTCTGACTTAATATACGTAATATTAGCATCTATAGCCTTTACTATGTGTTCATCTTTTTGAAAGGTTACATCTATTTTATCTGTGACTTCAAAACCGGAATCTTTACGCAAATTTTGAATTCTATTAATCAGCTCTCTTGCTATACCTTCTTTTCGTAAATCATCAGTAATCGTTACATCTAAAGCCACTGTTAAAGCCCCTTCATTAGCAACCAACCACCCTTCAATATCCTGAGAGGTTATTTCTACATCTGTACGCTCTAAGATAATACTTTTCCCGTTTATTTCAACAGCTAAAATACCTTTTTGCTCGATATTTTTAATATCGTCAGAAGTAAAGTTATTAACCAGTTGAGCAACAGCCTTCATGTCTTTTCCAAAACGAGGCCCTAACACTTTAAAGTTTGGTTTTATCTGTTTGACCAAAATATCTGAAGCATCTTCTAAAACTTCAATTTCTTTAACATTAACCTCAGATTTTATAAGGTCTGCTACAGCTAAAATTTCATTTTTTTGAGATTCACTATCTATAGGAATCATGATTTTTTGAAGTGGCTGACGCACTTTTATCTTTTCTTTTGCTCTTAGCGATAAAACTAAAGACGAAATAATCTGAGCACTTTCCATCTTGTTTTCTAGAGACTTATCAACAAAATTTGAATCAAATTTTGGAAATTCAGATAAATGAACGCTCTCAAAAGTTTCTTTCTTCGTCACTTTATTTAAATCTAAATACAGTTTATCCATAAAGAATGGCGCAATTGGCGCGCCCAACTTCGCAATAATTACCATACAGGTATAAAGTGTTTGGTATGCCGAAATTTTATCTTGTTGATAATCGCCTTTCCAAAAACGCCTTCTACTTAAACGCACAAACCAGTTGCTCACATAATCTTGTGTGAAATCTGAAATGGCCCTAGCGGCTCTTGTAGGCTCGTAATCGGCATAAAAAGCATCTACTTTTTGAATTAACGTGTGTAATTCTGAAAGTATCCAACGGTCTATTTCTGGTCTTTCATTTAAAGGAATGTCAGCTTCACCATAATTAAAATTATCAAGATTGGCATACAACTGAAAAAATGAATAAGTGTTGTAAAGCGTTCCGAAAAACTTACGTTTTACTTCTTCAATGCCTTCAACATCAAATTTTAAATTATCCCAGGGGTTTGCGTTACTAATCATGTACCAACGCGTAGCATCGGCTCCATAATTCCCTAAAGTTTCAAATGGGTCAACAGCATTTCCTAAACGTTTGGACATTTTTTGTCCATTTTTATCTAACACCAATCCGTTAGATACTACATTTTTATAAGCTACAGAATCGAAAACCATAGTTCCAATGGCATGAAGCGTATAAAACCACCCTCTAGTTTGGTCAACACCTTCAGCAATAAAATCGGCTGGAAAAGTAGTTCCTTTGTCTATTAAATCTTGATTTTCAAACGGGTAATGCCATTGCGCATAAGGCATAGAGCCAGAATCGAACCACACATCTATCAAATCGCTTTCACGGAACATTTTCTGCCCCGTTGGAGAAACTAAAATAACCTCATCAACGATGTTTTTATGTAAATCTATTTTGGCGTAATTGTCTTCGGAATTGTTTCCGATTTCAAAATCGGCAAAAATATCTTCTTTTAAAACACCTGCTGAAACTGCCTTTTCCATCTCCGCTTTAAGCTCTTTAACAGAACCTATACAGATTTCTTCTTTACCGTCTTCGGTTCTCCAAATTGGCAACGGGATTCCCCAATACCTAGAACGCGATAAATTCCAATCGTTAGCATTTGCTAGCCAATTACCAAAACGTCCTGTTCCTGTAGCTTTTGGCTTCCAGTTTATGGTTTCGTTTAGCTGATACATCCGGTCCTTAACATCGGTGACTTTAATAAACCAAGAATCTAATGGGTAATACAAAATTGGTTTATCGGTTCTCCAACAGTTTGGATAGCTGTGTTTATACTTTTCAACCTTAAAGGCTTTGTTTTCTTCTTTTAATTTGATGGCAAGTTCAACATCTACAGAACGTTCTGGTGCTTCTCCATCATTATAATATTCGTTCTTTACATACTTACCAGCAAATTCACCCATTTCTGGACGAAAACGTCCCTGTAAATCTACCAATGGCACTAAGTTTCCATCGTCATCTTTTACTAACATTGGAGGAACTTCTGGTGTTGCTTGTTTTGCCACCATAGCATCATCTTGTCCAAAAGTTGGAGCTGTGTGTACTATTCCTGTACCGTCTTCAGTAGTAACGAAATCTCCCGTAATAACTCTAAAGGCATTTTCAGGATTATCGTTTGGAAGTGCATATTGCAATAATTGCTCGTATTTTATTCCTACTAAATCCTTTCCAATAAATTCTTTTACAATGTAAAATGGTATCTTTTTATCGCCAGCTTTATAAGCTAATAATTCAGATCTAACTTCAACTTTATTAAACTTTCCAGAAAACTGATTGTTGACTAATTTCTTAGCTAAGACTACGTTAATTGGCTTAAATGTATATTGATTATACGTTTCAACTAAAACATAATCAATTTTTGGTCCAACAGTTAAAGCTGTATTACTAGGCAACGTCCAAGGTGTAGTTGTCCATGCTAGAAAATAAATATCACCTTCATTTTGTAAAAAATCTGGAAGTGTATTTTCAATGGCTTTAAACTGAGCCACAGCTGTTGTGTCTGTAACATCTTGATATGTGCCTGGTTGGTTTAACTCATGCGAACTTAAACCTGTTCCTGCTTTTGGGGAATAAGGCTGAATGGTATAGCCTTTATACAACAAACTTTTATTGTAGATCTGCTTTAACAACCACCAAACACTTTCCATGTATTTTGGTTCGTAAGTAATATATGGATCATCCATATCTACCCAATAGCCCATTTTTTGAGTAAGATCGTTCCAAACATCGGTATAACGCATCACTGCTTTTCGGCAAGCCGCATTATAATCCTCAACAGAAATGGTTTTACCAATATCTTCTTTAGTAATCCCTAATTCTTTTTCTACACCCAACTCAATAGGCAAACCATGGGTATCCCAACCCGCTTTTCGCTTTACTTGGTACCCTTTCATGGTTTTGTAACGCGGAAAAATATCTTTAATAGCACGTGCTAAAACGTGGTGTACGCCAGGAAGTCCGTTTGCAGAAGGTGGCCCTTCATAAAACACGTACGGTTCTTTACCTTCTCGGGTAGATACACTTTTTTCAAAGATGTTGTTATCTTGCCAATATTGTAGTATTTCGTTAGCTACATTTGGTAAGTCAAGTCCTTTATATTCAGGAAATTTCGCGCTCATTTACTATCGATTCTTATAAGTTCGCGAATTTAAGGAATTATACTCAAAACATTAATTTTAATGACAAAAAAAGACCTCCATTGACAGCCTTTTAACCTTCAAAGGTTTGTAGTTGGTTAGAAATAATATTTTTAGCTTTTTCATTCAAAGCTTTCGTATCGGCAATAGTTAAGCCTTCAGTAGATAAAAACTTATGAATTTTAACACGCATTCTACCCGGACCTCCACTAAAAAAAGTATATGAAAATCGTTTTTTATTATCGGCAAATGTTATAGGTACAATAGGGATTTTATGGTTTATGGCTAACCTGAATGCACCATCTTTAAAATCGTCTAACTCAATATGTTCTTCGGGCACACCGCCTTCGGGAAAAATACAAATACTCACTCCTGTTTTTAATCGCTTTTGCGCCCTTAAAAAAACGGCTTGCCTACTCCTTGGAGAACTTCTATCTACCAGTATGCAAGTGCGCTTATAGAAGAATCCGAAAAGTGGAATTTTAGCTAATTCTGCTTTCCCCACAAACACAAACGGGTTTTGAACAGAAACCAGCATGAGCATAATATCTGCCATTGAAGTATGATTGGCTATAAACATATAGCTTTTGTTTTCTTCTGGAATTTGTTCACGATTAACACGATACACAAAACCCATACCTATTAAAATGAATTTAGACCAAAGCCTAGCCATTTTGAAAAAAAATGGATACCAAGACTCTTTTATGATAGAAATTAAAAGAAAAGGTAACAGAATGAGTATAGGTATAGCCATTAGTATATAAAACCAAATGCGATACAAAACCCAGAATATATTTTTGAAAACAATCACAGGTATCAAAAATACATAATTGTATTGAGGTATTTTATTAAAACAATTACCTTTGCCTCTTTAGTTTAACTCTTAAAGAGATACCTGCCTTTGCAGGTAATATTATGGCAAGAATACTTACAGGCATACAAAGTACAGGAACACCACATTTAGGAAATATTTTAGGAGCCATTATTCCTGCAATTAAAATGGCTGAGAAACCTGAGAACGATTCGTATTTATTTATCGCAAATCTACATACTTTAACTCAAATTAAAGATGCTGCTGTTTTACGAGAAAACACATATTCTACTGCTGCCACATGGTTAGCTTTTGGTTTAGATATCGAAAAAACAGTGTTTTACAGACAAAGTGATGTGCCTCAAGTAACTGAACTATCTTGGTATTTAAGTTGCTTTTTTCCGTACCAACGCTTAACCTTAGCACACAGTTTTAAAGATAAAGCCGATAGATTAGAAGATGTAAACTCTGGATTGTTTACTTACCCGATGCTTATGGCGGCAGATATCTTATTATACGATGCTGAAATCATTCCTGTAGGGAAAGACCAAGAACAACATATTGAAATGACGCGAGATGTCGCTTCTCGTTTTCATGCTAAAGTGGGTGAAACCTTTGTATTACCTAAGGCTGAAGTCCAAAAAGACACCAAGCTTATTCCTGGAACGGATGGTGAAAAAATGAGCAAAAGTAGAAATAACATCATCAACATCTTTTTGAATGATAAAAAACTACGCAAACAAATTATGGGCATTCAAACCGATAGCACACCGTTAGAAGACCCCAAAGATTGGAGTACTTGCAACTGTTTTTCTATTTATGGTTTATTAGCCAATGACGATCAAATTGAAACCATGAAAGCCAATTACGAAAATGGAGGCTATGGATACGGACACGCCAAACAAGCGTTATTTGAGTTGATTATTGAAACATTTGCTAAACCTAGAGAGCGTTATAATTATTATATGAATAACCTTAATGAAATTGACAAAGCCCTAACAGTTGGTGCTGAAAAGGCGAAGTTGGTTGCTAATGGTGTTTTGAATAGAGTAAGGGAGAAGGTTGGGTATTAAATCACCTCAAACAATTTTCCCGGTAACGGCCTCACTACCCCTTTTAATTCCATATTTAATAACGTACCTGATACTTTAAAAATAGGCAAACCACAGTTTAATGCTATAATATCAAGTTGCTGTTTCTCGTTTTCTTTTAGATAATTGTAAATTACTTTTTCGGTTGCATCTAGTTCTACAAATAACTGTTTTTGTATGGCTGGTTTTTTATCATCTTCTAACTGCCAATTCAAAATATAAGGAACATCCAAAGGTGTGGTAAGCATGTGTGCTTTTTGATGTTTTATCAAATTATTACAGCCAACACTTTGACTATCCGTTGTTCTTCCAGGAACTGCAAATACATCTCTGTTATATGAATTTGCAATATCCGCAGTTACTAAACTCCCACCTTTTTCAGCAGATTCTATAACAATAGTTGCCTGGCTTAATCCTGCAATAACTCTATTTCGTTTTAAAAAATTGTTTTTATCAAACGTATCGCTACTCCAAAAGTCTGTGAAAAAACCACCGTTTTTCTCCATATCTACCATATACTTTTTATGCACTTTAGGATAAATTTGATTCAGCCCGTGTGCCAAACAGCCTATGGTTTGCAGGTTATGTTTCATAGCTGCCTTGTGCGCTGTAATATCAGTTCCATAGGCGAATCCAGAAACAATTATAGGATTGTATACGGCTAGTTGTTCAACCAGATTTTCACAAAATGCTATACCACTTGTTGTGATTTTTCGAGCACCAACAATACTAATAATGTGTTGTTCTTCTAAATTAATTTGCCCAGACTGAAATAATAAAAGTGGACCGTCAATACAATGTTTTAACTTATCAGGATAATGTTCGTCTTCAAAATAAGATACCTTAATGGTATTCTCTTTTATAAAATCAATTTCTTTTTCGGCTTCCCTTAAATGATGTGTTTTAAACAAATCGCTTAAGGTAACCATTCCAATACCACTAATTTTAAGTAGATTTTGCTTCTTTTCTGTTAAAACCGCTTCCGCAGAACCACAATGAGCTATTAATCGTTTTGCGGTAATATCGCCAATATTGGGTACATGTTGTAACGCTAAAGTGTAAAGCAAATCGTTTTCTGTCATTCTATCTTATTGATTTTAAAACCGCAATAAAAGAATTTTTAAAGTGTTAATAAATAATTGAGGCAAAATTTTATATAAAAGCATAATTTTTTAACTTTGTTTTCATGCAACTAGAAACCTACATAAGCGACTTACTCTATAGATATGAGTGTGTTACCATCCCAGAATTTGGCTCATTTTTAACCCAAAGCGTATCTGCCACTATTGATGAAGCATCAAACACGTTTCATGCTCCAAAAAAAGTAGTGTCATTTAATGAGCAAATCCAAAAAAATGACGGTTTATTGGCGCATTATATTGCCGATGTAGAAAAAATTCCTTTTGAAATTGCAAATAAAAAAATTACCAAACGGGTTAAAATATTAAAGTCTAATTTAACGCAAGGCGAAACACTTACTTTTAAAAACATAGGTGATATTCAATTTAATACTGAAGGCAAAATTTTATTTGAGCCATCTTATCACCTTAACTACTTAACGGATTCTTTTGGGCTTTCAGAATTTGTATCGCCATCTGTAACTCGTGAAGTTTACAAAGAAAAGGTTGAGAACATAGAAAAAGTAATTCCTATTGCTATTACTCCAGAAAAACGAAAAACCAGACCCTATTTAAAATATGCTGCGGTGGCTTTAATAGCATTGACAGTTGGTGGTTTGGTAGCTTCAAACTTTTATGTGAATCAAATTGAACAACATAACCAATTGGCACAAGAAGCAGCAACAAAGCAACTAGATACTAAAATACAGCAAGCCACTTTTAACTTAAACCCGCTTCCTGCCATTACCTTAAATGTTACTAAACAAACCGGTAATTATCATATTATTGCAGGTGCTTTTAGAGTTGAAGAAAACTGTGATAAAAAAATATCACAACTAAAAACAGATGGTTTTAGTGCTCGTAAAATAGGCGCAAACAAATACGGTTTACATCAAGTAGTTTATGCCAGTTATGAAGGTAGACTCGATGCCTTAAAAGCATTGCGAACCATCAAGAAAACGCATAATAAAGATGCTTGGTTGTTGGTTAAGAAGTTAGATTAGTTTTTTCATATTCACTTATATATCCTTGCTTTAATACGTAACTTTGCTGCCTCATTAAAATCTAAATGATGAAAGCAAAAACTCCCGAACAATCTAAAACTATTTTAACAGATATGGTTTTGCCCGGCGAAACCAATCCTTTAAATAATTTATTTGGTGGTGAACTTTTGGCACGCATGGATCGTGCAGCAAGTATTGCGGCAAGACGCCATAGCAGACGCATTGTAGTAACCGCTTCTGTTAATCACGTTGCATTTAATAAAGCAGTCCCTTTAGGTAGTGTTGTAACGGTAGAAGCGAAAGTATCTCGTGCTTTTAAAACATCTATGGAAGTGTTTATTGATGTTTGGATTGAAGACAGGGAATCTGGTGAAAAAACCATAGCCAATGAGGCTATTTATACTTTCGTTGCTGTTGATGATACTGGACGGCCTATTAAAGTTCCTGAAGTACTTCCAGAAACCGATTTAGAAAAAGAACGTTTTGATGCTGCTTTACGCAGAAAGCAATTGAGTTTGTTATTGGCTGGAAAAATAAAACCAAATGAAGCTACAGAGTTAAAAGCTTTGTTTGAATAAAATATTAAATTTATAACCACCTCATCTTCAATTTCAAGGTGTTGAAATTGAACCCACTCCTACTTTAAAAGGAGGAGAATTCAATAAAACTATCGATTTTACTTATTGAAATGCAAATTTTATTTTTGTTTATAATTGTAGATTAAGGTATAACAATAAGATAATGAAACTAGTTCAGCATGTACACTTCGTGTTACATCTTATAAATCCAGCTTGCTGGATTTTCAGTACTTGTTCCTTTAGACAGCGTAAAACTTAATATCGTCTCACCATTTGAAGGGTTTGTAAATACTTCTCCAATAACTTGTTTTGTCTTTACTTTATCGCCCTTTTTAACATAAACATGGGCTAAATTTCTATACAAGGTCAAGTAATTTCCATGACGAATCATCACGATAGGATTAACGTTTTTCATTTTAAGTATCTCACTAACTTCACCATCAAAAACCGCTCTGGCTTTAGCGCCTTTTTCTGTGGCAATACGAACTCCGTTACTTTTAATAGTTAATGATTTATCAATAGGATGCGGCTGCGTTCCATAGCCCAATCTAACAAAACCTTTTTCTACAGGCCATGGCAACCTACCTTTATTTGATATAAAATTGGATGCTAAAACTTTTTCTTCAGCAGTTAGCGCAAAACTTTTTGAACTTGTTTTTCCACCTGCCTTTTTATTAGATTTAGCAATAGCTGCCTTAATGATTCTGTCTATTTCTCTATCAATTTTATCAGCTTCTCTTTGTTTTTGTTTTATTTGAGACGCATATAATGACAAATTCTTTTTTATAGACGCCATTAACGTTTGATGTTGCTTACGCTCAGCTTCTAATGTTTTTTGAACCATTCTGTTTTCTGCTATTAGCGTTTTCTTATTTTCTTGCTGTTTTAATAAATTGGCATTGGTTTCCTGTAATTCAACTGTTTTCACCTTTATCGTTTCGCCTTGCTGCTTTTGGTGGTCTGAGTACTGCTTAATATACTGTAAGCGTTTATAAGCCTGCTTAAAGTCGTTCGAGGATAGCAAAAACATGATTCTACTCTGTTGGTTTTTGCTTTTATAGGACTTCACTAACATAGCAGCATAATCTTCCTTTAACCGCTTTAATTCGTCTCTTAAACTTGATATTTTTCTTTGATTGGTATTAATCTCACGAGTCAATAAATTAGCTTGCTGATTGGTAACTTTAATCAAATTTGACAGCACATTTATCTTATAATTAAAATCTTCAATTAAAGAGAGTTGCGACTTTTCTTTGGATTTGTTTTCTGCACGTAATTCATTAATTTTCTGAATTTCCCTGCGCAATTCTTGTCGGCGTGTTTCAAGTTGCTTTTGCTTACTATTTTGCGAAAAACCAAGACTTCCACATAGCAAAAAGCTAAGAAGTAATATTATTTTATATGACTGTTTTCGGACTATCATTAAAGTTCTATGGCCTTAAACCCTGCTGGTATTTTAAAAGGAAAACGCAAATCTTCATTTAAAGACACGTTTTTAAATTCTAAACCTATAATCGTTTCTTTGTTTGCTTCAACAGCTATTACTTTTATGTTTTCCGGTAGTATTTGTTTATCAACTTCTTGATGCGATACATAATCAATCTGTAAGTGTCTAAATGTTTTGGGTTGCGATATTTGCTGCGATTTAACTTTAAAATGCGATGGGTCTAACAAAAAGAATATTTCGAATAACTCACGCTGCTTTTTTGGCTGGAGTATATACGACCTATCATCAACTGATGCCTTGTAATCTGCACCTTTCAAATTATATAAAGCCTCTCCAATTAATAAATTTTGAACTTTCTCAAAATCTAATTCAGTGCCTAACAAATCACTTAAATACTTATAATCACCATCAAAATAAGTATTATCTAATTTATTATAAAAGCTCACTTTTTCGGGAGTAACCAACGCTCTAATTATTGAAAAAGTAGCGCTTATCCATAACGCCTTATCTTTTTTAGCTCTAAAACTTACCGTATGGGTTTGCGATTTCCCTTGATGGGTATATGTTATTTTAAGTCTTGATTGAAGCGTGTTAAAAGTGGCTTCTTGTTTTGCATTTTCTTTTATTAACTGCCTTGTAGATAATTTATAATTAGCTTCGCTATTAACGTTAATTGTTTTTGCAGATTTGCAATTAAACATCAATAACACGAACAAGCTTGAAATAATATGTGAATACTTACTCATTAATTTGGGGATTGTATTTGTTTTGCCTTATCACTAAACGCTTTTGCTTTAACAGTATTGTTTAATACCGTATATGCTTTACTCAACTGAGTATAAAAATCGGCTTCCATTTTGGTGTCATCAATAATATAATCCAATCCAGTTTCTAGGGCTTCTATAGCTTTTTTGGGCTGATTTAAGGCGTTTAAAGCCACACCATTTATGAGATAAAACAAAGGTTGTGATGGATACTTTTCAAGGACTACACTACTCTTTTTTTCTGCTGCTTCAAATTTCCGTAAATCAATATATAACAACATTACATGACGCAGTATTCCAAAATTATCTGGTTCTAATTTCAAAGCAGCTTCAAAATATTCTAAAGCTTTTTCTTTGTTGTTTTTTGTTAAATGATACTGTCCTAATTCAAGAAGTGTCTTGCTATTATTTGTATCGCTAACCAATGCGGTGGCTTCTACTAAGTCTGCTTCATATTGCGGGTTATTTGCAACAAATTTCACAAAGTCAGTTAATACTTTAAGTTTCGCCTCTGGTTTTACTTCCGTGCTTTTAACCACTATTTTCATAGATTCTATAGCCTTTTCGGCATTATTATCATCTAAATAAAATTTATATAAAGCTAAATGAACCAATTGCGAATTCGGATTAATCTTTAGAAGTTCTTTAGCGGTTTCAAAAGCTTTTTCTTTTTCATTGTTTTCGCTGTAACGAAAAATAAGCGCTAAGTAATTTGATTCTTTATCTGGATTGCTTTCAACACGTGCTTCAAGATTTTTTATCTGATCTTTTTTACGCCCCGTTGCTTCGTAAATTCTATTTCGCATAACGTCCCGTGACACAGAAATCCCAAATTTCGTATCTAATTCATCTAAAATTTGCAGCGCATCATCATATTTTTTTGTTCTTACATAAAGTGATGCTAAATCCTCTTTGTAATCTGGGTGATATTTAACGAGTTGCTTAACTGTTTTTATGGCTTTTTCATAATCGTTTTGTTCCACATAAAAACCGTACAATTCATCTAAAAACCATTCGTTTTCAGGCGATTTATTTACTGCTTTTATAAAGGCATCTTCTGCTGCACCAAAGTTTTTTAACTTGTTATAATTTTTACCTAATTCGAAATATAAAACAGGTACCGAATTATCAATTGCTATACATTTTAAAAGCGCATCAACCGATCGGTCATAATTTTCAATCCCTTTTTGCTTTAAGGCTTCGTAAAAAAGTTCTTGAAACTTGTCTTCATGATCTCCTAAATCATCATCAGGCTTAATATTTTCAACTGTAAAATCTAATTGCGCATAGTTTATCTGCGGAAATATTAACATTCCGAAGATAAAAATGACTATGTAGAAGTTTTGTTTCATTATTTATTAATGCTTCTTATTTTATTTGGGCGCCTGCCTGCCGGCAGGCAGGTTACCCCAAGGGTCGGGCTTTATTCGTTGGTTTATACTTTAAATTATTGAACTCATGAATATAAATATTTCACTACTCGCTCCCTCCTTAGGTCGGGGAGCTCAAACATGCCGTTCAATCCCTAACACAAACATCTGCCAGCATTTAGCTCAATCGATGGTTAAGTCTAATCTATTAAATATAATATGAAATTGTTTTTTCATTTAATTTCTTAATGATTTGGTTTTGTCTTTAATAAGTCTTCAACAACGTCAAGTTCTTGTAAAATTTCGATTTTTTCGCAGGCTGCCCTCATTAAACTTCTAGCGGTATCAGCTTCTTGTTTTGGTAAGTTTTCACCAGAAGCTTTAAACGTACTTGCATCTGGCCATTGGGCATAAGCAATATATTGATATTCTTTTTGCTTATGCAATCTAGAGCCTAAACTTCCTTCATATTTGTATATTAAATTTGTTAAATCTTTCCAAGCCGCAATGAAATTTTGTTCTTGCTTAGGTTTTACTTGAAAGGAATATAAAATAATATACATAGTTTAATAATTAGCAATTGTTATTCCAAAGTTTGCTTGATGAGATTCTCTCCTTTACTGAAACAAGTTCAGCACGGTCAAGGGAATAAGAGAATTTACTCTAACACCGAATAATCGCCAATACTAATACTGGTAAAATTCCCATCATACTTAACATGATTACCAACCATGGCATTATCTAAATTAGCATTTTTTATTGTTGTATTTGTTTGAATTAAGCTATTCTTAACAGTTGAGTTTTCAATAACACTATGGTTTCCAATAGAAACATAAGGGCCAACTGTAGCGTTTTTAAGCACTACATTTTCACCAATAAAACAAGGTTCTATAATATTAGAATTTTCCAGTTTAGCTGAAGATGCTACTAATTGCTCTTCGCCATCCGCTTTCAAAAAGCCTAGCATACGTTGATTGGTTTCAATAGTTATGGCTTTGTTTCCACAATCCATCCATTCATCAACAGTTCCTGTTTTGAATATTCTGCCTTCTGCCATCATACGTTTAATACCATCATTAATTTGGTATTCACCGCCATTCATAATGTTTTCATCAAGGATTTCCTGTAGTTTTCCTTTTAAAACGGCAACATCTTTAAAATAATAAATACCAATTACAGCTTGATCGCTTACAAACGTTTCTGGTTTTTCAACAAGTTCTACAATGTCGCCGTTATCATTCAATTTAACTACACCGTAAGCTTCGGGATTGTCTACTTGTTTTGTCCAAATAACGCTATCTGCCGTTGGGTCTAAATCAAATTCAGCTCTAATCAAGGTGTCTGCATAAGCAATTACAGCAGGTCCTGAAAGCGATGGTTCTGCAGACATAATAGCATGACCAGTTCCTAACGGTTGGTCCTGACGATAAATTGATGCTTTGGCTCCTAAACTTTTAGCTAAGTCTTGTAAACTCGAAACCACATCATCTCCAAACCAAGCTGGGTCTCCCAAAACAAAGGCAATTTCCTCTACGGGTTGTTTTAAAACTTTAGCAATGTCTTTTACCAATCTGTGAACAATAGGTTGCCCAGCAACAGGAATTAATGGTTTTGGTACGGTTAAACTGTGTGGGCGTAATCGAGAACCTCGACCTGCCATTGGTACTATTATTTTCATTCCTCTCCCTAACCCTCTCCAAAGGAGAGGGGATTTTTGTTAAGATTTATATTTTAGTTTATACTTTTTTCGCCACGAATACACGAATCTTTCTATTCTGAAATCAAAAATCGTTAATCGTAATTCGTCAATCACTTTGTTCCAGTGCTTCCAAAACCGCCTTCACCTCTATCAGTTTCAGAAAGTGTTTCAACCTGAGCCCATTCAGCACGTTCATGTTTCGCGATGACTAATTGTGCAATACGCTCGCCATTTTCTATAGTGAAATCTTCATTGGATAGATTTACTAAAATCACTCCTATTTCGCCTCTATAATCGGCATCAATAGTTCCAGGCGCATTAAGTACCGTAATACCTTTTTTAGCGGCTAAACCACTTCTTGGCCGCACTTGGGCTTCTATACCAACTGGAAGTTCTATAAATAAGCCTGTGCCCACAATACTGCGCTCTAATGGCTTTAAAACTCTAGCTTCAGATAAATTGGCACGTAAATCCATTCCTGCGGAAGCTATGGTTTCATAATGCGGTAAATCGTGACTGGATTTGTTTATTATTTTAATATTCATTTATGTTGATGTTTAAGATGCTTAGACTGCTCTCAGCATGACATAAGTTATCTTTTTAACAATTGTTTTATTTCGTTTTTTTCTAAAAAAACAACTAGCCCCAAAAATACTAAAACTAACATAGTATTTATATAATAGTTCGCATTTGTGTTTAAAGCAATTATAGATAACATAATTGCGAATAACAAATACCCTAAAATACTTTTAAGACTATAAGGTACTGGGTAAAATTTTTGCCCCAATACATACGACACTATCATCATGATACCATAAGCCAGCAAGGTTGCCCAAGCTGCGGCAATAAAACCTATTTTTTCTATCATAACAACATTAAATACTATGGTTATAGTTGCACCTAATAGAGACAAATACATGCCGTAACGTGTTTTATCTGTTAGTTTGTACCAAATAGCTAAATTGAAATAAATACCGAGACATAAATTAGCTAATAACACGATTGGAACAATATCTATGGCGCCCCAGTAGCTTTCATCTCTTACAATAAGTGATTTAAAAACATCCAGATAGGCTATGATAAAGATTAACATGGCACTTCCAAAAATAACAAAGTACTTCATTATTCTAGCATATGTTTCTTTAGCATTTTTCTCTTTAGCATGATTAAAAAAGAAAGGCTCAGCACCTAACCGAAACGCTTGAATAAATATAGTCATGAAAACGGCTATTTTATAACAACCGCTGTAAGCACCGTTAATATCTTTTCCAAGAACGTCCGGTAAAAGCCATTTATCAAAATTCTCATTGATAACATATGCTAAACCGGCCACCATTATTGGTAAACCATAATTTAATAGTTGTTTAAATATTGCTTTGCTAAACTGTAGTTTTGTTTTGAAAAAATATGGTGATAACAATAGAAACGTTACACCACTTGCAACCAGATTAGCAATGAAGATATATTTAACTAAGTCATTACTATCATAATTTGGAAAACCTATACTATATTTTGGTATTGCCCACAGAAAGAAGAAATTTAAAACTACCACAGTAAGTATATTGACCATTTTAACTGCTGCAAATTTGATTGGTCTTCCCGTAGCTCTTAAGTAGGCAAACGGAATTGCAACAATAGTATCTAAAACCAATACGCCTATTAAAAGATTGAAATAGTTTTGATTCAAGTTTACCAATTCAGCTAGCTGTTGATTGAAAATCAAAACCACTGAAAGAAATAAAACTGCTGTAACTGTTAAACTAATCATTGCAGTTGAAAACACCTTTTGCTTTTCTTCACTTTTACTGAAAAATCTAAAAAAAGCAGTTTCCATACCATAGGTTAGCAGCACATTAAAAAATGCTGCATATACATAAAACGTCGTGTTGTCCGAATAACTTGAAGTTTCTAGAGTGTCTGTATGTAGTGGTACTAATACAAAGTTCATTAGTCTTGGCAAAACAGTTGCCAAACCATATATGATGGTATCTTTAAAGAACTTCTTTAGTGTGCTCAAAAACTATTTATTTATAAGGCTAAAAATAGGGTTTTTATAACAAAAAAACCTAACTCGTTAAAGTTAGGTTTGTAATTTATCTGAATGAGATTCCTGTCTTCACAGGAACTTATTAGTTATTCAAAGCTTCCGCTCCACCAACAATCTCTAAGATTTCGTTGGTAATCGCTGCTTGACGTGCTTTGTTATACGTTAATTTAAGTTGATCTCTTAATTCTGTTGCATTATCAGTGGCTTTGTGCATGGCTGTCATACGTGCTCCATGTTCTGATGCAAATGAATCTCTAACACCTTTATACAATTGTGTTTTTAAAGACTTAGGTATTAACTCTTCTACAATCTCTAATTTTGATGGCTCAAAAATATAATCAGCATTATTATTAGCTTCTCCTTCAACTGGAACAATTGGTAAAAACTGCTCTGTCATTACAATTTGAGTAGCCGCATTTTTGAATTTGTTATAAACGATTTCAATTTTATCAAACTCGCCAGCAACAAATTTATCCATTAACAATTCAGCAATTTCAGCAACATTGTCAAAGGTTAAATCGTCATAAACTTCACTTTTATTAGCTATAACCCTATTGGTCTTTTTAAAAGCGTCATTTCCTTTTTTACCAATGGCTAAATAAGAAACCTCTTGATTAGCATAAGTTTCAGCAGTAAGTTTATTAACTTCCTTGATGATGTTTGAATTAAATGCACCTGCCAAACCTCTATTAGAAGTAATTGGTACCAAAAGCACTTTTTTTAATTCACGTTGTTCAGAATATGTGCTTCCAGAATCTGCATCTAAAGTGGCGCTTAAACTTTGTAAAAGCTCTGTTAACTTATCTGCATAAGGACGCATAGCTGTAATAGCATCTTGAGCTTTCTTTAACTTTGCAGCAGACACCATTTTCATGGCACTGGTAATCTGCATGGTTGAAGATACTGATGATATTCTGTTACGTATTTCTTTTAAATTTGCCATTTCTCAAGTTATGAGTTATGAGTGCTGAGTTATGAGTTTTTGATAATTGCTACCAAAATTCTTATTAACTCCTCACACTTGTTCTTCATTTCTTTCGGCACTTGCCTTCCAGTTGCTTCTAAAATTTCTAACCAATATTTGGTCTCATCAGCTTCCTTTAAAGCAATTCCAAATTTATTTTTAAAATCTTTTGTACTAACTCCTCTTTGTGCTTCCCTTGTATTGGCTCCAATACTCGTTCCACTATTTAATAATTGAGAAGCTAACTCAAAATCTTTATTCTCTTTTAGTTTGTCCGTAAAATGAACAATCTCGCAAGCAAATTGAAAACTCTTTACTCGAATTGGACTGTTATTTAAAGACATCTTTTATAGTTGCAAGGTATGAAGTTTAGAGTTATGAGTGAGAAACTCTGAACTCATAACTCTAAACTTATAACTTTTTATGCTCTATACTTTCCTGATAAATCTTTTGCTACAGCTGTTAATGTATCTGTAACTTCATCAGTTAATTTTCCTGCTTTTAAAGTAGCCAATACATCAGCATGTTTTGCTTTTAAGAATTCTAAGAAATCTCTTTCAAATTCTTTCACTTTTTCAACAGGCACATCTCTCAATAAGTTTTTAGATCCAGCATAAATAATTGCAATTTGATCTTCAACTTTAAAAGGATCGTTTTGTGCTTGTTTTAAAATCTCAACGTTACGTTTACCTTTTTCAATTACATTTAAAGTAACCGCATCTAAATCTGAACCAAACTTCGCGAAAGCTTCTAACTCGCGATATTGCGCTTGATCTAATTTTAAAGTACCTGCTACTTTTTTCATGGATTTAATCTGAGCGTTACCACCAACACGAGATACCGAGATACCTACGTTAATTGCTGGACGTACACCAGAGTTAAATAAATCTCCGTCTAAGAAGATTTGCCCATCTGTAATCGAAATCACGTTTGTTGGAATATACGCAGAAACGTCACCCGCTTGTGTTTCAATAATTGGTAAAGCTGTTAAAGAACCTCCACCTTTTACAATTCCTTTTAAAGAATCTGGAAGGTCATTCATATCCTTAGCAATGGCATCATTATTAATCACTTTTGCAGAACGTTCTAATAAACGAGAGTGTAAATAGAAAACGTCACCTGGATATGCCTCACGCCCTGGTGGACGACGTAATAATAAAGATACCTCACGGTATGCAACGGCTTGTTTTGATAAATCATCAAATACAATTAAAGCTGGACGACCAGTATCTCTAAAATACTCGCCAATAGAAGCTCCTGTAAACGGTGCATAAACTTGCATTGCAGCAGGATCTGATGCATTTGCTGCAACTATTGTCGTATAGGCTAAAGCGCCTTTTTCTTCTAAAGTTTTAGCAATTAAAGCTACTGTTGAAGCTTTTTGTCCAACGGCAACATATATACAATATACAGGCTCACCTGCATCGTAAAATTCTTTTTGATTTAAAATGGTATCAATACAAACAGCTGTTTTACCAGTTTGACGGTCACCAATAACCAACTCACGCTGACCACGACCTACTGGAATCATAGCATCAATAGATTTGATACCTGTTTGTAATGGTTCAGTTACTGGTTCACGGAAAATAACTCCAGGCGCTTTACGCTCTAAAGGCATTTCGTAAGTTTTTCCAGAGATTGGTCCTTTACCATCTATAGGGTTTCCTAATGTGTCAACAACACGCCCTACAATACCTTCACCTACATTAACAGAAGCGATACGAGATGTACGTTTTACAGTAGAACCCTCTTTGATTCCAACTGATCCACCTAATAATACAATACCAACGTTATCTTCTTCAAGGTTAAGTACAATACCTTCTAATCCGCCTTCGAATTCTACTAACTCGCCATATTGCGCATTAGCTAATCCGTAAGCACGTACAATACCATCACCTACAGTTAATACAGTTCCTACTTCGTCTAATGAAGCACTAGCCTCAAAACCTGAAAGTTGTTGTTTTAAGATTGCTGATATTTCAGCTGGTTTTACTTCTGCCATCTCTTTTAAGTATTTAGACTCTAGACTCTAGACGTTATAAACGCAATAGAGAAAAGTCTTTTTTAATTTAATGTAAATTCTCTTTTTAATTTGTTAAGTTGATTTGCAACACTTGCATTGTACTGCACATCTCCTATTCTTAAAATGAAACCACCTAAAATGCTTTCATCAATTATGTTTTCTACTTCAACTTCTTTTCCTGTAAGCGCTTTAGCCTTTGCTAAAACTTTCTTCTTTAAATCTGCTGTTAAAGCTATTGCTGTTGTAACAGTTGCTACCTCAATGCCTTTAGACTCATCAAATAACTGATTGTATTTTGAAGCCACGTGACCTAAAATATCAATTCTGTTATTGGTTACTAAAGTATCAATTAAGCTTAAAGTCGTTTTATTAGAGTTTTTAAAAACTTCTAATAGCGTTGCTTTTTTTATTGAAGAAGGAATTACAGGACTTTGAAGCACTTCGCTTAAATCTTTACTTTCTGCTAAAGTATTTGCGATTAACTTCAAATCATTATTTACAACCTCAGCTGTTTTCCGATCTGATGCCAAGCTTAACACTGCTTTTGCGTAACGTATTGCTGCTCTTGCTCCCGCCATTATAACTTAGTTTAATGATTTTTCACCTAACATCGTTTCAACCAATTGTAATTGTTTGTCTTTGTTAGATAATTCAGTACGCACAACTTTTTCTGCAATCTCTAAAGATAAGCCTGCAACGTGATTTTTAAGTTCAGCCATAGCTGCCTTCTTTTCACTTTCAATAGCTGCTTGCGCTTGTGTAATCATTTTATTTGCTTGCTCTTGAGCTTCTCCTTTAGCATCATCAATCATTTTGTTTTTGATATCACGTGCTTCTTTCAACATGGTTTCACGTTCTGCTCTAGCTTCTTTTAATAATTTTTGATTATCAGCTTGAAGGTTTTGCATTTCTAACTTCGCTTTTTCAGCAGAGTCTAATGCATTTTTAATACCTTCTTCTCTATCATTAACAGCATCTAAAATTGGTTTCCAAGCAAACTTTTTCAACAATAAAATAAGTACTATAAAAAGTACTGCTTGCCAAAAAAACAATCCCAATGAAAAGTCTTCGAATAATTTTCCCATAATAATTTATATTTCTAAAAAACTTATGTTTAACTAAAAGGAACAGCTATAACCAACCGTTATAGCTGTTTCTTGTTTGTTTTATACTGCAAATAAAGCAGCAAATCCAATACCTTCAATCAAAGCTGCTGCAATAAGCATAGCCGTTTGAATTTTTCCTGTAGCTTCAGGTTGACGAGCGATAGCTTCCATAGCAGAACCACCGATTCTACCAATACCAATACCTGCTCCAATTACTACTAAACCTGCACCTACGATAGCTGGAATTTCCATAAAATATATATTAAATTAATTAAACATTCAATTTGTAAAAACCATCACTAATTAGTGATGATCGTCATGCTCTTCAACTGCCATACCGAAATACAACGCTGAAAGTACTGTAAAAATATATGCTTGTAAAGCCGCAACAAGCAACTCTAAAATAGCTAATACAAATGCTAATAAAAATGATAACCCACTTCCTAACCAGTTTTGGAATAAAAATATCATCCCAATAATACTCATTAACACCACGTGTCCTGCAGTTATATTTGCATATAAACGAATCATTAATGCGAACGGTTTAATAAATGTTCCTAATAATTCTATTGGTGCTAATATAATTTTCATTGGCCAAGGCACTCCTGGCATCCAAAAAATATGTTTCCAGTAATTTTTATTTCCTGAAAACGTGGTAATTAAATAGGTAATAAGTGCTAAACATAACGTTATAGCAATGTTATTAGTTACGTTCATCCCTATTGGTGTTAAACCAAATAAGTTGACAATCCAAACAAAGAAAAACACAGTTAATAAATAACTCATGTATCTTTTATAATGCTTTTCACCTATGTTAGGTCTGGCAATCTCATCACGCACATAAAGCACAATAGGTTCTAATAAGCGACCTGTTCCTTTTGGCATGCTGTTATTGGTTTTATATGATTTTGCCATGCGGCTAAACATAAAAAACATGATAGCGAATACCATAAAAATCATTACCACGTTTTTTGTGATTGATAAATCTATTGGTTTTTCGTTTATAGCGTGATGATGGTCATCTTCAAGAATTTTTCCGTCTGGCCCATCTACTTTGTAGATTTTTGAATGATGTAATTTGTAGAAATCTCCACCAACCTCAGCAACTGTTTCTCCATGATGAAATTTAGAAGACGAAAATACTTTTAACCCATTATCCCATAAAATAACTGGTAAAGGTGTACCTATGTGAACCGCTTCCCCAGAATCATTTGTGTATGAAAAAAAATGTAGGTCGTAGGAATCCTTTAAGTGGTGCTGGATAAATTCCTTTACTTCTGCCTTTTTATCGGTTTTTGGTTCACCGTGCTCATCGCCATGTTGTCCAAAAGACATAAAGGCAGTCAAAAGCAGTAATAATGTAATTGGTTTTAAAAATATTTTTCTTCGCATATTGCTTTAAGTAATAGTGGCTTAAAAATCGGTGCAAAGGTATGTTTTTATATCAAAAACCAAAACAATTTTTCTTTTTATTTCATTCACCCTCTTTAAGATGATTAGATAAGATGCTAATCTAGTTTATTCAACCATTTACTAAGGCTAACAGATTCCAAGATTAAACCTATAATATAAGGGACGAAAAAAGCAGCAAACTCTAACTTAGTTATTGAGTTATCAAGCTTATAAAATGGGTAAAATAGAATAAAAAAAACAGCGAATTTCAAAAAACTCCCTGCCAAAAACAGAAACCCCAATTGGCTTTTGTACTTTTCTTTTAATAGGTAAAGAATTCCGAAAATAATTATAATTAAAATGAGGTTTACTATATATGACAGTACAATTCTATTTTCGAATAAAGGAAACTGTAAAGTATTTAAAACAACCAAATGTATTGCAAAAACAAGCGATAAAAGTACAATTGCTTTTATGGTAAAACTTAGAAATGGGTTACTCATTAATATTTAATTCTATTAACCTGCTTAAGAACCACGTATAATGAAATAGCAACTCCTAAAAGTGTTGTTATGATAATAAACAATTTATCTCCGTCATTGAATTTAGAATCCAGCCATTTGCCCAACATAACAAACAAGTAAATAGTGATACCCATTTGAAATGCAACTCCAGAAAGAATGGCAACATTTTTAAGCTGTTTTCCCGGTTTCTGGTTTTCTTTGTTCTTGTTGTTTTTGAGCTTGTCCGCCATTATTCATTTCTTTTACAGTGCCTTTCATAGCACAAGTTACGTTAAATGTTGCGCCTGGCTCTACGGCTAATTTACCAACAACGACTTCGCCTTCAATATGAGCAGATGATTTTAAAGTTAGTGTTCCAGACAAAGCTAATTTACCAGAAAATTTACCTTCAAAATAAGCATCTGTACCATGTAAAGTGCCTTTAATTAATCCTGCTTTACCAACAACCACTTTTCCAGAGGTTTTAATGTTTCCCTCTATGATTCCGTCAATTCTAAAATCGCCTTCACTGTTAAAATCGCCAACCATTTTAGTGCCTTGGGCGATGATGTTTTGGCTTGATGTACCTTCTGTCATTTGTTTTTCTTTTTTGTTTTCAGAGAACATAATGTGTTAAGTTTAATTATTATCAATATTCATATAGGCATCCAAATTTTTATGAATCTGAATGATTTGATAATTTGTAGAGGTCACTACAAAATAAGGGGCTTTTATTTTTCGTTTATCTTCTTTAATTAATAATTGGTCAAAAGTTCTAGCTACAGTTCCCGTTTTTAATCCATGAACAACTACAAATGTTGTATTAGGGCTGTAAACATCTTTTGACGATGTTAGTTTATAATACTTAATATTTTTTAAAACAGAATCAAGCGTTTTTTGAAAATCTGAAACCTGCTCTGGTTCTGGGTTTTTTAATTGAAAAACGACTTTGTAATTATTAGAAACACTGTCGTTTTCTGCAATAAAATCTTTACTCGCCAATTTAGGTAAAATATTAGATTCAATATTTTGTGCTTGCTTTCCTTCTGGTGTATTGGCATAGGTAATTGCTAAATAATTTATGGCTTTAGCATAAGCTTCATAACCATATAAACGCCCTGTTGCTGTTGCTTTTAGTAGTTCTAACTTCGGAACAATAGGTTCGCCATCAAACTTATTTATATATTCTTCACTTTTTGAAATAACATCGGCAAATTCCTGGTTTCCATGCTGGATATATAAGGCTTCATATAAACTAACGGGACTATTTTCATCTTTATCCGAAACGAGTTCTGGATTGTTTATAATGGTTGCATATCTAGATTCTGGGTATTTTGATGTAATCTCATTTTTAGCAATGGTAGCTTCATCATTTTCGCCTAACGCCTCGTATATTTTATACAGGTTGTACTTTGAAGGCAATATTAATCGCTCTTCAGGATTACTATCCAATAAATTTTGAAATTTATTTTTGGCTAATCCGTATTCCTTAAATTTCTCCTTATAAATTAAGCCCAATTGATAATAGGCGTAATTACGTTCTTTAGAAATACTATCAATTTCTTTTTCTTCGGAAGGAATTTTTGAAATATAAAACTGAGGATCAAACTTTTCTTCATCTGTTGCTGTTGCCAGTATATCGTCAGTAGATGCTGTATTTGCTCCGCTTGAAATCCCTTTATTAGACCATCTCCAATCGTCTTCTAGTTGTCTATCTCCCCAAATTTTTACAAATTGATTTTTACCATAAGCTACTGTAGTAGGATTATAAAAATAAAATACCGCAGCTTGGCTTGGTTTATTTGCGCCTACACGCTGACCACTTATTCTATTATCAACGGTAGCTAAACCACTGCTACGTTCTGCAGCTTCAGCCTTTTCTTTTTCTTCTTCGTCTTTAATTTTTAAGGCTTCAACAAAACCTTCAAAATAAGTCAACCTTTCATCTTCCGGTAAATTTACTAATCTTAAAACACTGTCGTTCACTTTAGCTATGGCTTCATAGTAAATAACATCTTCCAGATTATCGCGTTTGCGTTTAATAACACGGTAAGGTTTCGAGTTAAGCGCTAAATTACTCATGGTACTATCATAATATTCGCCAGCATCAGCATAAACAGAAGCATCAAAATTCATGTCGCCAAGAATTTCATAATTTCTGGCTTTTAAAAATTCATCTTTAGAATTGGTGCGCAAGGATTTATTGTAATACGCCACCGCCAAAGAATCTGAATTATTATTTAAATGATATTCGCCAATTTGATGGTAGATTTTATCTAAAAACGGACGGTTTTCTCTGTTTTCTTCAAGTTCAGTAAGTAATTCTGTAACTTCCAATTTGTTACCGTTTTCATAATCGAAATTTTTAATTTTTTCGAGATATGCGGTAATCATATAAATCCTTCGCGTTTTACGATTTAGCTCAATAACTTTATCAAAGGCTATATTTGCACTGTCTTTATAACCTAATTGGTTGTATAACTGCCCTTGAATAAATCGGTAACGTCCGCGTTCATCATTGTTTTTTGTAGCATTTGAAGCAATTTCTAATTGCGTAATAGCACTATCAACAGATTTGGTATTTAAATATGCTTGTGCTAATATAGACGTGGCATCTGCTAAATCTTGACCTTCTAACTCTTCTTGAAATAATAAGCGTTTTAAATTTTTAATTGCTAGCTCGTTATTATCTAAACGGATATTGGATTTTTCACGCCAAACCTTGGCTTGGTTAATTTTATCACTTGCAGGGTATTTGTAAAGTATATAGTTAAACGCTTCTAAGGATGGAATAAAACGCTGATCAAAGTATCTCGCTTTTCCTAACAATAAATAAGCTTCATCTATTTGCGGGTTTTTTTCTTTTCCGCCTACATTCATACTGTGTTTTTGGATGGCTTTTGCAGCTTTTTCTTCAGCTCTAGTAAAATTTTCATTTTTAGATTGTCCAGGAAGCACAACTTCTTCAAATATTTGCATGCGCTCAATGGGTAATACATCCCAGTAATTATCAAAATAAGCGGCATTAAGACTACTTCTACCTTCTTCTAAAGCATTGTATCCATTATAAAGCGCGTTAAATTCCGTAGTGATGGCATGGAAATTTCTATTGATAAACTTGTCCTTTTTTCTTGAACAACTTATGGTTAAAAAAGTACAAAGTACTACTATTAATATGGCTTTAAACGTTGCTTTCAATGCTGTATTTTTTAGTCTAAATAATAACTATAAACTGTTGTTATTATTATATATAGTGGTAAAAATAAGCATCTTTTTGGATTTAGCTAAAGATTGTGGGACAAAATGGTCACGCAAAGACGCTAAGGCGCAAAGCGAAGACTGGAAGATTATGGGTTGTTTCGCTGAAATGCACATCGTTTTTTATTATGAAACTAAAAGTCTTAATCTGAAACGGGAACATCTGAATACTGCGACTGAGACTGAGACTGAGACTGAGACTGAGACTGTAAACTAAACAACCTCTTCGTTTCCAGCGAAATGCGCTTCTAACTCTTTTAACGTTGCCGTACTTGTGGCTAAATCTTTTACTATTTCGCCTTTTTCCAATACGACAATACGTTCGCAAACGTCTGTAACATGCGTTAAATCATGACTTGAAATTAAAACGGTAACACTTTGTTTTTCAGCTAAATCCTTAATAATGCCTTTTAAACGAATTTGAGTTGTTGGATCTAAATTGGCGAACGGTTCATCCAAAATAATAACTTCGGGATTGCCAATAAGTGCAGCAACAATACCAACCTTTTTTTGATTCCCTTTACTTAAATCTCGCAAATACTTTTTTTGCCCTAATATTTCGCCGTGAAAAAAGTCTTCAAATTGTGCAACAAGCGTATCAATATCAGCTTTGTTCTGTCCACGTAATTCACCAATAAAATAGAAGTATTCTTCGGCTGTTAAATAGCCAATTAAAAAACTTTCATCAATAAATGCTGATGTAAAAGGTTTCCAATCTTCACTTTCATTAACCTGTATCTCATTATTTTTTATATATCCTGTTGTAGGTTGTATTAAATCTAAAAGCAAACTAAAGTAGGTCGTTTTTCCAGCACCATTATTACCAACTAAACCAAAACTTTGTCCTTTTGGAATATCTAAAGTTTCGATGTTCAAAACTTGATTTCCACTGTATTTTTTTGATAAGTTTGATGTTGTTATCATAATTATATCCTCTTAATTATTTTGATCGAAAGCATCAATCATTTTATATTTTGATTCTAAATATTTTGCTGTAATTATTCTCATGAGTTTTTGATGAAAAACAATGCCAATAATTCCAAGAATTGCTAATATTAAACAGGCCATTTCAAAGCCTATTAAAAAGTAAAATAAGGCGAACAACCCCATAGGTAATAATAATAAAGGGATTCCTATAAGCCATTGCACCGCGCCTGTACCTTGATAGTTAAAAGCTGCTTTTTGACCTAAATCAATTTTTTTTCTATTGAAAGACCCTCCGTACAAAATAACATGAGTATTAACGCCTATGTTATAAATAGCTGCTGCAAAGTGTGCCAATAATATTTTCCATCCAAAGAACACATAAGGAATACCGAGTACAAATAATATAATAACACTTACTGCCATTAAGGTAAACTTCGATTTTAAATAGTGTTCATATTTAATGTTCTGACTCATTAACAACTTGTAATAACCACTATCCCAAGCTGGGATAAACTGTCCGAAATTTATTAAAAATATACCTGTTGAAAACACACCAATAAAAACAAAAAACCATGGCATGCCCTGATATGTTGGCTGCGGATAAAAAAACAAACCATACAATAAGCCTATGGCTAACATCCAAACAGAAGATTTGGTTCGTTTATTTCGCCAAATCAATTTTAAATCCAATTGCATAAAAGGCGCAATGTCTCCAAAGTTTTTTGTCCAATCTAAATTGGATGCGTTTACCTCTTTAATTTTCGTTTTTAAACCACTATCTAAAAACAGTTTTTGCCTTAACAATTTAAAATTGAATAGATAAAGGCCTATTAAAATGAGAATTGGAATAACAATTAGAATTGGAGTTTCATATATAGCACTAAATCCACGCCCAACAATGTCATTAAAAGAAATAACATTAAAATAGTTTAGCGCAAACAAGCCTCCAGCGAATATAATGACAGGAAGAAAAGACAACTCGGTTTCTTCTGAAAAGCTTTCAATAATAAAATTCAAAAAATTAATAATAAGCACAACTACAACTAAGGTTAGCATCCATATTATTACAGAATCAATTGGGTAGTCTTTAACTATTAATGTAATTCCAAATGGAATAATAGCAAAAAGCGGTAAGACATTAAAAAACGATAAAGCTGAATTTCCTAAAACATAATTTACAATCTTACTTCTTTTTATAGGTAAGGTTAATAATGGTTTTACAATCATTACCGGTAGTTTTTGAAAGAAAAAACGAAGTACTAAATCACCTAAAATCCAGTAAAATAGAAAACTATTGACAATAAGTAATGGATTTTTATCAGGAAAAACGTCTTTAAGTCCAGGATATAAAAGCAGTCCCATTCCTAAAAACATGGCTATAAAATATAGTGACAAAAAGCCCATAAATATTTTTATAACTAAACTTTTTCCGAAACTAGCAGATCGAAAAAAAGATTTCCATTCTAAACTTAAAAACCGTATTATCATATCTTGCAATTAGTTATATTTTTGAGCAATACCCTGTACTTCCATACCCCAAGATTGACCAAATACCATCGCTTTTTGAGTTAATCCAAATTGTTTGTTTGCTAATTTTTTACCCAAATCTGTATATTAAAATGCAACAAGTTGTTTTATTTCGTTTTGATTGAATTCTAATATGTTAGTACTCATTTTCTATTAATTGTTACAAAGAAAATCGTAATATTTAAATTTAGTGCTTTTTAATTACTGCAACCTATATTTAGGATTCACTAAAACCCGCATTGTTTTTATATAACTTTCTAGTTCAGCAAGTTTCCTAATCGTTTCTCTTGTGCCTTCTTCTGTAAGCTTATAATATTTACGCAATCTATTGCCAGTTTTAACGACTTCAACATCTAAAAACCCGTTGTCTTGTAATTTGTGTAAAGATGGATACAAAGCCCCTTCGGTTATATGAAGTTCACCTTTTGTGATTTCTTTTACTCGCTGTGTAATCTCATAGCCATACATTTTATCATGCTCATTCAAAAGTTTTAAAATGATTGTGGCTAGGCTTCCTTTATATAATTCAGATTTCTTCATAAGGTTTCAAATATATACATAAAATAATTATGCATTTAATTCTTATGTATTAATTTTTCATAAAATTCATCTTATTTTTTATCGGCTTCACTATTTTTACAAAAAATATTAATACATGTCATCATTTCACAAACTATCAGTTAAAGCCATAAAACGAGAAACCGATAAAGCTATTAGCATTGCTTTTAACATTCCTGAAAATCTAAAAGACGCATTTGCTTTTAAAGCTGGACAATACATTACTTTAAAAACTGAAATTGATGGCCATGAAGTGCGTCGGGATTATTCGCTTTGTGTTTCTCCAAAGAGTGGTGAATTAAAAGTGGCTGTGAAAGAAGTTAAAGACGGTACCTTTTCAGCTTATGCTAATAGCGAATTAAAACCAGGAGACACTCTTGAAGTTGCTCCGCCAAAAGGACGTTTCACTTTTGAGCCCAACGATTCTAAAACTAAAAACATTGCGGCTTTTGTGGCCGGTAGTGGTATTACACCCGTATTAAGCATTATAAAATGTGCGTTAGAAGAAGAAGTTTATAGCAAAGTGATTCTGGTTTATGGTAACAAAACAACCAAGGACACCATGTTTTTAAACGAACTTTTAGAACTTCAGCATCAATATAAAGACCGTTTTTCTGTTCAGTTTGTATTTAGCCAACAAGATGAAGAGGATTCTATTTTTGGAAGAATTGAAAAAAGCACGGTTAATTATGTTATGAAAAACAAACATAAACACATTGAGGTTGATGCCTTTTACCTTTGCGGACCCGAGGCTATGATTCATGCAGTTAAAGATGTTTTAACGGGACATGATATTGATGAAAACCGAATTCATTTTGAGCTTTTTAAAGCTGCAAAACCTGCTGAAGTTGAAGATGATAGTCATGCAGCTACTGGTAAAACAAATATAACAATTACGGTTGATGATGAAACCACTACCTTTGAAATGTCTCAAAAACAAACTATTCTTGAAGCCGCTTTAGATGAAGATTTAGATGCGCCTTATTCTTGTCAAGGTGGTATTTGTAGCAGTTGTCTAGCACGTGTTACTGAAGGCAACGCTACTATGAGGCAAAATAATATTTTAACCGAAAGTGAAGTTGCTGAAGGTTTAATTTTAACTTGTCAAGCGCACCCAACAACACCTAGTATTGTTATTGATTATGATGATGTGTAAAAAAGACGTTAGACTTTAGACCGTTTCGCTGTTAAATAACAGACATTATCTTTTCAACAACTTTCTGAGGAGTAATACTTCCAGCGGCATTTTTATAATTTTCTGGATATCTGTTTCCGTAAATGGAAGTTGGAATGTCAGGGAATTGATTTCTATCCGATAATAAACAATAATCATCTGGTTGATTAAATGGTGCAAAACCAGCAAAAGGATGGGTAACACCCCAAATGGTAATCACTTTAACACCTAACATAGCAGCCATGTGCCCGTTACCAGAATCCATAGAAAGCATAACATCAAGATTTGAAATAAGGTCTAATTCTTCATTAAGCGATAATTTTCCTGCTACATTAATTACATTTTCAGAAATACTTTCAAATCCATTTAAAACGTCAATTTCTTTTTGTCCGCCGCCAAACAAAATGATTTTATAATCTTTGGAAAGCGTTTCAATAACTACCTTCATCAAATCTAGAGGATACATTTTTCCTTGATGCGCTGCAAAAGGAGCAATTCCAATACGTTTTTTTGGTTCTTTACCTAAAAGTGTTTGAAGTTTTTCATCTAAAACAGATGGCTTTGGAAAATTAAGGTTTGACAAATCTAAGGTATACCCTAATGCTTCAAAAACATCAGCATAGCGTTGATGTGTGGTTTTTAATTGCTGAAATATTTTACCAGAAATCAATGCTTTTTTTTCAGTTCTACCTTTATTAATTTGAATAACTGGTACTCCTAAAAAAAAGATTTTTAAAATATGGCTTCGTAAAACATTGTGTAAATCTGCAACGGCATCAATTCCTAGTTTTTTAAGTTGTCTTGAAAGCCGGTACAATCCAAAAACACCTTTATGCATACCTTTAACCTCAGCAGGAAAAACAGCAACGTTCGGTAAATCTCTAAAAAAGGGAATAAAAAAGGCCCGCGTTAAAACGGTTATTTTTACTTCTGGATATTGTTGTGTAAAAGCACGCAAAACCGGTACAGTCATAGCAACGTCTCCCATGGCTGAGAGACGGATTACTAGAATGTGTTTAGATATATTTGGCATTATCTTTCAGTTGAAAAAGTCTTCGACAAGCTCAGACTGACAGCTCAATTATATTTGAATATAGAGACTATTTATTTCTGTCCTCTCAACACAGGATTAAGCTCATCATCATTATACATTTTCATTTGCTTATAAACTTTCATGTATTTATCGCCTTTCTCGATATCGCTTAAAAGCGTATCAATAGCGGTCGATAAATCTACACGCTGTTCTAATAAAATGTCTAATTTTTTCTGACATGCGGCTTTATGCGAATCTGAAGCATCAGTTCGAGTTGCCTCTTCGTTCATGTGGTACACTTTCAATGCTAAAATAGATAATCTATCTACGCCCCAAGCTGGACTTTCAGTATTAATAGTGGCATTTTCTTTAACAGGAGCATCTTTATATTTTTCCAAAAAATAACTATCAATATATTCCACCATATCCGTTCTATCTTGGTTTGAAGCATCAATTTTACGCTTTAAAGTTAAGGCGGCAACAGGATCTATTTGTGGATCGCGAATAATATCTTCGTAATGCCACTGTACGGTATCAATCCAACATTTTCTATATAATAAATGTTCTAATAAATCACTTTCCGCGTAAGCGTTTTCAAAAGGCTGATCTACAGTGTTAATAATGTGGTATTTTTCAATGACGTCTTGAAATATTTTGTTGGCTTTTTCTGTGAACATAATGTGTTAAATTTTAAAGCGTAAATATACTTCATATTTAATTAACTTTACTACTGAAAAACCATAACTCATTATGCATATCCACCATATATCTCAGCAAAACTCAATACTAAACACTTTTATTTCAGAAATTAGAAATATTGATATTCAAAAAGATAGTATGCGGTTTAGAAGAAATATTGAGCGTATTGGAGAAATTTTGGCTTATGAAATCAGTAAATCTCTAAATTTTAAAACGTCATCTATTAAAACCCCTTTAGGAGAAGCTTCTATAAATGTATTAGAAAACGATATTGTTTTATGCTCAATTTTAAGAGCAGGTTTGCCTCTACATAATGGATTGCTTAACTATTTTGATACTGCTGAAAATGCTTTTATTTCGGCCTATAGACATCATAAACATAATCCTGAAAGTATTGAAATAATTGTAGAGTATTTAGCTTGCCCAAATTTAGAAAACAAAACACTTATTTTAGCAGATTCTATGCTAGCCACAGGACAATCTATGGTGGCAACTTTTGAAGCTCTAAAACCTTTTGGAACACCTAAAGAAGTCCATTTAATAAGTGCGATTGGTGCACAGGAAGGTGTTAAATTTGTTGAAAAACACTTTGATGATAACGTGCATTTGTGGATTGCCGCTATTGATGAAAAACTCAACAAAAAAGGCTATATAATTCCTGGGCTTGGTGATGCAGGCGATTTAGCTTTTGGCGAAAAACTACAACAATAGCAATACAAAAGGGACAATAAAGAGTACCGAAAGAAAGACTTCCTTAAACCATTTTTCTTGAATTATCTCGATATAATTGGTAATAATTATTGCCAACGGCGCAAAGAGAAATAAAAATTCACTACCATTTTTTTCAGGAACTTGTAATACTATTAAAAACCCTATAATAGCAGCTATAATAATGAGTTTAAACGACACTCTAAACACTTTTTTCTTCTTCTTAATGTTTTTTAAATAGAAAAACGAAGACCAAATCCCGAAAGATAAAAGTACCGTGATAGCGATTAAATACGATAAAGAATTATAGTTGCTAAAATCATAACTTGTTTGAGGGGATATGTCGAACATGCCAAAAAAACTATCGTAAAACACTATAGAAGTCGCAACAGAAATTATAAAAACAGTAAAAACGCCTAAAAAAGGTACTATCCAATGTCGTACATTATTATCTGTATATAAAACAAGTGACACTATAATCAAAGCAAAAAACAGAATGGACCAAAAGTAAAATAGTGCGGCAATTGCAATCCAAAAAGCAGCATCAAACAGTTTCTTTTTCACGTCTTTTTGAGAGTGCAAACTTACTATTCTTCTTAACCCTAACAGTACAAAAAAATTGGATATAAGCACATTAGAGTTACTGGTTGTCTGAGTAATAAATAGCAAAAACAGACTAAACAGCAAAATTTCATAATTGCTTTTTAAGGTTAAACTATTCTTATTAACTATAAAATCTAAAAGTAAAATAGATGCATACGCTACAAAAAGCAATGTGGTCTGCTTTACAATAAACGCCATTGGAAACGGCTCATTTATTAAACTTAATCTAGCTATTACAAAAGCTAAAAGCGTAATAAAAAAAACGATGATGAAATTTATTGGCTTAGATTTATTAAAAATACTTGTTATCATTAACTGTTTTTGTATTTTTGCTACGTAAATATACTAACTATATACCCAGTTAGAAAATAATAATAACACACATGAAAGATTTCTTTTACGCTATACAAGATTTATTTGTTGATGTCATTTTTGCACCTTTTGACGCTTTAAGAGCCTTAGAACTTGAAAGCTGGTTTGGAGCGAACGCTATATCTTGGATTTTTATGATTATAGGATTTGTTGCTATGGTCTACTGGATGAAACAACTTAAAGGCTTCAACGATAATAACGAAGAAGATAAAAGCGTTTCTGCACATTCTTATTTGTAAACTAATTTAATACTATTTACTTGCCTAAATCTTATTAAAATTAGTTTAAATCGAATCCAATGTCTTTACGATAATTCATCTTATCAAAATGTAGTTTTTCTATATTCTGGTAAGATTTTTTTATGGCCTCTTGATACGTATTTCCATAAGAAGTAATAGCCATAACACGACCGCCTGAAGTTAGAATTTTTCCATCTTGCAGTTGGGCTCCCGCATGAAATGGGATAGAATCTTGAATAGCATCAACTCCAGTTATTTCCTTTCCTTTTTCATAAGCTTCTGGATATCCGCCAGATACCAACATAATAGTTGTTGCTGCGCGCTCATCAATTTCAATATCAATTTTATCTAAACTACCATTAGCCATAGCCTGTAGGATTTCAACAAAATCATTTTTAAGTCTTGGTAAAACAACTTCGGTTTCTGGGTCTCCCATCCGCACATTATATTCAATCACTTTTGGGTCGTCTCCAACTTTTATAAGTCCGATGAATACAAAGCCAACATAAGGTAAGTTATCCTTTTTAAAACCGGAAATTGTTGGTTTTACTATGCGCTCTTCAATTTTATTCAAAAATTCGTCTGTAGCAAATGGTACTGGAGAAACCGCTCCCATACCACCAGTATTTAAACCGGTATCGCCTTCACCAATACGTTTGTAATCTTTAGCTGTTGGTAAAATTTTATAGTTTGTGCCATCTGTTAATACAAAACAGCTTAATTCAATACCATCTAAAAACTCTTCAATAACCACTTTTGTGCTTGCTTCGCCAAATTTAGCATCGACAAGCATACTTCTTAGTTCCGCTTTAGCTTCATTTAAATCATTTAAAATAACGACGCCTTTTCCAGCTGCCAATCCATCGGCTTTTAAAACGTAAGGTGCGTTTAGGGTTTCTAAAAACGCATAGCCTTTTTCAACGGTTTCTTTAGTAAAACTCTCGTAAGCCGCCGTTGGAATGTTATGTCTATATAAAAATTCTTTGGCAAATTCCTTACTGCCTTCTAATTCGGCTGCTGCTTTTTGTGGTCCAATAACGGATACATGCTTAATAGCCTCATCATTTAAAAAATAATCATGAACGCCTTGAACCAATGGGTCTTCTGGCCCAACAACAACCATATCAATCTGCTTATCTAAAACCAGTTCTTTAATAGCTTTAAAATCGGTTACACCAATATTTACGTTTGTAGCTACATTAGCTGTTCCTGAGTTTCCAGGAGCAACAAACAGATTGTTACATAAAGGACTTTGAGCTATTTTCCAAGCGAAGGTGTGTTCTCTTCCTCCAGAACCAAGAATTAAGATATTCATTTATTTCGTTTTAGTTTCCCGTTTTCACGGGAATGACAAATTAATGTTTTTTAATGCCATGCATTAAAAGCCATATTATAGTTTGCGCAAAAATAAAACTAATGCCACTAATACACGAATATTTTTTATTTACTTTACAAAATATATATTTTTTGATTTGAATTTATTTAACCTTTCATTACAACTTAAAGGCTTTCCTATTAGAAAAGCAGAACGTGTTTTGAAAACCATTCAGAATAAAAATGACCATGCATTTGATGTTTATGTTGAGCATAAAAAGCAAGACATCATTTCCTATCATTTAAAACACAATTCCTTTTATAAAACCTTTGGAAAATCTATAAATCCGTTAGATTGGAATACGATTCCTGTAATGACTAAAAAGGATTTACAGCAACCACTAGATACCCTAATGTCTGATGGTTTTACAAAAAAAAATGTGTATGTCGATAAAACCTCAGGAGCCTCTGGACAACCTTTTATTTTCACAAAAGATAAATTTTGCCATGCTTTAACCTGGGCCATTATTAAAAACCGTTTTGGTTGGTTTAATATTGATTTCAATACCACTAAACAAGCCCGTTTTTATGGTATTCCATTGGATAAAAAAGGATTTTATATTGAAAAGTTGAAAGATTTTGTGAGCCGTAGAACCCGTTTTAATGTCTTTGATTTAAGTGATAAAGCTTTTGAAAATTGGTTAAGCGTTTTTAAAACTAAAGAACTGGAGTACATGAATGGTTATACCAGCCCCATGGTGCAATTTGCAAAATATTTAAAGCGTAAAAATATAGTGCTCAGTATGGAATGTCCAGCATTAAAAGTTTGCATTACAACTTCTGAAATGCTTTTTGAAAATGATAAGCAGCTTTTAAAAACACAATTTGGAGTTCCCGTAGTAAATGAATACGGTGCATCAGAATTGGATTTAATAGCTTTTGAAAAACCAAACGGCAAATGGCTCGTAAATAGCGAAACGCTGTTTGTTGAAGTGCTTGATGACAATAATACCGTTTTGCCTTACGGCGAAGAGGGGCGATTGGTTATTACATCGCTTTATAATAAATCTCAGCCGTTTATACGCTACGATATTGGCGATATTGGAATCCTTTCAAAAGAAAGCACAGTTAAAGAACCTATACTTGAAAAACTTGCTGGACGAACAAATGATATGGCTATTCTACCAAGCGGAAAAAAAGCTGCTGGCTTAACTTTTTATTACATTACTAAAAGTATTATTGAAGATGATGGGAACGTTAAAGAATTTGTTATTGAACAAACCAAACTTGATACTTTCAAAATAATTTATGTAAGCTCTAAGAATCTTTCTGAAGAAAAAATGCAACACATTACTATTGAAATGGAAAAATATCTTGAAAAAGGGCTTAACATTAATTTTGAAAGGCACGACAAATTAGTTCGTTCAAAAAGTGGTAAATTGAAACAGTTTTTATCCTACTTAAATCAAAATACATGAATATTACCATAGTTGCTGGTGCCAGGCCAAACTTCATGAAAATCGCACCTATTATTGAGGCGATTCAGAATAAAAAAAAGGAAGGTTTTAACATTAATTACAGACTTGTACATACGGGACAGCACTACGACAAAAATTTAAGTGGTACTTTTTTTGAAGAATTAAATATCCCGTTACCAGACCGTAATTTAGAAGTAAAAAGTGGCACTCAAGCAGAACAAACCGCAGCTATAATGATTGGTTTTGAAAACGAATTAAATCAAAACCCCTGTGATTTGGTAATGGTTGTTGGCGATGTTACCTCTACCATGGCATGTACCATTGTAGCTAAAAAATCAAATATAAAAGTAACACATGTTGAAGCAGGAATACGCTCTGGAGATATGCGCATGCCTGAGGAAATCAATAGAATTGTAACCGATAGTTTAACCGATTATTTTTTCACAACTTCAACCTATGCAAATAAAAACTTGGAACAGTTAGGTGTTTCTAAATCAAATATTTTTTTTGTAGGTAATGTGATGATTGACACCTTATTAAAAAATGAAAGCCGATTAAAAAAACCTAGTTTATGGGGTGATTTAGAGTTGCACCATAAAAAATACCTAGTTATGACCCTTCATAGACCTAGCAATGTTGATGAAGAATTACAACTAAAAACATTAATTACACAAATTGTTGCGCTCGGAAAAGATTATCCTATCATTTTTCCTGTTCATCCCAGAACTCAAAAATTGTTGAGTAGTCTGAATTTAAATTTTAAAAACCTTCATTACGTCAATCCGCTTGGGTATTTAGAGTTTAATTATTTGGTAAAAAACGCCAAAGCCGTTATAACAGATTCTGGAGGTATTACTGAAGAAACAACGGTACTGAATGTACCTTGTATAACATTACGAGACAGTACAGAGCGTCCTGAAACCTGTAACATCGGCACTAATATTTTAGTAGGAAATGATTCTAAAAAAATTGAATATGCATTTAAGATGTTACTTTCAGGAACTTGGAAACAAGGTACTAATCCAGAGTTATGGGACGGACATGCTGCAGAAAGAATTATTCATCATATATCTCATCTATATAAGTTATCATGAAGGATATCCTCATCATAACCAACTATTTTCCTCCTGAAACGGGAGCCGCTTCAAATCGTATGCTTCATTTAGCGGAAGGTTTACAGAAACATCATTTTAAGGTTTCAGTTATTACGCCTTTGCCCAACTATCCAACTGGCAAGGTTTTTAAAGCTTATAAAGGGCGTTTTAAACATACTTCAAAAGAAAACAAGCTAACCATTCATCGCTTATGGATTTATGCTAGTAACTCAAAGAATAAGTTGTTACGCCTTATAGCCATGCTATCCTATAGTTTTAGTTTGGTGTGGTTTTTTACTTGGAATAAGATTCCTAAAACAGTTATTGTACAATCACCACCTTTACTTGTTGCTTTTACAGCTATGGTATTTTTGCGTTCTAAAAAACGTAAGCTTATTTTAAACGTGAGTGATTTATGGCCCATAGCTGGATTGGAATTGGGTGCTTTAAAAAAGAATTTCAGCTATCGCGTCCTCGAAAACATCGAGCATTTTAATTATAAACATACTGATTTAGTTTTAGGGCAGAGTGAAGAGATTTTAAGCCATGTGCAATCTCTTTTTCCAAATAAAGCGACTTTTCTATATCGCAATTTTCCTGATTTTGACGCTCCAAAGGTTTGTTTAAAAAACACATCAACCAGAAAACTAAAAATGGTATATGCAGGATTGTTAGGTGTAGCTCAAGGTATTTATAAATTATGCCAAGCATTGGATTACACCAATATTCAACTTCATATTTATGGTGCTGGTGCTGAACAAAACGCTATTGAAAATCTTATCAAAAAACATCCAAATTTAGATATCGTATATCATGGAGAACTATCAAGGAACGCATTACACAACGCACTAATCCAATATGACATTACTATTATTCCTTTACTGAATAGAATTTATGGTTCAGTACCTTCTAAAATCTTTGAATACGCCCGATTAGGAATCCCTATGCTATACTTTGGGGGTGGTGAAGGTGAAAAACTAATTGAACAATATAATTTGGGATGGATTGCAGAAGCAGGAAACTATCGTGATTTGAATGCTGTTATTTCTAAAATTGAATCTTCAGAATTAGGATTAAACAAAAGAAAGGAAATTCAAGAAACCGCGATTAAAAATTTTGAATTTAATATTCAACTAATGTCACTTTTCGAAAAACTCTAATACGCTTTTTCTTCACCTTTTAAGGCATTTATTATAGTTTGAAAAATTATTTTTAAATCTAACAATATGGACCAATTCTCAATATAAAAATTATCATATTTCACACGGTTTATAATGTCATTATCATGCTCTACCTCTCCTCGACACCCTTTTATTTGAGCTAATCCAGTAATCCCTGGTTTTACATGATGTCTAAAAATAAAATTGTACTTATCTATTTTTTTCGAGTAATCATCCGTATAAGATATCATATGCGGTCTGGGGCCTACCACACTCATATCCCCTTTTAAAACATTAATAAATTGTGGAAATTCATCTATACTCGTTTTGCGCAAAAATTTGCCAATATTTGTAACCCTACTATCATTTGGTTTTACGTAAGTTCCTTTAACTTCTTTAGTAATAGTTAACGATCTATACTTATAACAATCAAACTCCTTATAATTAATTCCATTTCTTTTATGTCTATAAAATAAAGGTCCTTTGGATTCTAACTTGATAATGATAAATAATATTATTGAAAGCCATGAAAGGAAAAATATTATTATGAATAGCGAAAACAAAACATCAAATACGCGCTTTAAAAATTTATTGAAATCATTATTTAATGCCACTTCTTGAATAGATAAAACAGGCAGATAGTTATAATAATCTGTGTGAAGGCGTTTTGTAAAAAGCCTTAAAGTGTTAGGAACAAACTTAATATTACAATGGTTTATATTCGCATATTTAACATAATCATTAACTTGTTTTTCAGTTAACTCATCAATGGCGCAATAAATTTCATCGATATTGTTAGGTTCTTTTAAAAACTCAAAGCTGTCCTTAATTGATCCCGTATTATTTTTATCATTAGAATCACTAAATATCGCTGTTATGTTATATCCTAATTCTTTTTTCCTCGAGAATATATTTTTGAGCTCCTCAACACTTGAACCACTACCTACAATAATAACACTTCTTAAATTTCCTTTTAAATAAGTACGAACTTTTTTTAAGACATAGAAACTTAATATTTTTACGGTCGCTATTGCTGCAAATGAATACAATAGATATTTTAAAACAATAAACGCTTGTACGTTGATGCTTCTAAAAAAACCTATAAATGCATATACAACTACGGCATAGGTTATAAATTGTTTTAAGAGTAAGGAGGCTATATTAAGTAATGAAGTATATCTATAAACTTTATAAAATTTCAACAAAAATGTAGATGAAAGCCACAGGGTGACTGAATAAACAAAATAAAGTAAATGTTTATCGTTAAAAAAATTAGTTGAAAAGAAATATAAGTTCTCTTCGTTGAAACTTAATAAATAAAACGCGAAAAAATTTATAACTAAAAGATCATATATTATTAAAGCAGGTCTTAATAGCCATGAATATCTTCCACGTTTAAATTCCATAAGCTAATTATTTATTAATGTAGCCTGAAAAATCTTTATGCTCACTTTTATAAAGTTCTGCTTCTGATAAGCTTTTGAAATAATCAAATGTTATTTTCATGCCTTCAGCTCGATCTACTTTTGGCTCCCATCCTAATAGCTTTTTAGCTAAAGTGATATCTGGTTGCCTTTGCATAGGATCGTTTACAGGTAAATCCTTATAAATTACTTTTTGGGTGGTTCCTGTTAATTTTATAATCTCTTCGGCAAAATCTTTAATAGTTATTTCGTGAGGGTTTCCAATATTTACTGGTTCAACATAATCACTTAGTAACAATCTATATATGCCTTCAACTTGATCATCTACATAACAAAACGAACGTGTTTGCATGCCATCACCAAAAATAGTTAAATCTTCTCCTCTAAGTGCTTGTCCCATGAACGCAGGTATAACACGACCATCATTAAGTCGCATTCTAGGTCCGTAAGTATTAAATATTCGAACAATGCGTGTTTCAACCCCATGAAATCTATGATATGCCATTGTAATAGACTCTTGAAAGCGCTTGGCTTCGTCATAAACGCCACGCGGTCCAATGGTATTAACATTTCCATAATAATCTTCGGTTTGCGGGTGTACTAAAGGATCACCATACACTTCCGATGTAGAGGCAATAAGCATTCTAGCCTTTTTTGCCTTTGCTACACCTAATAAATTATGTGTCCCTAAAGAACCCACTTTTAATGTTTGTATTGGAATTTTTAAATAATCAATCGGGCTTGCGGGTGATGCAAAGTGAAGTATGTAATCTAATTCGCCCTCTATTTCCACAAATTCAGAAACATCGTGTTCAATAAATTCGAAATGCGGATTATTCTGTAATTGATCTATATTTTTTTTATCACCAGTAATAAAATTATCCATTCCAATAACGGAATAACCTTCTTTAATAAAGCGATCACATAAATGAGACCCCAAGAAGCCAGCCGCTCCTGTAATTAATACTCTTTTCATATGCTTTAGTTTTTTAATTAGTTTTTCTTCCTATAGAACTATAATAAAAGCCTTCTTTTTCCATTTCCTTTAAATCATAAAGGTTTCGTCCGTCAAAAATTGTTGGGGAATTTAACCCTGCTCTTAATCTATCAAAATCTGGTGTTCTAAAAATACTCCACTCTGTGCACACTATTAACGCATCTGCTGATTCTAATGCCTCATACATATTAGAGGCAAAAGTTAAATCATTTCCAAATTTTCGTTTTACATTTGGCATAGCTTCAGGATCAAACACCTTAACTTTGGCACCTCTATTTAATAATTCCTCGATGATATATAAAGCTGGTGCTTCCCTAATATCATCTGTTTCAGGCTTAAAAGCTAATCCCCATATAGCAAAAGTCTTATCTTTTATATCATTATTAAAATAAGCATCTATTCTTGGGATTAGCACTTTTTTCTGAAGGTCATTAACCTTGATTACTGCATTTAGAATATCAAACTCATAGCCAGCATCCTTACCTGACTTGTGTAATGCCTTTACATCTTTTGGAAAGCAGGACCCCCCATATCCTATTCCTGGAAATAAGAAGCGTTTTCCTATTCTTGAATCGGTTCCCATACCAGCACGTACTTTATCTACATCAGCGCCAACTATTTCACAAAAGTTAGCTATTTCATTCATAAATGTAATTTTAGTAGCAAGGAAAGCATTTGCAGCGTATTTTGTAAGCTCAGCCGATTTTTCGTCCATTGTAATAATAGGATTTCCTGATCTTACAAATGGTTTATACAACTTTTCCATTAAAGCTGTAGCTTTTTCAGAATTCGACCCAATGACTATGCGTTCTGGTTTTAAAAAATCATCAACAGCAAAACCTTCTCTCAAAAATTCTGGGTTGGATACCACATCAAAATCAACATTTGTTTCATTAGAAATAGCTTCTCTTACTTTTTCTGATGTTCCAACTGGAACTGTACTCTTATCAACTATAACTTTATAGTCTTTTATTAGTTTTCCTATTTCTTTTGCCGCACCTAAGACATAAGACAAATCCGCAGACCCATCTTCGTCTTCAGGAGTTGGTAATGCTAAAAATATAATGTCCCCGTGCTCTAAGCCCTCGTCTAATGATGTTGAAAAGTGTAATCTATTTGCATTAATGTTTCTATGGAATAACACATCCAAGTGGGGTTCATATATCGGTACTTCTCCTTGGGTCATTTTTTGGACTTTATTCTCATCTATATCTATACACAATACATCATTTCCTGTTTCTGCCAAACAAGTTCCTGTTACCAAACCCACGTAACCCGTTCCAATTACTGATACCTTCATTTAATTATTATAAATTATTAATATGCTTTTTCTTCTCCTTTAAATACATTAATAACTGTTTGGATTATAATAGTAAAATCCATCAAAAAAGACCAATTTTCTATATAAAATATATCATACTTAGTTCTATTTACAATGTCTTCTCTTGTTTCAATTTCTCCTCTATATCCCCTAACCTGTGCCAAACCAGTTACACCAGGTTTTACAAAATGTCTAACCATGTATTTTGATATTTTTGTACCGTACATTTCATTTTGTCTCCATAAATGTGGCCGTGGTCCAACAACTGACATGGTTCCAAACAATACGTTAAAAAATTGGGGTAATTCATCAATACTTGTTCGTCTAATAAACTTTCCTACCCTTGTAATCCTAGCATCATTTCGTGTGGCAGAATCCTCTGATCTAGAATTTATGGCCATTGATCTAAACTTATAGCAACCAAATCCTTGCTCCTTTATTCCAGGTCTATTTTGTTGGAAAAAGATAGGTCCCTTACTTTCAAGAATAATTATTAACCCCAAAATGGGTATTAACCAAGAAAGTACAAAGCATATAATTATTAATGAAAATATGACATCGAAAATACGCTTAGTCAAATTTTTAATTGGATTGTCCAAGGGTAATTCTCTTAAGGATAGAATAGGTGTAATATCATAATAATTAATAAACAAGTTTTTACTATATATATCTTTATTATCAGGTATAAACTTTAAAGATTTCACTTTAATATCACAAAACTCAATAAACTCTTTTATTTGCTTATTTGTTAGTTCTTTCATAGAACAATAAACTTCATCTATCTTGTTGTTTACTATAAAATCAAAGCTTTCAGAAATACTCCCCAGTTTATTATCCTCATTTTGATTTGTAAAAAAGCCTATTAACTTATATCCAAATCCAGGTTCGTCAATAAAAAATTGTTCTAATTTTTTTGTTGAGTCATTTGATCCTATTATTACAACTTGCTTATAATTACTACCAGTTATTATTCTGTATTTTTTTAAAATAAAATGGATAGAAGTCCTCCACACAACCAACAACACATATAGAAAAAAAAAGAAAAAGAAAATGGACTCAGAATCAATCGATATTTTTTGTACAAATAAATACGAAAGAAATAGCAAAATAACTATAAAAACTTGCTTAGATAACAGTGATACTATTCTTGTGATTTTGGTATACCTATAAATATTATAAAATGAAGAATAAAGAGAAATTAAAAACCAGGAGCCTACTAAAATTAGAATTAAAATTAAGTCTTGTGTAAATACATAATAAGACGTAACCGTAATTATTAATAAATCCAATATATATAAAACGGGTCTTATTAATTTTGAATAATTTCCATTACTAATCATAAATTACTCATATCTCTCTCAAGGGCAAATATACTAATAAACTCAAAACATACATAATTTCTCAATTAATAAAGCTCGTTTCTTTAATCAAAAGCATGTTTTAATCAAAGACAAATTTAACTCTACCGACAATTAATTAAACACCTATCTTACTATAACCAAATCCACAAATTATTTTTACAGTAAAAAGTAGGATAAAATATTTTTATTAATTTCATTTATCTCTTTTAACACTCTTAATAAACAAATCTAAATATTTATTGTTTATAACTTCCCATCTATATTTACTATTAATTTTGGCATAACAATTTTCAATATTACCAATGTTTTGATTTTTATCAATTGTATCTATATGTATTTTAACTTCTTCTTTATTTTTAAAATAAAAAGCATCTCCTTCTAATATAGACTTAGAAAATTCATTATTGTGAGCCACAATTAAAGCTTTTGATGCCATAGCCTCAAGTAAAGAAGGGTTAGTTCCCCCAACAGAATGGCCATGAAAATACAAATTTGAAAAATACCTGAGATTATTTAAATACTCCAAATTAAAAATACCTCCAACAAATCGAATATTTTTCGCATCTTTAAATTTATTCTTTAAATACTCTCCAAACTTATTCGAATCATGTCTTCCGACAACTAAAAACGGGTTTTTTTTATCAGCTAAAACCACCCCATCCAGTATCATTTCCAAGTTATTTTCTGGCTCAAACCTTGCCACTAGCATATTGTACTTAAATTCTTCAACATTATACTGTTTTAAAATTTCTCGATTAGGTTCATTAAACAATTCCGCTCCATATGCAATAAACTCTGAACTAACATTGTATTCTCTTAAAAGGTAGTTCTGAATACCAATAGAATCTGAAATCAAATAATCACTTGATTTAACAGCAAGTTTTTCAGCATACTTCAAAAATCGCCTTACTACAGTAGAATACTTTGATCGTTTCCACTCCAAACCGTCCATATTACTTATTATTATTGGCTTTTTTGGTAAAAATCTGTGCCAAATAGTATTACTAGTATAACCAAGCTGTAGGATAACATCAAAACTTCTTTTCCGTGAATCTATAATACAATTAAAGTCGTATATGAATTGCCCAAAGGTTCCTACTTTATATTCAGGGTCAAATTTATGGATAATGTTCACGCCTCGGAATTTTTTCTCTTGAAAAACATGATTATGAGAATTATAAACCCATACATCATGACCTTGCTCTACAAGGAACACTGAAAAAAACTCAGCAAATTGTTCGAAGCCTGAATAATTATTAGGGATACCCCTAGTTCCTAAGATTACTATTTTCATATGGTTATAAAATTTGCAATATACCGAGTTCCTATTACTACTTTAATGTTTTGAACGGACAAAAATAAGGAAGTATTTTGGAAAATAAATCAGTTAGTTCAATTAATTGCCTTGCTTTTTTAGTGCTATTAACACCAAAAACATTAACATAAGAGATAAAGGAATATACAAAAGGTTACCGCTTAAGGTCGAAAGAACAACAACACTAATAAAAAAAGCCTTAGAAACATCTGTTTTCACTAGACTTCTATAAAGCCAAGATAGAAACACAGTATAACAAATTAATCCAATAAGTCCAAAAAATAAAATAACATCAATTATTTGTAATTCTAACCTCAGTTTTTGAAGGTTCGTAGCTCCAATTAGAAGGCTATAATTATCTGGAGTAATTTGCTTGTACAGGCTTACAGTATAATCATTTCGATAAGAAAAAATTGCAGATAAGATCCCGTCCGAATCATACACTTCCCTGAATATAGGTTTAGAATATAAAAACAATAGCAAACAAAAAAACACCAAAGACAGGATTACTATTATAACATGTTTAAACCCTCTGCTCAATTTCTTACTCCAAAAGACCAACATACTCAACAACAAAAATTCTCCAAAATAAACCCCTTTAACACCGGACAATATGCAGAGTATGAATACTAGTAAAAGCATTTTTTTATCATTAAACTCCCAAAACAATATTGTAGCACTCAAATAAAAAAAAGGGGCAAAACCTTGACTTAAAAGAAAACCATTAACCCCAAACCTTTGAGCATAATAGGTGTCGAAAATTTTTATTTCAAATAATAAACCAAAGAATACTAAGAGAAAATTTATAAAAATGAGCCATTTAAAAAGCGTATAGAGTTTAACCAATAATTTCTCCCCTTTATTTTTATAGGCAAAATACATTAAAGGAAATGCTAATAATGGAAAAATATACCTAATGTATTCAAGCATGTAGTTCTCTGAAAAATTATTTTTTAATAAGAAAACAACAGATAATACTATAATAATAACAATTGGCACTCTTAATTTATTATAAACATATTTAAAATTTATAATGATAAATAGTAAAGAATATACTAAAAAAATTGCTTTTAAAAATTTACTGAATTTTACAATTTCAAAACCATAAAAATTAACTGTTTTAGTTATGAAATCAAAACCCAAACTAAGCAACAGAAAACCAAAGATAACTTCGTGATAATTAATAAAAAGCAATTTAAATTTTTCCAATAATTTCATTTTATCTTTACAGTTTTCACCAACCTCTTTCACACCTTAAAGAAATCTATTTAGAAATCAAAATTCTCAAGGTATAATCGTTTCCTTGTTTTTAATTGCTTTCAATTTATAATTAAAATTAGTATTCGTTAAAATCAATAACGAAACAGTAATAAAATACACGCCTCTAACCCTTCCAAATACGGATTCAGTAATAAAACTAAACATTAAAAATAAAGTGAAAATTAACAATATTTTGTTTTTAGATTTTACCCCCATTATTATCGACTGTGCAAATATCAATATTAGGACAATAAAACCAATAAAACCTGTTCTCCAAAACGTATCAACATACTGATTGTGAGGGTTTAACCCTTTGTGATGGATCAAGCCTAGACTTGTCAACCGAGCTCTTAAGTCTTCTGCTCTTAATCTTGAAACGCCATTTCCAAAAGCAAATTCATCAAAACCATTCAGCGTTGCAATTGCTTCTTTCCACAAGATAAGTCTTAGTGTTAATCCATTAACTCTAGAATCATTAGAATCATGAATTTTAGTTTCCTTTAATAAACTTAAATCATTAAAATTTAAAATATCATTAAACCTTTTTTGCAGTGGTTTAAATAACAATACAGAGGGTAAGAGCATTACACATAATACCACAAAAATTACTGATTTTCTCTTAACATTTAAATGAAATAAAAGATATAATGGCACAGCAACTAGCAAGACAAGCTTCGACCCTAAAAATATTAAAAAAAGCAGAAAAACTCCTTGTAAGATATATTTTTCTCTATGATGATAATACTGTTGTAAAAAACAAATAACCAAGAAAAACAAATATGATAAATATACGGGATGATAGTACTTTGAAAACTGTTTAAAAGAAAAATATTCATGCCTTTCTAAAATAATAAAATCCAATAAAGACGATGTAAACAATACAATCCCTATAGCTAACGCAGACAACATTAAATAGTAAAGTGCATTACTAAACTTAATTGAAGCCATTAAAATAGGTATGAATATAAACGGTACAAATCTTTCAATTGTAGAAAACTCGTTAGCCACACTATTGCTTATACAAATGTTATTTATTAAATAAACAATAAAGAAAAGAATAAACAGAATATTAAGTTTATTTTCTTTAAATAGCTTCCAATCAAAATATTTTATATAGAAGGGAACTCCTAAAATTAGAGCGATATTATATAGGGGAGCGAATGAAAAAATAGACAATAAAAACATAGCAAAAAGTATATCTTCTTTCTTTAAAGTAAGCAACAAATCAAAAACAGATGTTTTCAACAAAAAGAAATACAACAACAGCCCTACGAACAATATCCCAAAAGTTATTTTTAAATACGGGATTTTATCTATTAAAACAAAGGGGTATTCTAAAAATGAATTATGCATTTTAACATCAAAAAACAAATCATCTTGCTTTTTAACACCTTCGTGTTCTTTAATATCATCTAAGCTTATTTCATTAGATAGGTTTTTACTGAAAACCGTTAATTTCCGAAACATATAATTGGTTCCGGGATATTCAAAATAAACTCTAAATTTCGAAATATCAAGATCTTCTAGATTATCAAGAATAATCACAGAATCATTTATTTTTTTAAATCTATAGGGTTTTTGAAGATCAATAGTAGCCTCTTTATTTCTATTTGTATAAAGCAAGGGAATGCCCTTATCTAAAGCATTTTTATTTAATTCAACCTTAATACCGCTAACTGCAACGTTTACCAATTGATAGTTAGTCCATAAATATATGCCACTATAAATTAACAAGCTAAACAACAAAAAATATATTAATCTCTTTTTTGCTTTATTATCCATTATTTTAAGAAATTAAATTCAATATTATGTTAGCACTTTTATCCCACTTATATTTGGATATAATATCTTGATAAACCAATTCTTGATTACTAATTTTATTAAGTAAAGCTTGTTCGATTTTTACTTTCAAATCCTCCAAATCAAAGGGGTTAAATGTGAACTCTAACGGTAAATTAAAATCTTTCATTGCTGTATGGTTCGATATAACAATTCTACGATTGAATGTCATGGCCTCTATAACCGGGATGCCAAACCCTTCTGCAAATGACGGAAAAACAAACAAATCACAATTAGCATAATAATGTTTAATACTTTCAAATGAAATATCTTTTTTCCAAATTATCGACCGCCTAAGCCTTTCTGTATTATTATCAATAAATTCCTGTAGTTCCTTTCCTGGGAAATCGTGAGAACCAATTAAAACTAATTTATACCCTTTTTTGTGTAATTCGAGCTCCAGAAAGGCTCTAATCAAAATAAGATGATTCTTTCGGGGTTCAACTCTCGAAACATATAATATTATCTTCGCCGTCTCAGGGTATGCCACTGAAGCATCTAATTTGCTAAACCCATTTTCTACAGCATTTGGTGTAACATGAATAGTGTCAATAGGAATATTGTAAATTTGAGAAATCTTTTTTCTAGAATATTCCGAAACTGTAAGTAAAACATCTGCCTTTTTTGCTGAGTACCTAAAAAACAATCCGTTAATTACTCTATACTTTATTGGAAAAAAAGCTTTAAATTCTTTCTGCTCAAAAAGAATATCGTGTGTGGTAATAATATATTTGCAATATTTAAATAAAGGAGATACATACTGAAAGTGCGCATAATCAATATTATGTTTTCTGATTAAAAAAGGTAATTCAATAAGAAGACGATAAAATTTGTTATGATATTTTAATTGAACGTAACTAACATTATCATGCACTCCAAATTCATTTTTCAAGTTGTCTATATTCATCGCAACTAAAAAAAAATGATGGTTTTCTGCCTTTTGAATAAGCGAACTATATATTCCTTTTAAATATGTTCTTGTCCCTTGATGTTTCCCATCAAAAACATGCATGTCAACAAGTATCTTTTTATTCAAACTAATATAAGGTTAAAAAATTAATTTTTATACAAAGCCTTTTCCTTCCGTTACAATGAAATCAACTGTTAATCTATTTTTTCTAAAGCTAAGCCAGAGTCTCCTTTATTAAGATAATAACTACTCAGCGCAATAATTGTAATTGTAAACCAAAAAAGTTGTGTATTAAAATTTGAATTTAATAAAATAATAATGAATATTATTTTAAAAAATGCATTCCTGAATTTTACTAACAACCAAATAAAACGAAAAACTAATGAGACTCCAATAATACCGAAATCGTATAAAAATGCTGGTATAAAACCCGTATTAATAATCATATCAGTATTCCATGCCTCTGGATATATATATGTTGAAAAATACGGTGTTGACATTCCTGCTCCATACCCAAAGTATGTTTTGTAATATAAAAAATCCATGTTCTGCAGATAATATATCATTGGACCAATTCTAGCATGAGCACTTGAATCTATTAAGTTTAGATTCTCCATGAAACTTCCTTTAAATGAAAATAAAAGAAATACAATTTCACGAAGCCTGTCAATACTTTTACCTCCAATGCTTGTAAAGAAAAACAATAAGATTCCTGTGAAAATTATAACGCCTAGTATTATAAAATACTTTTTTGAGAATGTGATTTGACTAATAAACCATACCCCTAAAATTAAAAAGCCCATAGATGATTTAAAACTTAACAACATATACAGCACAATTATTCCATACCAAATAAGGCTTTTTTTTATTTTAACAAGATCATTTAAAACAGCAAAACACACAAAAACAATAATTGCCGCATATGACGGTTCTGATGATAACGAATGGTACCTAAAAATATGGGTTCTAATATCAAAAAGAATCCCCAATTGGCCTGAACTTTGAAAATACCCTTCAAGGCCTTTTAACTCTTCTAAATTAAAAAGCACGATGAACTGTGATAATATTAATACAATAAAAAAAGAAATTATAATAAATTTAAGTAGCCAGATAAATTTTTCTTCCGCTAAATTTTTCTTTGAAGCATGTATTAAATAAATATAGTACGCAATAAATAAAAAGGAATAAATGATTGAAGTAATTCTTACATCTTTTAAGTTTAATAAGGAACTAAAAAGAATATATAATAAGATTACAAAAGGAATCGAATTATTTAGTGATGGGATTTTAAATTTTAAAAAGGAGAATAGTAAAATAAAAAAAGGACCAAAAAACACATAAAGTGATATCGAAAAACTGGAAGTCTTGAAAGCAAATACATTGGTAAACGCTAAAAATGAAATAAATAGTATTATTGAATATTCAATAATCTTTTGTTTTTTTAAAATCATTTTATAATCACTTTTAAAAATCCTTTTGAAAGTTTTAAAATATTATCCTTTCCCATACACCTTGGGTCTCCAAAAGCATCCGACATAATACCGTCAAAAGAATTATCCAACAACCAACTAGAAAACTCATTTGTATTTAAACAATTTTGTTGATTACTTATCAAATCATTTAAAGTCTGGTTTTTAAAACCATTCCAGGACACCTCATTACAAGTACTCATTTTATTAAAAAAAGCAGGCGCAAATGTAAACGCTTGTTTGCCTTTTAAGGCAGCTTCATAAGCAATAGTTCCTGATACGGTAAAAAAAACATCACATCTATCTAATAATCTATGTGAGTCCGCCTTATTATCAATAAGATACGTGTTACGCAATTTTTTTACTGTTTTATAAAATTTTAAATTTCTATCTCCAATAGCGTTAGAGTGTTCTTTAACTAATAAGATATAATCTTCTGGTAATATTCGCCATATATTTGTAATTAGTTCTAATTGGTTTTCATAATATCTACCTATAACATCAATAGAGGCTTCTGGTTGTTTATGAAGTGTGAAAAGAACCTTTTTCTTATTCTCGGCTAAAGCTTCTACATTGGTTTCTGAAACAAAGTTTTTAAATAAAAACCTATTATAAATCTCGGCTGTTTTTATTTTGAATTGCGTTAATGGGTTTTTATATAGCGTTGGATCATTTTTATCTTGATTGGTTCTTAGCACAAAATTTTTAATTAATTTCAAATTATGTTTTAATGTTCCTTTTTTAGCTATCAGTTTATCATTTATAGCAAGATATGATGGCTTTTCTATTTTTATAGTATCAGTTTTTGATATTGAAGTTTTTGAAACCTCTTTAATTACTGATTGAAACTCATCAGTAAAAAATGCAAATTTGCCATTTGGAATACGTATGGTGTGTGGATTTAAAAACTGGCATTTAAGATTTCCTGCCTGAACAGTTAACCGATGCGCCATGAGCTCATGAGCCCAAGTGACTTCACCAAAAATATAATTTATATCATTTTTCGCTATAAAATCGTAATATAATTTACTTAAACTATTAAGATACCTATAAGTCCATTTACTTGATTCATATTTCAAAACTCTATCTCCATAAATTAACTCATTGATTTTTAAATCAACATTTAGTTCTGCTAGGTTTGCAACAGACAATACTTTTAGCTTCCCAATATATAGTAATTGATTTTCTGGAAATATTCTTTTTAATTGAATGTACTGTTTTTTATTTGGAATAATCCAGTACGAAGTGATAAGATGTTCCTTTAAAACATTGGCAATTTCAACAAAAACATCTGTTTTGTAATAGTTAGCGATAAAACATATGTTTTTCATACTTTTAATTAAGGTTTTAAGCAATTTTATAATTTCTTTTATATAAAACAAAGACGCTTAATAATAATGAAGCAAATGTACTAACAAACATAGCAATTGAAATCCTTTCTAAGAAATCTATTTTTACAAGTGTAATAATTGCTATAAAAATCGACCCACTAAATATGGCTAAGTACAACTTAATAATATTCTTGTTCTCCCTACCGTAATACATTTCTAAATAGGCATAAATACACGCAAAAAAGGTTTGACCTATAATGAGTACGGAAATACAAGATACTCTTTGAAAAGAAGTGTAATTATATACAATATATGCTCCAGTTACCATCAAAATCATTACTAAAGCAAATGTTAAGAATGTCAAATACTTGTAAAACACTCTTCGTTTTATCAAAAATAAATTTTTTTCTACGTAAATATCTTTAATTATAAAAGCCCAAAGCGATGAATGCGTCAAGAAAATCACCATTGAAAATCGCTGAACTAATGATAACAAAACACCATCTTCTGTAGTCATTTTAGTTAAAACATTCATTTTCCCATAATTAACAATATACATCATAATAAATACCTGAATTATGGTAGGCCAAGAAAAGAGTAAAGTGCTTTTAATTAATCTCTTAATTTGCTGTGTATTAAAACCTTCTTTATCAAATAATATGTTTGAAATGGATCTAAATAAATAAAATATTGAAAAAATGATTTGTCCAATAAATATTACCCATAAGGAAAACTCAATATCGAATAAAAAATAGGCTAACAAAAACAACAAAGACGTTGCATTAGATAAAATTGTAACATATACAGCTTTTTCCGGTCTGTTGGTAAGCCTAAAATATGACGATAAGAAAACAGTTGCTAAAACAAATAATACTCTACAAACTATAAATAAAATGAATTTTTCAAACTCAAATGCAGTATAATGAATTAAAATAATTACTCCACCAAGAACACTCAATATTACATATACTCGTTGAAAAACATTGACAAAGTTTTTAACAGTTTCCTCTTTATTACTGATATTTCTGTAAACATAAAAGAAGTAACCCGAAAGCCCAAAATCAATAAGAGGAATAATTACTACAGTAATAGAAAAAATGTATTCTATTGATAAATATACCGTTTGGTCTTTAAATAATTGGAGTACTATTAAGGGTAGTAGAAAAATAATAGCTTTATCAAAATAACTCAAAGCCATGTAGCTAAAAAGGCTTTTGTTTGTTTTTAATATATCTACAATTCGCTTCAAAAAACTACAGGCTAATTAGTTAAATATTAAAATGTTGTAATTCTAAAGGTGTTCCTTTTTCAATATCTTTTATAAAAGATTTTCCTAATATTTCATGATAATATTTTGGATGTAACCCATAACCTGGTCTAATAGATCTTATGTTTTCTTTGGTAATTGTGTCTCCATCTTTAACGTTTTCCACAACAAAAAGAGATCTTGCAAATTTTCTATTATTTTTTACTTTTTCAGAAATTTCATAAGACACTTTGCCTAATAGTTTTTCGGTATCTCTAACCTTATTTACTAATTCTGTAAACTCATCAACATCTAACGAAAAATCTGCGTCTGGCCCACCAATAGATTTATCTAAAATAAAGTGTTTTTCTATTACGGTTGCACCTAAAGTAGTTGCTACTGTTGGTGCTAACGAACCATAAGTATGATCACTAAACCCAACCTCAACTCCAAAACGTTGTTTTAAGTCCGGAATGGTATTCAAATTTGCCAACTCTAAAGGTGCTGGATAAGATGATGTGCATTTTAGTAAAATAATATCGTTGTTACCTGCTTTTCTACAAGTATCAACTGCTAGTTGAATATCCGCTTCTTCAGCAATTCCTGTAGACATAATAATAGGTTTTCCCTTTGATGCTGCATATTCAATTAAAGGAATGTCTTGAATTTCAAAAGAAGCAATTTTATATGCTGGCACGTTTAATTCTTCAAGAAAATCTACCGCTGTAAAATCAAAAGGTGATGAAAAACAAATTAAGCCTTCTTCTTCCGCAACTTCAAAAAGATTTTTATGCCACTCCCAAGGGGTATAAGCTTCCCCATATAGTTCATACAATGTTTTACCATCCCATAATGTACCACCATCAATTTTAAAATGTTTATTATCGCAATCTATGGTTAAAGTGTCTGGAGTGTAGGTTTGAAGTTTAATGGCATCTGCTCCCGTTTTTTTTGCTGCTCTAATGGTTTCTATAGCAACATTTAAATCGCCATTATGATTTGCAGATAATTCAGCTATTATAAAGCATGGATTATTTCCTCCAATAAACCTATTTCCTATTTTCATTGTCAAATTTATTTCCTCGAGCAAAAGTACAATTTTCTGTTCTTATTACATCTAAGCTTATAGTACCGTTTACTGTCTTAACTATCACTTCTGGCTCTGTTTTAACAATCTCACCATTAACTTGATTCTTCAAAGTTTTATCTTTAGAAAATGATACTTTATCAATAATGATTTTTTGATTGTTATAAAATGTAAAAGCTCCTGGGTATGGATTTGCTTGCGCTCGCACCCAATTTCTTATTACTTCTTTTGTCCAATCCCAGTTAATTTCTCCATCTACCGGTGTCCGCTTTCCAAAATACGTAGCGTCTTCTTCGTTTTGAATTGTTAAATTCAATTGGTTGTTAGCCACATTATCTAATACCTTTTTAACCAATGGATAATAAGCTCTTGCATATTTTTCAAGTATTATTGCTCCAGTATCTTCTGCATCAATAGCGATTTCTATTTGGTGTATTATTTTACCTGTATCGCAACCTGAATCAATAATATGTGCTGTTATTCCCGCCTTATTTTCTCCATTTATAATAGCCCATACATGCGGCGTTCTACCTCTGTACTTTGGCAGCAATGACCCATGAATATTGAAAATTAACTCATTAGCATGGTTAATTATATCTTCTTCAATTAAAAACAAGTAGTTAATGGATGCTATAACATCTACACTAAAGCTTTTAATAAAATCATAACCCTTGCCTTTTCTTGGATTACCAGCGTAAAACGGTATATTGTTTTTTGTTGCAAAATCTATAATTCCAGTGGAATTTCTATCGGTTAAAATAAACTGTATGGTATGCTCGTTTGCAATTTTTAAAAGCGTATCTAATCCTAATCCGCCACTACAAAGGACTCCTATTGTAAGCATAATTCTTTAATTAAATTTAAATGTCGTGAGGCTATTTTATCGTCAAACAATGCTTTTTGTGCTTTAATTAAATGATTAAATTTATGTTCTTTAAAAATAACTTCTATTTTATTTATAAAATCGGAAACCTGATAATCTTTCATGTTTCCGCCTTTATAAATAGCTTCATTATTTAGAAATCCTTTATAAATCAATTCTTGATTATCAACATAAAAACCGCTAAAAACAGGCATTTTAACACACGAAAGCTCATATAAAATAGTGCTGGCTGGTGCAATAGCAAAGTTGCATTTCTGCATAGTTTTTATTAGTTGCTCTTCAGAAAGATTTAGATATGTTTTTATTTTATCTGACTGTTTTTTTTCTAAATTAAAAATCCCTTTGTGCTTATATGCCCCACCTAAAACAATATGTATACTTTTAAAATTTGGAATTTGCAATAATCCCTTAACCGCCTTCAAAGTCAAATTAAAAGGGTCTGCACCACCAAAACACACAAATGCACTATCAATTGTTTTAATAGTTTTATTCCGCTTAGCTTCTTTTAAAAAAAGGGGTCTTAATAATGCGTATTGTGTTCCTAATGCAAAGTTAGTATGTGGTTCTTTATTATAATGGGTTTCTAATATATAAGGTGAGTGGTTTACAACCACATCTGCATACATATGCTCTTTTGCCAAATCATCAATGTATATTAACTTAAAGCCTTTTTCTTTTATTTGCTTTTGATAGGATGCTATAAATTGATAGCCGTCTGCAATAATTATATACTCTTTAGAAGAAAAAGTTGAAGCCAACCATTCTGGTTCGTCTTCAATATTAATTGATTCTGGGATAATATTTTTTGTATACGTATCAGGAATAACCAATAATGTTGAAGTTTCGTGAGTTAAAAAAACAAACTCTAAAGTATCTTTAACAACTTCTACAAGACTAAATAATCTATATAAATGACCTAATCCTGTTGTGGCATTTCCATCTGCTCTAAAGATTATTTTCTTGGTCATTGAGGATGAGTTTATATTTAATTTCGGCTAGTTTCCAGTCGGTTTCTGTATCAATATCTTGTGCGTGTAACTCTGATATAATTAAAGCTCCAGAATTGCTTGTAAATAGTTTTTTATCTTTATTAAACGAATTAGATTTTAGCCAATAAAACTGACCAGAATCATGATATCTTGGTTCTAAATCTTGTGAACGTGAATTCAAGTGTTCGCTCCAAACCATGGTAACCTTATTGTTTTCTATTTTTAACGAGCGTTGAATTGGAAACGAGAATTCTAAAACTGGAAAAACACTATCTAAATTGCCCTCTATAAGTTTTTTATAAGCTTCAGTGATTTTATTTGAAGTAACAAAAGGTGCTGTTGGCAGTATGCAACAAATATTATTAAAAGTGTTGTTTTGTTTTTTGTAATTTGCAACGACTTCTTCAACTACATCTGCTAAAACGGCAAAATCATTGGCATTATCGTTACTTCTTAAAAAAGGCACTTTAGCTCCATATTCGAATGCTATTTTTGCTATTTCTTCATCATCAGTAGACACCATAACCTCATCAAACAAATTACTTTTTAAAGCAGCTTCAATAGAATAGGCAATAATGGGTTTCCCTAAAAAAAGCTTGATATTCTTTCTAGGTATACGTTTACTTCCTCCTCTTGCAGGTATAATTGCTAAATTAGCCATTGATATAAAATAGCGTTTTTTCTATAACAAATGCCTGTTCTTCATTTGTTAGCGTTGGGTACATTGGTAAACTGATACATTTGGAGTAATAGTTTTCTGAGTTGCTTAAATCTGCGCTTCCATAACCTATTCCTTTATAGTAAGGCAAGGTGTGTACAGGAATATAATGTATTTGAGCAAAAATATTATGTGTTCTTAAAAAATCGTAAAGCCCCTTTCGGTCTTCAACTTCAATTACAAATAAATGATGTGCATTTACGGCGTTTTCTTGTAAGCTTTGAAATTTAATTTTACCATTAAAAGCTTCTTTATAGGCATTTGCTATCTCATTTCTTCTTGCTACACCAGTATTATTTTTTGCAAGCTGTGTTATTCCTAAAGCTGATTGAATATCTGTTAGCCTGTAGTTAAAACCTAACTCCTGCATTTCATAAAACCAACCACCATGGTTTTCTGCCATGTTTTCTTTAGTAATTCCGTGTGTTCTTAACAAAGACAGTTTTTTATGAAGCGTTTCTGAATTTGTGGTTATCATTCCGCCTTCGCCACAAGCAATATGTTTTACTGGATGAAATGAAAATATACCTATATCAGCATAATTACCATTTCCGCACATTTGTTTTATGCCTTTAGAATCTGTGAAATAGCCTCCTGGTGCATGACAAGCATCTTCAATAATCCATAAATCATACTTGTTTGCTAATGTTCTAAACGCTTCTAGATTTACTGGAAGACCGGCAAAATCAACTGGGATGATACCTTTGAAAAATCCTTTTGGCTTACTTTCTATAAGTTCCCTAGTACTTTCTAAAGACAAAACATAAGAATCTGGATCGATGTCTGCAAACCAAACTTCGCCTCCAGCATATCTCACACAATTAGCTGATGCTGCAAATGTAATTGGTGTAGTAATTACGCGTTCACCTTCTTTCAATCCTAAAGCTAAAACAGCTAAATGTAAGCCAGATGTTGCATTGTTTACAGCTACAGCATATTTTGCACCAACATATTCTGCAAACTTACCTTCGAATTCTTTAACTTTTGGTCCTTGCGTTAAAAAATCAGCAGAAAGCGTTTTTACAACCGCATCAATATCGTCTTGGTCTATATTTTGTCTTCCGTAAGGTATGGCTTTCATTAAACTATAAAATTAGAATCTACATGTTCTTTTATCAAATCCCTAAGACTTTCAATGGTTTCCCATTCATCATTGTCTCCAGAGTTATAACTAAATCCTAATGGTGCCTTTTTAGCATTAAAGATTTTAACGAAATCCTCTAAACTCCATTTGTGAGTTGCAGGAAGTATGGTATAATATTTCCCAAGATCGTAAGTATAAAAAGAATCTGAAGGTGTAATCATCTCCTCATGTACTTTTTCGCCTGGACGTATACCAACAACTGGTTTTTCACAATTTGGCCCAATGGCTTCAGCTACATCCATAATTTTGTATGATGGGATTTTAGGAACAAATAACTCTCCTCCCCAAGCATGTTCCAAAGCATGCATAACCATATCTACACCACCTTGTAACGAGATGTTGAAACGCGTCATATTAGGATCAGTGATAGGCAACGTGTTTTCTTCTTTCTTTTTATTGATAAAAAACGGAATTACCGAGCCGTTAGAGCCCATAACGTTTCCGTATCTAACAACCGAAAACCTTATTGGGTTTTCTCCTTTAATGTTATTTGCCGCAATAAATAACTTGTCTGATGTTAATTTTGTTGCTCCATAAAGATTTATTGGCGCACAAGCCTTATCTGTTGAAAGCGCAACAACACGCTCTACTTTAGTTTTAAAACAAGCGTCAACAACATTTTCTGCTCCACCTATATTAGTTTTTATACATTCATCTGGGTTGTATTCTGCGATATGAACATGTTTCATAGCCGCTGCGTGTATCACATAATCTACACCTTGAAACGCTCTTACTAATCTTTCTCTATCTCTAACATCGCCAATAAAATAACGTATTTGAGGATACTTTTGAGAAGGATATTCTTGAGCCATTTGAAATTGCTTTTGCTCATCTCTAGAATAAATTACCAATCTTTTGACTTCTGGATATTTAGTTAGAATATGGCTAGTAAGTGCTTTACCAAGAGAACCTGTTCCTCCAGTAATTAAAATAGATTTTCCTTTTAAGTCAAACGTGCTTTTCATTTTATTTTTTTAAATTAATCTAAAATTTTATTTTCTGTTAAATACAATACTATTTTACAAGGTTTTTGTAGTTAAACATACACTTTTTTAAACTTTCCTGCCAATTATATGTTTCCATTTTTAAAGTTGTTTTTATTTTGTCTTTATTTAACACGCTATATGCTGGTCTTATTGCTGGTGTAGGATACTCACTCGTTTTAATGGCGTGAGTTTTTATTTCGATTTTAAATATTTGAAATATAGTTTTTGCAAAATCAAACCAGCTGGCAACCCCTTCATTACTATAATGAAACAATCCGTAATTTTGATTATTAGAATCTATAATTTTTAATATTACTTCTGCCAAATCTTTGGCATATGTTGGTGTACCTATCTGATCACTTACAACACTAATTTCGTTTCTTGTTTCAGCCAAGCGTAACATAGTTTTCATAAAATTGTTCCCGTGTTCAGAATATAACCAAGCTGTTCTTAAAATGAAGTAATTATTAAAAGTACTAATTATTTCTTCTTCTCCTTTTAACTTAGACTTACCATATACGCTTAAGGGGGTTTCTAAATCTTTTTCAGTGTAAGGTAATAAAGATTTTCCGTCAAAAACAAAATCAGTTGATATATGTATTAATGTTGTGTTATTTTCAGAACATAATTTAGCTAAGTTCTTAGCCCCAATAGCATTTATGCTATAAGCCTGTTGAATTTCCTTTTCTGCCTTATCAACAGCTGTGTATGCCGCACAGTTTATACAATAATGAAATTCTAAATTAGACTTAAAAAAAGAACTTACTTGATCTAAATCACAAATGTCAAGATCTAGATAATCTGTATAAATAAAATTTAACCCACTATATTGATTTTCAATGTCTTTTATACAACTAGCTAATTGACCGTTACTTCCGGTAACTAAAACATTAATCATAAACAAATATTTTCAAAAGTTGGCAGGATTAAATCTTTTTCAGAAACTATAAGATCTGTCGTAGGTAAAAGCCAATCAACATCTAAATCAGAATCTGTATAAATAATTCCTCCCTCGGAAGCTTTGTTATAAAAATTATCACATTTATATGAAAATAAAGCTGTGTCACTCAATACAACAAAGCCATGTGCAAATCCTCTTGGCACAAAAAATTGTTTTTTATTTTCTCCTGATAATTCAATAGATACATGTTGGCCATATGTTGGGGACTCCTGCCGAACATCCACGGCAACATCTAAAACCTTTCCTTTTATAACTCTAACCAATTTTGCCTGGGTATGTTTACCTCTCTGAAAGTGCAAGCCCCTCAAAACGCCTTTCGAGGAATATGACTCGTTGTCTTGAACAAAACTAATATTACGTCCTATTAACTTACTAAAAGTATTTTGGTTGTAGCTTTCAAGAAAGTATCCTCTTTTATCCTCAAAAACTTTAGGCTCTAAAATAAAGCACCCTTCTAATTTAGTTTCTCTTATCGTCATTATTTTTTTTTCAATAGTCCTAATAAGTTTTTCCCATATCCACTTTTAAGCAGCGGTTCTGCTAAGGCCTTGAATTGGCGTTCACTTATGTAGCCCATTTCAAAAGCAGCAGCTTCAATTGCTCCTATTTTTAAACCTTGTCTTTCTTCAATAACTTCAACAAATTGAGAGGCCTGCATCAATGATTGAAAGGTGCCTGTATCTAACCATGCGGTTCCTCTATCCAATATGCTTACGCTGAGTTTTCCTTGGTCTAAATAAACTTTATTTAAATCAGTAATCTCGAGTTCTCCTCTATGACTTGGTTTTATATTTTTTGCTATTTCTACAACAGAATTGTCATAGAAATATATTCCTGGCACTGCATAATTCGATTTTGGATATTCCGGTTTTTCTTCAATCGAAATGGCTTTTCCTTCTTTATCAAATTCTACTACTCCATAACGTTCTGGGTCATGTACTCTATACGCATAAATAATACCGCCATCAGGGTTGTTATTAGCTTGCAAGAGTTTTGCCAACCCTGTCCCATAAAATATATTATCACCTAAGATTAAAGCGACCTTATCATTCCCAACAAACTCTTCTCCTATAATAAACGCTTCTGCCAGTCCATTAGGCTCTTGCTGAACTGCATATTCAAACTTACAACCATATTTTTTTCCATCCCCAAGTAAATCCTTAAACAAAGGTAAATCTTTAGGTGTAGAAATAATTAATATGTCATTTATTCCAGCATACATTAGTGTAGAAAGCGGATAGTAAATCATTGGTTTATCGTAAATAGGCATCAGTTGCTTACTTACTGACAATGTTAATGGGTGTAATCTTGTACCAGACCCTCCTGCTAGTATAATTCCTTTCATTAGTTTTATAATCTAATTATATTGCTTTTTATAGTAGGATTGGTATTGCCCACTGGTAACGCTATTTAACCAATGGTCGTTACTCAAGTACCATTTAATAGTTTTTTCAAGACCTTGTTCAAATGTTACCGAGGGCTCCCAGCCTAATTCATGCTTTATCTTTGATGCATCAATAGCATACCTTAAATCATGCCCTGGTCGATCTTTTACATACGTGATTAATTGTTCTGATGATCCTTTTGGCCTTTCTAATTCAATATCCATTTTTTGGCATAATAACCTAACCAAGTCTATATTTTTCCACTCGTTAAAACCTCCTATATTGTAAGTTTCACCATTAATTCCTTGGTGATATACTAAATCTATTGCTACGGCATGATCTTTTACATACAACCAATCTCTAGTATAGTTACCGTCACCATAAACAGGTAAAGGTTTGTTATTGATAATATTGTTTATAAATAAAGGAATCAACTTTTCTGGAAATTGATTCTGGCCATAATTATTAGAACAGTTAGTTATAACATAAGGCAGGTTATAGGTTTCACCGTAAGCCCTTACAAAATGATCAGAACTTGCTTTAGATGCTGAGTAAGGGGAATTTGGGGCATAAGCCGTGGTTTCAGTAAATAAACCTGTTTGCCCTAATGATCCATAAACCTCATCGGTACTTATATGATAAAAACGTTTGTTTTTATAATCATCTTTCCAACAGGTCTTAAAAGCATTTAAAAGATTCATGGTTCCCATAACATTAGTTTTAACAAACGCCAAAGGATCTTCAATAGATCGATCTACATGAGATTCTGCTGCTAAATGAATGACGCCTTCAAACTTATGTGTATTAAAAAGTGTATCTAAGACATCTTCATCTGTTATATCCGCTTTAATAAAGGTATAATTAGGCTTGTGTTCAATATCCTTTAAATTCTCTAGATTTCCAGCATAGGTCAATGCGTCTAAATTAAAGATATGATAATTTGGGTATTTTTTTACAAGGAGTCTTACCACATGTGATCCTATAAAACCTGCGCCACCTGTTACTAAAATGTTTTTAGTCTTCATAATTATTTACAAATCGTATTAGTTTTTTCATTAAAAATACCATAGTAAGTATTACAAAAGCCAATAATGGAAAAATAAGAACGTATTTAGTCCAAAGACTACTATACTCAGAACCCACATCTTGAAAACTAGATAATGTGTCAAAAAACACATCTTCTTCAACTTTTTGAGACTCTAATGTAGATAATTGCTGTCTTAACTGTAATTCCTTATCCAATAATTCAAATTCCTTAGTATCTACACGTTCCTGAACCAGGGACATGCCGTCTTTTAATGTAATGGTTCCAGAGTTTTTAGAACTGGATTCCTCTTGCAATACTTTTATATATACATTTTTAAGTGAATCCACTTGTTGTAAAGAGTTCATAATACGATTTTTATCAATCGCTATCAAAGAATCTCTCTTTTCCATTTTCTTAACAGAATAGGTGTTGGTAAAGGTGGAGTTTAAACCTTCCTCTAAAGATCTAAAAATATCTTTTTTAAAGGATTTTACACCAATTTCATATATACTTCCTGAATATATACTTCTATTTTCTATAAACGCATCAAAATATATTTCTGTAGCTCTTGTACTATCTACTTGCTTAATAAACTCTTCGTACTCTAAAATTCTATCATTCTCTGTTTCAGGGCCAGGGGTAATTTCAAATTCAAGTATTTCATTAGCAAAATCCTCTTCTATCTTAAAAAGATTACCTAATTGTTTAAAATCTTTATCCGCAATTAAAGCATTATAATAATTTATGTTTGTAACTAGCTGAAATTTAGAATCAAAATAGGGTTTAACAAGCATACTAGAAGTATAAACAGGCTGCTTTGCTTTTTCTATAGCATAGCCGATAACTCCAGCTAACACCATAGAAATAACTATTATTTTGAAATTATTAATTACAGCTCTAATTATAAAAATAATAACCGATAAAATACTCTTGAATATGTTTCCAACAAACCGAAATAATCGATCAAACATATTTCCTATTAGCTTAAACAATTGACCCAAATCCACTTCTTCAGATTGAGGTTGTTGTTGCAAATCTTTACTCATAATTATAATGTATTATTTAATTTAATATTTGTTCTAATATTGTTCTTGTTATTAAATACGTTGGTCTTACGCCAGATGTACCTAACCCTCCTGATGCTAAAGTGGCCCCCGTTTCTAATGGGTTATCACTAGCATAATAGGCGTATCTTACTTTTACATTTTGACTTATACTTCCCCTAACTTTTGATGCCGCTTGAATGGCTTTTTGATAATGCGCCCCTTCCATTTCCAAGCCTATAACTTGCCAAGTGGAATTGTGAAAAAACTTTAAAATATCTTTATTTTGTAATGAGGTTCCTAAAACGGTAATCATCGAACCTTCATAAACAGCAACACCTTTCCCTTCTAAATCTTCTCTTTTTAATTCGTTTTCAAAAGGATAATTATCCGCTGTTCCTTCAAAAATATGTGCGGATGGTATCATAATATCACCTTTACCGCCTTTTAAAATACCTGCTTTACCCATTATTGACAAAGACTCAACATTCAAATGGATTTTCTTCCCCTTTACGTTGTATGGCTTTAATAATTCATCAATCGTTTCATAGGCCTGCTCACCAAAAGCATAATCCATAACCAATATTACAGGTTTTTTTTGTTTTAAATGGGTTTCAGCAACTTTAATATCTATTTTAGAAACATCCATTTTGGCCGTATCAAAAATTTGAACATCTATATTGGTCCCAGATGTGTCCTCGATGTAAATCATCCCATTTTGCAACGCTTCTTTTGTTACTTTATTGCGTAACACATCATTTTCTTTTTTGCTTAAAGATTCATAGACTTCAACAATATCCTTTTTAGAGGTATTAGGTTTTAATGCATTGGGCGCAAAAAGTGTATTCATAACACTATGCATATTAGCACTAATTATATGAATAGGCCGTTCTAGTAAATCGTTTTTAAAAAGCACGTCTTTTATAGCATCCGACCATATTTCTCCGTGTATATGATGCCCAATACGTTCTCGTAAAACAGGGCTAAATGTAACGGTTCGTTTATTGTCATGTATAAGTTCTTCAATCGCTAATTTTCCTAACCAATATACAATATGAAGCAACCGTTCTGGCTGTGAAGCTGAAGCAAACTTATTATAAACGGTCATTAACTCATTAAAGGTTCTTCCTAAAATATTAGCGATATGGGTAATAGCAATTTCTCTTTCTTCTTGATTGAGTTTCTTTTTTGATAAAACCGCTTTTTCAAGCTTTATCCAATCTCGAGTTGTTTCCCCTTGGTCGTTTATTATAACGCGATTACCAATTTTATGGGATTCTATAAATAGAAACGTAAGGTGTGTTAGAATATCATAGATTTCTGAGCGCCCTCTAGTAATCTCAATATTCATTTGTTCGGCATCAATCCTATAGCAATTTCGGCGTCTCTTTTTTGGAATAATAGGTTTGAAATGAGAATTGGAGTACCCTTCATCATTTGTTAAATTAATAAAGGAACATTCTTCAATACCAATAGGAAGCCTATCTATAACATACAGCAAACCCTCTAGTTCTGCTTTTTCTTCGCCTACAGAACCATATATCTCTGGTCGTAAAAGTAATAATGACTGACGCAACGTTTCGCCAGAAACTCCCATAGGTTTATAAAACCCTCTATTGAACAAATGGCGCATAGTAATATACATCCGCTCAATGGCATTCGAGCTTTCTTGAGCGCGCGTTCTAGCCTGATGTTTTTTATTACTACTCATAGTTTAATTTGGTGGTGCCAAATATAATACTATTTGCATTAATTTACATACGGGAAATTAGCAACTATCTTTCTATCGTTCGATAATCTTGGTAATTTGTTTTGCCCACCCAGTTTACCAACAGATTTCATATATTCTTGAAATCCGCCTTTTTTAACTTTAGTGATTTTAAGAGGCTGAAGGACATTACCTTGAATTAAATCAAAATAATAGGTGTTCTGTTTTTGAAGGGATTCATCAATTTTTTTCGCTAAAGCGGAAAGATTATCTGGTTCGTTTTCAAATTCAATAAACCATTCATGGTACGGCAATCCTTCCTTTGGGTTAATTTGTGGTGCTACCGTAAACTCTGAAACACGAATGCTAGTGTTTAATGTGGCGTCTTGCATGGCCTGTTCTACTTCTTTGCCAATAACATGTTCGCCAAAAGCCGAAATAAAATGTTTTATCCGACCTGAAACGATAACACGATAGGGCTTTGTGGATGTAAACTCAACGGTATCACCAAGATTATACGCCCAAAGCCCAGCATTTGTTGAAATTATCATGACGTAATTTACACCTAATTCAACATCTTTTATGGTAATTCGTTTTGGGTTTTTGTTGAAAAATTCATCGGCTTTTATAAATTCATAAAAAATACCAGAATTAAGTTGAAGCAACATCCCTTTTTCATGCTGCTTATCTTGAAAAGCAAAAAAACCTTCACTTGCGGGATATAATTCTATACTATCGACTTTCCTACCAATTAAATTTTCAAATTTAGCTCTGTAGGGTTCATAATTAACGCCTCCAAAAATGAATAAATTGAAATTCTTAAAAATATCCCCTACTTTTTTACCTGTCTTTTGCTGAAGTTTTTCAAAATACATTTGCACCCAAGATGGGATTCCAGAAATTATGGTCATATTTTCTGGAAGGGTTTCTTCAACAATGGCATCCACTTTGGTTTCCCAGTCTTCAATACAATTAGTCTCCCAAGATGGCAACCTGTTTTTTTGCAGATATTTAGGCACATAATGTGCCACAATACCCGACAGACGTCCCAATTGCACCCCATTTTGCTCTTTAAGAATTGGACTTCCTTGTAAAAAAATCATTTTACCATCAACAAATTTTGCGTTTCCAGTTTCATGAATATACATTAAAATGGCATTTCTAGCCGCCTCAACATGACTCGGCATACTTTCCTTTGTAATAGGAATATATTTGGAACCTGACGTCGTTCCAGATGTTTTTGCAAAATAAATGGGTTTACCGGGCCAAAGAATATCTTTTTCTCCAGCTACTACTTTTTCTACATAAGGTTTAAGAGCTTCATAATCTCTAACTGGAACACGCTTTACGAAATCTTCATGATTGTTTATGCTAATAAAATCATGGTCTTTTCCAAACGCAGTACTAGTGGCTTCTGAAATTAAGTCTTGAAACACTTTCTTCTGGGTTTCTATAGGTTTATTTGCCCATTTTTGAACACGCTTATAAACACGTTTTGCAAAAGGTTTTGCTAAGGCAGATTTTAGTGATATCATGATTTTATCGATATTAAACAATAGTGTGGTCGGGCGCAGTTTGAAACCTTTTTTATTACTTTTTATTTATAACCTCTCGACTGCGCTTGAGGAGACAACATTTATTTAAAATCTATGAAATTTGTAGGGTTGATAGGGTATCCATCGTTCCAAAGTTCAAAATGCAAATGGGGCCCTGTTGATAATTCTCCTGTGCTTCCTGCGGTAGCAATAACCTCTCCTGCTTTAACTAAATCGCCTTGTTCTTTTGATAACGCGGCATTGTGTTTGTAAATTGAAATCAACCCATAACTATGTTCAATAATAATAACATAACCCGTACTTGCAGTCCATTCAGCAAAAATAACAATGCCGTCTGCAGTAGCTTTTACAGGGGTGTCTTTTGCAACTACAATGTCTACTGCATAATGTTTTTCCTTGGCATTATAATGCTCGCTAATAGTACCACTTACTGGTGGAAATAAGACAAAATTGGTTGCTGTTGTTGCCGACTCGAATAAATTATATTTATCTTCTTTATCCACTTTTTCACGTAACAACGAATCTTCGGCTATTGGATTTAAATCAACTTCACTAGCTTCCAATTTAACCGATTGAATAATAGAATCTTTATTAAAATCTATAACGCTCAAATCGCCTGTTAAAACCTTTTTTATAGATTGATAATAACGGTCGTTCATAATTATGACTTGCTGTAAAGAATCGGTTTTATAACTTAATGCTGTGGCTTTCTTTTTTAATGCTGTTGATGAGTATCCAGGGATATATTCCTTAAGCGGTGTAAACGCTATTAATAGATAGGTAAATGCTATTAAAAAAATAACTAGTAACGAACACAGCACAAAAACATTTAACCGTGCTAACTTAAATGATAAGCGCTCTTCGAAAGTGTTTTCGTTAAGTATGACTAATCGGTACTTATCAAGTAACTTTCTTTTTATTTTTTTAGGTTTCTTTTTATTGTCCTTCATGTTAAAACAAAAATAATAGAATTTATTAAATAGTGTTGGTCTTTAGATAAAGTATAACATTTTAATCCATTATTATTTTAAACCCACTATATGCTCAGGGCAAAATCATTCTTTTATTTTAGAACTATTTTGCTAGTAATACACTACTAAAACTAAAAAATGATATACCTATAACTCATCTTGATTTTTTCTATTTTCTAAAAATGAGTTTACCCTAACAATATGCTAAAGTTAGCCTTAAATCGCGTTTATTAAACTTAAATTATTAACTTTGTTTTTTAAAATAATTATTATGAGCTTATATATGTTACCATTAGCAATAGGACCTTGGCAAATAGCATTGATTGTTGTGGTTGTTTTATTATTATTTGGAGGTAAAAAAATACCAGAATTAATGCGCGGATTAGGAAGCGGCATCAAGGAATTTAAAGATGCTAGTAAAGAGGAAGAATCCGCAGACGACAAAAAAGAGTAAAACTAATTTTGTTTATACTTAAAAGACCAACACGATGTGTTGGTCTTTTTTTATGAAAATTTTTGAGGCTTATTAGGTATCAATCTATTTTAACCGATTTAATAATCGCTTCAACTTCTAACATATAGTTTCGTTTTTCAACTGATGGTGCAAATGCAAAGCCTTCAACAACTACCCAACGTTTATTAATTTTATCCTCTATAGCATAGTTAATAAACGGGCCCGCCATAAAAGCACCTTGTAAATCCCAAATACCTTTTGTTTCTAAAGTCGGTTTGTTATCTATTATAACGTTGTTATGGAATGGCGTATAGGCTTTTTCGGTTATTAAATAGGATCCTTCTATACGTCCAGGAACATTTATTTCCCCTATCGAATCTCTAATTTTTATAATTTGTGCAACCGTGCTATCATTACGTTTTATGGCATCATATGGCAACTCATACAACATTAAATGCAACGACCCCGTGGTGATGTCTTTTGAAAACCAGAAGAAATTGTCTGTTTCCTTAACGATTTCATATATAGATGGAAACTGAATTGTTAGACCAAATTTTTCTTTAATAGCACTGAATTTATGTGGCGATTTAGCCATTTGCCTTAATCGTTCTGTAAGCTCTTCATTTCTAAATGTTTCAATTATTTTTGATTCATTTTCATTAAGAACATTAATAATCTCTTCTTTTGTTTTCCCAGAAACTACAATAACTTTTTGAGGCTTAGCGTAGGCATCTTTTAAAATTTCAATACCCGCTTCTTTATTGGTTTCAATCTTTAAAACCGTTCTGTTTTTAGTAACAAAACCTGAAAATACAGCAGTCGGAATTTGACTAATAGTAAATGTGGGTTCATCTTGTGGCAATCCGTAAATGGGTTGTGCGAGTACGTTTCTTATGGCTTCACCTACGCGACCGTCCCATATCTCGTTTTCTGTTACAACAGATACATTGTTAATAGCTCCCGATGCATCTGGAAGAAATTTTTCTTTTGGTTTATTGCTGTCAACACAAGACATTAAAATTATTAATGATACTACTGAAAAAATAATATATCGCATAATACGCTCAAGTTTTAGGAATTTACCCTTTGGCTATTTTAAGTTTCATTCCGGGTTTTAATTTACTACCGCTAATACCGTTCCAATCTTTAATATTTTGAATAGAAACTCCCGGGAATTTTTGAGAAATGCTCCAAAGTGAGTCTCCAGTTTTAACCACATAGGTAATCACTTCCCCAGAAATGGGTTTTGGTTTTATTATCGCTTTCGTGGAAGACTTAGCAGCCACATGAGGCTTTGTAGGATAAATAGTTAATCGTTGGCCTATTTTTAAATTATTGCTTCTTAACCCGTTCCATCTTTTTATATTACTAACTCTAACACCATAGATTCTAGATATTTTCCCTAGATAGTCTCCAGACTTTACACGATAGGTTATTTTATCTTTTGCTTCAAAAAACTGAGGCATGGGTTTTTCGCGTTTATCAAATTCCGCTTTAGCGAAGGCATAAATTTGTTCCTCATTATTTACAAAATCCCCAACAACATCTATGGGTAATCGCAACGTATAATTTTCATCTTTAATAAAAGGAATAATATCTAATTTATAAGACGGATTTAAAAATTGAAGTTTTTCAATAGGGGTTCCTGTTACTTCCGACACTTGGTCGAGCGTAATCATACGTTTAACAAGAACAGTATCTGTTTCAAAATAAGCAGATTCGGGTTTGTATTGTTTAAAACCATGTTCTTTGGCGTACTCAAAAATATACATATTGGCTAAAAATGCTGGTAAATAACCCGCTGTTTCTCGCGGTAAATTATGCCTTATATTCCAGTAATTCCTATAACCTCCAGAGCGCCTAATGGCTTTAGAAACATTACCAGGGCCCGAATTGTACGCCGCTAAAGCCAAATCCCAATCCCCAAATATTTTATATAATTTGGCTAAGTATTTTGCTGCGGCCTCGGTAGATTTTATGGGGTCGCTACGTTCGTCAACATAACTACTTACATCTAAACCATACATTTTACCTGTGCTAAACATAAACTGCCACAACCCTGTAGCGCCTACTCTAGATTTTGCCCTGGGTTTTAATGCCGACTCTACAATGGCTAAATATTTAACTTCTAATGGAATGTCGTAAAGGTCTAATTCACGTTCGAACATCGGAAAGTAAAACGCACTTAAGGTGATTAACTTTTGAATTGATTTTCTCCTGTGTTTTAAATACGATTTTATAACACTTTCTAAAGATGGATTATATGCTACATTAAAAGGCGTTCTTGCATCAAGTTTTTTAAGTCTGGCTTTAAGCGTATCTGTGGGTAATTCTGGGTAGTCAACGGGTTCGAAATTTAATTCAGTAACTGAATTATAAATAGAATCGAACAGGGTGTTGTTGTACAATTCCGCATACCATTGTTCGTCTAATTTGTTAGCATACGCAATGGCTTCTATTCTTTTTTTTATTGAAGCACTATCCACTTCAACTTCAATAGATTTTATGCTTTGGGAAATGCCGTCAATTAAAGAGTCTTTAATGGGTTGGTGTTGTACATAAACAGTGTCCTGAACTTGCGAAAAACAAGTTCCGATATTAAGAAGTAATAGGATTGTAAAAAATCGAAAAGCCATAAAATCAATTCCGTTGATTATTGAACGGTGTTATGGCTAAATTCGTATTTTTTAGGGGAATTAGAAAACTTAATTTAAGTTATATCTAAATTTAGATTAATTAAACACTGATTTTTGATTTAAATTGAAGTTTATAGATTTCAACAAACAGATTGCCACATCACGAATAAAATCTTGATTCGCCATGATAAATAGTATTTAAAATCCTGATAGTTTTTGTTGGAAATTATTTATTTCCCGCAGGAAAACTTAATTATCTTTATGGGATAACGGTAACAAAAAATTTACCATATAACGAGTTGGCATTAAAACCCAAGGCAAAATCTAGATTATTATCGTTTATCTTTTTTTAGCCTTTCATCAATTGGTAATTCAATAAACTCGACTACTTCAACTTTTCCAAATTCTTTAAATAAAGGATTTAGAATAATATTTGATTCGAGACCGACAATAGTAGATGGCACTCTTAAAGCAAATCTATTTCGGTCTTTTGCTAAATCAGTAAAAACCTCTGTTGTTTTGGAAGAATATGGATATTGATTCCATCTTTCAGGAAGTTCTTTTAATTCTTCTATTAAAAACTCGTCTGGAAATTGAATTTTTGCAATTAATATTTCTTTAGGTAAATACGCAATGTTTTCAGAATGAACATAATATTCTAATAACGCTAATGAAATATTTTCTGAACAATAAACAGCTCTCGTACCAACTGAATTCCATCTTCCGCCAACTTTTTCAGCACCAATTCCTGATAATGTTTTGTCTTTATGTTTTACATTAGCTATTCTGTAGACAATCATTAGCTGTAAACGTTATATTGAATTCTAATGATTTCGTTTTCCACCATTTCAAAACCAAAACTACTGTCAAGTAGCTCAAATGGAATTTTATTACCGAGAGTTTTCGATGGAGTCATTAACCATTTCTTAAAATCTTCTTTGGAATCAAAGACCTCATAACCTAATCCAAATAATCTAGCTAATTCATAAATTCGTTCAGACGTCTCTTTTCCGTAAACAGCTTTCTTTTGCATACTACTTATAGATGCAGGAAGAATATGTTCGAACTCTTTTTCCGTAGAATCTGTGTATTGAATCAATTCTTTCCAATCTGACTTTTTAACACCTTCTCTAATACGACCTATTAATTCCAATTTGAATCCAGGAGCATCTTTAGAGTGTACAACAACCCAAGATGGCGAAAACTTACTATGTTTTGCAGGAGTCGCACCCTTTCTAGCAACTTTTACTTTTACTGCACCCTTTTTTTTATTTGAATTCCCTGTTTTTGTCTTAACCTCCATTATTGTATTTTTACGTCTTGTCAATTGTAAATATACAATATAATTTAGAATTATTATAGGCTTTAAATAAAATTCACATAGAATAAACTAAAAAAAGGAATAAAAACTACTGCCAACATGCATATAAAACACAGCCCAATCCCTATCAATTTTCAATCCCTTTGACTCAATCATAATCAGAGGCCACTCGACCCTTAAAGTCATTGAATAAAAAATGGATGCACTTGGCATCCATTTTATTCTATTATGCTGTTTTTTGCTAACTATTCTAAAATAGCAGCAATTCCAGGCAATGTTTTTCCTTCTAAACTTTCAAGCATGGCACCACCACCAGTACTTACGTAGCTTACTTTATCTTCAAAACCAAATTGTTTTACTGCTGCAACAGAATCCCCGCCACCTACAAGTGAAAATGCACCATTTTTAGTGGCTTCAGCTATTGAGTTTCCTAATTCAATAGTTCCTCCAGCAAAACTTTCCATTTCAAAAACGCCTAATGGGCCATTCCAAAGAATAGTTTTCGATTGCATCACTACATCGTGAAATTGTTTTCTAGATTTTGGTCCAGCATCAACACCTTCCCATCCATCAGGAATCTCATTAATATCAACAGTTTGTGTGTTAGCATCGTTACTAAAATCATCAGCAGCAATGGTGTCAACCGGAATATGAATTTGTACATTCTTTGCTTTTGCTTGTTTTAAGATTTCTAAAGCCAAAGGCATTTTATCATCTTCACAAATAGAATTTCCTATTTTTCCGCCTTGCGCTTTAACAAAAGTAAACGCCATACCTCCACCAATAATTAAGTGGTCTACTTTATCCAAAATATTTTCAATAATGGTAATTTTCGAGGATACTTTTGCACCACCAAGAATAGCTAAAACAGGTTTTTCGCCTGTTTCCATAACTTTTTTAATACTTTCAATTTCTTGAGCTAATAAATTTCCGAAGCATTTTTTACCTTCAAAAAACTGAGCTATAATTGTTGTAGATGCATGTGCTCTATGCGCAGTACCAAAAGCATCATTAACATAAATATCGCCTAATTTTGATAATTTTTCAGCAAAGCCAACATCACCAGCGGTTTCTTCTTTATAATAACGTAAGTTCTCTAGCAATAAAATTTGTCCTGGTTCCAAGCTTGCAGCCGCCGCTTCAGCATCTTCTCCAATACAATCTGCAACAAATTTTACTTCTACGCCTAAAATATCTTCTACTTTACCAGCAATATGCTTTAATGAAAATTCTTCTTGAAATCCTTTTGGACGCCCTAAATGCGACATTAAAATACAGCTTCCGCCGTCTTCTAAAATCTTAATAATAGTAGGTTTTGCGGATACAATCCTTGTTGCATCGGTAACTTCAAATTTTTCATTTAATGGCACATTAAAATCTACTCTAATTAATGCTTTTTTGTTTTCGAAATTAAAATCATTAAGCGTTTTCATATGTATATATATTTGTCTTTTAAGTATTTAATTTACAAATGTAACTAATTAAAAAACCATTTAAAATGTGATTTTTAACGAAAACGATGTAGCTAGTAAAGATTTTTTAAATACGTAAAAATGCAGAGTGCTTTATTGTGTTTTTAATGTTTGACTCTTTATTTATTAGTAAAAATTTATGTAGGTTTGTTTTATGCTTTTTGAAGACATATTAGGTCAAGAACACATTAAAAAACACCTTACGCAAAGTGTAGATAATGGCAGGGTTCCGCATGCACAATTATTTGTGGGTAATGAGGGTTCTGGGACTTTACCTATGGCTTTAGCTTATGCGCAATATATTTTATGCTCAAATTCTGGAGGTGAAAATACTTCTGGAAACGATGCCTGTAACTTGAAGTTTAAAAACTTTTCGCATCCCGATTTACATTTTGCATTTCCGGTAACCACGAGCGATAAAGTAAAAAGCAAACCGGTTTCTAGTTTTTATTTGGAAGAATGGCGACAACTTTTAAATGAACAGCCTTACGGAAATCTTTTTGATTGGTACAAACTACTTGGTGTTGACAACAAACAAGGACAAATAGGTGTTGAAGAAGCACATAATATTGTGAAATCGCTTACGCTGAAATCTTACGAAGGTGGCTATAAAGTGATGTTGATTTGGATGGCAGAAAAAATGAACACCGCCTCTGCCAACAAACTTTTAAAACTGATTGAAGAACCACCAAGTAAAACTATTTTTATTTTAGTTGCTGAAGATGAAGAGCAAATTATTAATACGATACGTTCGCGTTGCCAAATATTACATTTCCCGCCTTTGGCAGAAGACGTTATAAAAAATGCTTTAGTAAAACAGTATAATATAGATATTGGCGTAGCCACAAAAATAGCGCACCAGTCTAATGGAAATTATAATAAAGCCTGCGACCTAGTATATCAAGACTCTGAAGATATTCAATTTGAAACTTGGTTTATTTTCTGGATTCGTAGCGCCTTTAAAGCCAAAGGCAACAAAGCGGCTATTCACGATTTAATTTCTTGGAGTGAAGATATTGCTAAAACAGGTCGAGAAACCCAAAAACAATTCTTGAACTTTTGTTTAGACTTTTTTCGTCAAGCCTTACTTTTAAATTATAACGCCACAGATCTAGTCTTTTTTGAACCCAAAACCGAAAAATTTAAACTAGAAAATTTTGCGCCTTTTGTACATGGTAATAACATCATGGATATTAGTAATGAATTACAAGATGCTATTTATCATATTGAGCGTAACGGTAATTCTAAAATAATTTTAACGGATTTATCTATTAAACTTACGCGGTTACTTCATAAGAAAGCAGATTAATTTCCATAAAAAAACCTTGCAGAATTTCTTCAAACAAGGTTTTAGCGTATTGAATATCAATTATTTAAATCTATTCTTCTTTTTTATACTCTGCATTTAAAGCATCCAAAATTACTTGTGTTAAATCATTTTGTTCCTCTCCATACATAACCGTTGCAGCAGCATCACTGGTCCCTAATATAAAGTTGTAACCGTTAGCTTTTCCATAGTCTTTTACAAAGTCTTTAACCTTAACAATAACCGAATCAATTTCAGTTTGGAACGCTTGCGTTAATTGTTGTTGCTCTATTTGCATTTGTTGCTGTAATTGTTGTTGCTTTTGTTGCAAACCGCCCATAAGTTCTTCAGCTTTCTTTCTGTTACTTCTTGCAATTCTTTGAGCTTCTGCTTGTCCTTTTTGTGCTTCTGCCTGAAACGCTTGCCCGATACTATCAGCTCTTTTTCTAAAAGCTTCTTCTTTTACTTGAAATTTTGCTTCTAAATCTTTCTTTTCTTGAAAATCGTTTATAACGGTTCCGTTATCTACAAAACCAATTTTATTTGGTTTTTCACATGATGCTAATACAAGCATCGCTAAGGCAACATAAATTATGTTTTTCATCTGCTATTTTATTTGTTGATTGTTTTTGTTGATTTTTTAAATCCGAACAAATGTAATAAAGTAAGCTTTAAAATGAAGCGGAATTATTCTGATTTTAACATATAATGAACCCTTATAGTAAAAATAGAAAACAATAGTTAATCCCTATTAAAAATGAATGCGAATAAAGCGATTTAAAGCACTTTAATAAAATTGACTAGTATTTGGGTATTTGCTTGCAAGAAGAAAGACTGTGCTAAATAGAAATCGATTTTAACTGTTTTTAATGATATAAATTAAAGATGAAGCTTCTTTTGTACTTAGCGCTTTAATATTTGAAAGCAATCCAATCCAAAACCCGTTGATAGGATTCATTTTTCCAGACTTATACTTTTCAGAAAGTAAGCTAACATAATACGCATCAAACAACATTGGTTTTACTTTTATAACTTCCATAGATTGTTTTGAAACCAATTTTGAAATGGAATCCTGATTAAAATGCCAAAGATGCCTCGGCACATCATAAGCTGCCCAAAACTGTTTATAATATTTTGCATCGTAACTTTTATAATTGGGAACAGCAATAATTAAAGTCCCATTTGGTTTTAAAAGTTTTTTAAAGATGTGAATATGATCTTCTAAGTTTGGCAAATGTTCTAATACATGCCAAAGTGTAATCACATCAAAACTATTTGATTTAAACTTTGAAAGTTGTTCCGTTTCAAAAATCGAATTATTCGTTTTTTTATTGGCAATTTCTCGGGCTTGATCATTAGGTTCTATTCCCGAAACAATCCAACTGTTTTGTTGTGCCGTTTGTAAAAAATCGCCTGTCCCACATCCTACATCTAAAATATTTTTATCTTCAGAAGCAAACGAATTAATTAACTTTAATTTCTTATTAAGTGAAATTCTTCTAACTAGGTGATATATTTTTTCGAATAGATTTCTTTTAGAATCTGTATGCGAAATATAATCTTCGCTTTTATAAAATTCCGGTAATTTATCTGTTGATGGTTGTGGCGAAGTTTCGAGAAAACCGTATTCAGGATTCTGAATTAATATGAATTCCTCTCCCGAAACGGAGTGGTCTTTTACTTTTAAATTTTCTTTAGCCACGAATACACGAATGTTTAAAAACTATTTACTAAAACTTATCTTGGGTTTCCTCTTATAAATGTTTGACAAATGATATAATATTTGTCAGTCTGAGCTTGTCGAAGACTTTCCTTAACCAACAGTTCTATTTATTTTATGTTGTGCGCTTCGACAAGCTCAGCGTGACATCACAACTTACAATTGGCTATATTATTGTATTTTAATCCTAGGAAAAAAAACATGTTCCACGTGGAACATATCAAATTTCAAACGTCCATGATCGACTTAGCGCCCCATATAAACCAATAATACGGATATATCGTTTGGTGAAACACCACTAATTCTAGATGCTTGAGATACCGTAGCGGGCTGAATCTTTTTCAACTTTTCTCGTGCTTCAAAACTCATCGATTTGATTTGTGAATAGTCAAAATTCTCAGGAATCTTTACATATTCTAATCTCGTTAATTTGTCAGCATTGTTCTTTTCTTTAGCAATATATCCAGCATATTTCACTTGGATTTCAGCTTGCTCAATCACTTCCCTGTCCAAATTATTATCTTGAATGTAAGATTCTATACTTTCTACTTTTCTAATATCATCCATCTCAATATTTGGTCTAGCAAATACTTTAAAAAGCTTTCCGGATTGTTTAACAGGTGCTGATTTCTTAGACTCTAAAATCGGATTTATAATTTCTGGCTTGACACTTTCAGTTTCAAAAAACCTAACAAATTTCTCTGCAGCTTCATGCTTTTCTTCCATGCGTTTTAAACGCTTTTCAGAAGCTAATCCCAATTCAAATCCTTTTGGCGTTAATCGTTTATCTGCATTATCCTGACGCAATAAAGTTCTATATTCTGCACGTGATGTGAACATACGATAAGGTTCTTCAGTCCCTTTAGTAATCAAATCATCAATCAAAACACCTATATATGCCTCATCTCTTTTTAAAGTAAAAGGGTCTTTTTCTTTTACTTTTAAACTTGCATTTATACCCGCCATTAACCCTTGGGAAGCAGCCTCCTCATAACCCGTTGTTCCATTAATCTGGCCAGCAAAATACAAACCTTCAACAAGTTTAGTTTCTAGCGTATGCTTTAGTTGCGTAGGCGGAAAATAATCATATTCAATAGCGTACCCTGGTCTAAAAAATTTCACGTTTTCAAAACCAACAACAGAACGCAATGCTTTAAACTGCACATCCTCTGGTAAGGATGTAGAAAACCCATTTACATAAACCTCGCAAGTGTTCCAGCCTTCTGGTTCAATAAACAATTGGTGCTTATCTTTATCTGCAAAACGATTTATTTTATCTTCAATAGATGGACAGTACCTTGGACCCAAACCTTTAATCCTACCATTAAACATAGGCGACCTATCGAAACCTTCGCGAAGCAAATCATGTACCTCAAGACTTGTGTAAGTCATATAACAAGAACGCTGATTTACGAGTGGTTTTGTAATATCCAAATATGAGAATTTTTCAGGGTTTTCATCTCCAGGCTGCTCGGCCATTTTAGAATAATCTAAAGACCTTCCGTCAACCCTAGGAGGAGTTCCTGTTTTCATTCTACCAGACTCAAAACCTAAATCAACAAGCTGTTCTGTTATTCCTGTTGCAGCTCTTTCACCTGCTCGTCCTCCACCAAAATTCTTATCGCCTATATGGATTAATCCATTTAAAAAAGTACCGTTAGTTAAGACAACAGACTTCGCTTTTATTTCAATTCCTAATGATGTTTTTACCCCGACTACTTTGTGATTTTCCACTATCAGTGCAGAAACCATTTCTTGATAAAAATCAAGATTAGGTGTGCCCTCTAAAAGCAATCTCCAATCTTCAGCAAATCGCATTCTATCACTCTGCACCCTCGGACTCCACATGGCAGGTCCTTTAGATTTATTCAGCATTTTAAATTGGATAGCAGACGTATCAGAAACAATACCACTATACCCTCCAAGGGCATCTATCTCTCTCACAATTTGCCCCTTAGCAATACCTCCCATAGCAGGATTACAAGACATTTGTGCAATGTTCTGTAAGTTCATGGTAACAAGTAGCGTTTTGCTTCCCATATTTGCAGCAGCCGCAGCAGCTTCACTTCCTGCGTGACCCGCTCCTACAACTATAACATCATAAACTTCGTTAAACATAATTACTGTTTCTATTAATATCAAAAGGTTTCATCCCTATACCTATTGGGAGCGCTCTACCTGACATTATTTATTTAATTCTACAATGTGTTCCACGTGGAACACATTGTAATTTTGAGTTTGCAAATATACGATGAAATCTTTAATCCTAAACTAATTGAGATAAGTAGTGGTTTTCTTTTGCCCTCATTTCCTTTGCATCATCATCCGTTTTATCTTTGTACCCACAGTAATGCAACACACCATGAATCATAACTCGATACAATTCTTCTTCAATTGAAACACCAAAATCTTTAGCGTTATCAGCTACTCTTTCAACAGAAATGAAAATATCTCCTTGTATAATTTTTCCGACTGAATAATCAAAACTAATAATATCGGTTAGAGTATCATGTTTTAAAAATTCCACGTTTAATTTATGAAGATAATCGTCGTCACAAAACACATAGTTAATCTCCTCTAATTTGTATTCCTCAGAAGCAATTGCATCAGTAATCCATTTTGAAATCTGCTCCTCTGATTCCAACTTAAAATCGGTTTCGTAATTGAAATTAATCATTCGCTTTTTTGAAATATTCTTGTACTTTATTTTTGTAAACTTGCTGCAAAGGTAAAGCTTGTCTGTTTAATATTTCTGTTGTTTGAAAATATTGTTTAGCGGTTGGTATTTGATTATTTGAGTTATTATCGAATCTATTTTTATTGGTTTCAGATTCTCGTCTATTATCTTCACCCTGTTGAAACGTAGCATTCTCTAATTTTAATAATTGATGTTTCAGTTCCATCATCTTTTGAAGTGTTTGATTCGTGAATCCTTTGTTCAATAAATCCAATTCAATGTCTTCCATTTTTCTAACCAATGCATCACCATTTCCGCCCATACCCTCTTTAGCTATTTTATCTTGAAGCGCTTGTCTTAGTTGTTGTTGTTGTTGGTAGATTTCGTAAAGTAATCCGTTTTGGTCTTCATTAGTACCTTCTCCTTCCCCACCAGTTTGTTGACCGTCCTTTCCTTTATGGTCACCTTTTTCCTTACCTGACTTTCCATCTTCACCCTTCTCCCCTTCTTTCTCTCCTTCACCTTCTTGTTTTCCTTCGCCGTCTTTAGGACTTCCTTTTTCTCCTTTTTTCATGCCTTGCTCCATCATCTTGTTGAGCTCTTCTTGACTCATAATAATATCTGGCAACTGCATATCGCTTTCACCTCCTTTACCTGCAGACATACTCATACTTTCTTGCATGTTGTCTAACACATTACTTAAAAAATCTGCAAGATTATTGGCTGCTGTAACAGTGAATTGTTGATTGGAAACCCCTTGATACAATTGATTTTCGGCTAATAAATTTAAGGCCTTATCAATGTTATAATACACTTCGGTAATTTCTTTATTAACCTGCTCCGATAACTTTGGTTGACGGAGCGATAAGGCAAACAAACTATCATCAATATGTTCGAAATGTTCTTTTAAATAACTTTGTTTTTTAAGATAGGTTGCAAATTTATTGTGATTAACATCGATAGATTTAAATTGATCCATGAGCGCTTCTTGGTCAAAAGAAAACAAGACAAGATTGTCTAAAATCTGTCTTAGCATGTCTGTGTCTTCCTGCATTTGTTCGCCACCACTCGATTGCATAGCACTTTGCATTTGCTGACTCATTTGCTTCATTTTTTTAGCCGCTTTCTTCTGGCTTTTTTGAGCGTTTTTTAAATTTTGTTTTTTACTTTCTTCTTGTTCCTTTTTTTCTTGATCAGAATCTTGAGGTTCTTGCGGCTCTTCTTCTTTTTTATCTAATTCCTCCGATGCTTTTTTCTGTTCATTTTCAACCTCCTTTTCATCTAATTTATCTCTAGGAATATCTATTGGCTTTTTTAAAGCCTTACTATCTTTTTCGAGTTCTTCTATTTGCTTTTTATAGTCTTCAAATGCTTTATTCAATTCGTCTTGCTTGTCTTTGGTGATTTCCTCCTCAGACTTGTTAGATAGTTTCTCTTGTTCTTCTGATAGCTTTTCTAAATCATCTTTGAGCTTTTCTAACTTCTTTTCAACATAAAAACGTTTGGTCAATTCTAAGAGTTGCTCTAAGCTTCGTTTTTTGTTTTTATTTTGTTTGGCAAGCTCATCTAACTTTTGAATTAAGTCTTCTTTATTAATTTTCTCCTGAAGTTTTTCTATTTCTTCTAAAAGCTTTTCATCTCTTTTGAGCTTTTCTTCGTTGTCCTTTAAACGCTCTTTTAAATCTTCTTTAAACTGATCTTCTTTTGGGTTTTCTTTTTGAAACTCTTGTAGGTTATCTTTTAATTTTTTATTGAAATTTTTCATCATCTCGTCTTGCTGTTTCTGACGCTTAAAAAATGATTCTAACTTCTTTTTATCATTAAAATTTAAACTCGATTTTTCCTTTTGAGTTTTGGTTAATTCTTCTAATTTCTTCTCTTGCTCATCAAACTTTTCTAAAGACTTATTTAAATCTTTAATCGTTTCGCTTTGCTCTTCAAGTTTCTTTTGTGCTTCTTCGTCTTTAGTACGTTTTCGATAGGTAAACACACTGCTCTTTGCGCTTTTAAACCTATTAACTCTATCATTATCAATTACTTGAAAGTATAATTCATAAGGAACACCTTCTTTAATATTCAAATTATTTGGAAATGCACTGATGAATTCTGCAATGTTTGAATTTGAAATTGGAATAGCTTCAAACTGTTTATTTTTTTCATCTTCTGAGGGATAATAAACCAATTGCAACTTGCTAAAACCATAATCGTCGCTCACCTGTCCGTAGAAATAAAGCGTCTGCAAATCCAAACTATCTTTCTCAACTTTCAAATTGATTTCTGGATATTCATCTTTTACCACATCAATACTGAAGGCTAAATTCTCGTAGTCTTTTAGTTTTTTATTGCTGGTACTTAACGTGTAATCATAATTATTAAACACGCGCTTAGAGGCTTCAAAAACACTGGCTTCATCAGAACTAAAAGCAAGGGTGTCTTTAGCGTATAAAAACACGGCATCTGTAGATTTAGTTTTAAGTTTCCATTTAATATGTGTGCCTTCTGGAACTAAAGCATTACCTGTGCTTTTTAAGGTTTCATCTTTCTTTTTAGTGTAATTTGGATAATCTAAAACCATTTCAAAACTTAATAGCGACGGTGTTTCAATAACATCCATCGTATAGGGTTTTGAGGTTACATCATTGGCCGATAACTGAAATGTAATGGCCTCTTTCGGTTGGGTAAATACGTATTCAAATTCGCCAACAGCTTTTTGTTGCAGAAAATAAGTTTCGTTATTATAGGTTATTTGAGCACTTTCTGGGGTTACGGCTCCTGCTGTTTTTACAATCAACTTAAAGTCTTTGTTTTCTATAGCATTCAAATTGTCATTCACTACAAAAAACTGAAATGGCGCGGGTGGTTCGTAAGCGGTTTTATAATCAACAACACGTTTGTAACTCTCATTAAACCAATCAAAATTTCCCGTAAAAAAGGTTAACAATAAAATGGCGATAGGAATAGCAGCATATTTTAAATACCCAATATTCTTCTTAAAATTAACCGCTAATTTAAACGGAACAGGTTTTAATTCTAAAGACTTTTGCTCGATGCTAGCTAGTAGTAATTCTGATTTTGAAGCATTCTCATTAAGCTGTAAAACATTCAATAATTTGTCATTCACTTCAGGAAAATGGTGTCCAATAATTTTTGAAGCTGTTTTATAATTTATCCCTTTTTGAAGTTTAAACAATTTTGCCAATGGGATAAAAATAAACTTGATGAGCAAGCCAAATTCAACTGTAATAAATAACCAAAATAACACCGTTCTAAAGGTTGTATTCAACCATAAAACGTGTTCTATAAAAAGCGTAAACAGAAAGTACAGTAAACCAATAGCGAAGAACAGAATGGTTCCTTTAAGCAACTCATTCGTATAATATCGCCTAATAAATGCCTCTAATTTGTTTTGTATGGTTTTAAAGTTATTCATGATTTGGGTAAAACCTCTTCAATATTAGTGTTTTCAACTTACTAAACTACAATTTTATTTTTTACGGGTTTTATAATTAAGTGTTAATTAAGGCCATCTATTTAATAAAAAGCAAAAAACTTCTGTCTTCTGGCTTCTGTCTTCTGTCTTAATACATATCTTTGCTGCAAATTTACAAAACATGACCAAAAATGTTCGTGTGCGTTTTGCACCTAGCCCAACAGGACCTTTACATATAGGCGGAGTTCGTACCGCTTTATTCAATTATTTATTTGCTAAAAAACATAACGGAACGTTTGTTTTAAGAATTGAAGATACCGACCAAAATAGATATGTTGAAGGTGCAGAACAATATATTATAGACGCTTTAAATTGGTGCGGATTAGAATTTGATGAAGGACCACAGATTCCCTCCTCCGAGGGAATGACAAAAGAGTCATATAGACAAAGCGAACGTAAACATTTATATAAGGGATATGCCGAAGAATTAATTGCTTCTGGTAATGCGTATTATGCTTTCGATACTTCTGAAACATTAGATTTTCACAGAAAAGACCACGAAGCAAAAGGAAAAACATTTATTTACAATTGGCATAACAGATTAAAATTGAGTAATTCCTTATCGCTTAGCGCAGACGAGGTTCAAGCTAAATTAGAGGCTGGCGATGATTATGTGATTCGTTTTAAATCCCCTCAAGATGAAACGTTGCATTTACAAGATATTATTCGTGGGGATATTAAAATTGATACTAATATTTTAGATGATAAAGTGTTGTTTAAAAGTGATGGCATGCCAACATATCATTTAGCGAATATTGTAGACGACCATTTAATGGACATCTCGCATGTTATCCGTGGCGAAGAATGGTTGCCCTCTTTGGCATTACACTACCAATTATATAAAGCTTTTGGCTGGGAATCTCCAGAATTTGCACATTTACCGCTTATATTAAAACCTACAGGAAAAGGGAAATTAAGCAAGCGCGATGGTGATAAATTAGGTTTTCCAGTATTCCCGTTACAATGGACAGACCCAAAAACTGGTGACGTTTCTAGAGGTTATAAAGAAGATGGTTATTTCCCGGAAGCCATGGTTAATTTCTTAGCCTTTTTAGGTTGGAATCCAGGAACGGAACAAGAAATTTTTACTCTTGATGAACTGATTGAAGCGTTCGATTTGAAAAAAGTACACAAATCTGGTGCGCGTTTCGACCCCGATAAAATCAAGTGGTTTAATCATCACTATATGCAAGAGCAAGATAATGATGTCTTGGCAAAAGCATTTAAATCGGCTCATCCAGAGCTTGAACCTATCGATGTAAATTATATATCGTTGGTTGTTGGATTAATTAAACCACGTGCCACTTTTGTTAGTGACTTTTGGGAGCTTAGTTCTTTCTTTTTTGCTGCACCAAAAACATTTGTTGAAAAGGCAGCAAAAAAAGCTTGGAAAGACGATACAGATGCTATTATGAAAGAATTTGTATCAGTTATAAACAATATAGAAGCAGAGTCTGTTGAACATCTTCAAACGGTTGTTAAAGAATGGATAACCAACAAAGGCATTGGTTTCGGCAAAGTGATGCAGCCCCTTCGTTTGGCTTTAGTTGGTGATTTAAAAGGTCCAGACCTTTTCCAAATTATGTTTATGATTGGTAGAGATGCAACGGTTAGACGAATAGAACTGGCTATTGATAGTATTTAATACATATGACACAAAGCGTGTCATTACCATAACACAAAAGGAATTGCGAAAATTTACAACTTCGATTGTGGAAGCCAACAAAAAAGCAAGCTAAATAGCTTGCTTTTTTGTTGTATATATTCTAACCCTAAAACGAAACCGTCGCCCCTAAAACCAACATCGTTTGATTCCCTTTAAAACGCGAATTACCGCCTAGAGTATCTAAACCTTCATTTTCAAGTTTCTTCAAAGTATTAGTAAACCCATAAAGATATTGGGCCTTCAACTTGAAATTTTTAAATCCTAATGATGCTCCTACAGCCCCATTCAAATTAAATTGGGAAATATTGGTGATGTCTTCCGCAGATAAATTGGTGTAGTTATTTATAAAGTAACCTTCTTGGTTTTTGTCCTTAATCTCTAACCTGCCATTGTATTGTAACATCGGGCCCACATCAATAGTTAAATGGTTTGGAATCACTTTTATATGCCCTAACAAAGCTAACTGGGCAGCAAACATTTTGTATTTAATAAATTCTTCTTCGGTACTAATTAGAGCAGGTCTTCCCGAGATTTCAATGTTGCTTTCTGAGAGTTGCATGCCATAACTCATGTTGTACCATCGGTTTGGAATATCAACCGTTGCGCTCAGTCCACCAATAAAACCATTAGAAGATTTGGTTGTGAAATTATCAGTAACAATGTCAAATTGAGTAACGCCTCCTGTTATGCCAATACCATTTGAAATTCTATAATTCCCTCTTTGCGAAAAACTTTTTGTAACAAAACATATTGATAATGCTACTAATAGGTAAAGTTGTATTTTTTTCATACTATTTTAGGGTTAAGTGCACAAATATAACTTAATTTAGTAACTCTATTTTTAACCATTTTAATAAACAATTATGAGCTTCGTTTTCATCCCATTTGTAATTATTGGATTATTTATTTTAATCTCATCCTTTTTTGTTGTTAAACAACAAACTGCCGCTATTATAGAACGCTTTGGTCGTTTTACAAGTATTCGTCAATCTGGTTTACAGCTAAAAATCCCGTTAGTAGATAGAGTTGCAGGTCGTTTAAGCTTAAAAATTCAGCAATTAGATGTTATAGTAGAGACCAAAACAAAAGATGACGTATTTGTTAAATTGAAAGTATCAGTTCAATATAAAGTCATAAGAAATAAGGTCGAAGACGCTTTTTATAAATTAGATTATCCTCACGAGCAAATAACGTCCTATGTCTTTGATGTGGTCCGTGCAGAAGTACCAAAAATGATTTTAGATGATGTGTTCTTAAAAAAAGATGATATCGCTATTGCAGTAAAATCAGAACTTAATGATGCCATGATGGAATATGGTTACGATATCATTAAAACGCTGGTTACAGATATTGATCCTGATGCGCAAGTAAAAGAAGCGATGAATAGGATTAATGCGGCAGACAGAGAAAAAACAGCTGCGCAATATGAAGGTGATGCAGCACGTATTTTAATAGTAGAAAAAGCTAAGGCAGAAGCTGAAAGCAAGCGTTTACAAGGGCAAGGTATTGCAGACCAACGTCGCGAAATTGCACGTGGTTTAGAAGAATCTGTAGAAGTGCTTAACAAAGTTGGTATTAATTCTCAAGAAGCCTCGGCGCTAATTGTAGTAACACAACATTATGATACACTTCAAGCCATTGGGCAAGAAACCAATAGTAACCTTATTTTATTACCTAACTCGCCGCAAGCAGGAAGCAATATGCTAAACGATATGGTGGCTAGTTTTACAGCCAGTAATCAAATTGGTGAAGCCATGAAAAACCAAAAGAAAAAAAGAGGTGAATAAAACCTCTTGTGAGTTATTCTGATTTTCAGAATCTTATTAGAAAAAATAATATAAAAACCTGAAATAGTTCAGGTTGACAAACCCTTTAGAGCTGTAGCTCTTTAGGGTTTTGACTTTTAAAAGGATGCCGTTCTTTCCAATCTTGTTTTGGGTTCATTAATTTAAAAACTTGCTTTAAAATGGCATTCAAAAAACTATTAGTATGTTTTAAATAAATCACCATAGGCTCTGCTTTTGCACCTACAGAGCTTTTAATTTCCATAGCCGTCCTGGCATATACAACTGATTCAAACTTATTTTCAATACCAAACTTAAGCATATCATAAAGCATGTTTAAATACAATTGATTTGGGTATTGATGTTCAGAATCATAACCTAAAAAATAGGTTTCTAAAGCCTTGTTATTTAGAATTAAGGTATAAAAACCAACCAACTCGTCTTTTAAATAATACCCATAAACCTTAAAATTTTCTTTCAGCTGAAGTTTAAGACTATAAAAATGATTTTCTGGTAACAAAAACGTATTAAACTTAGCGTTGGTTGATACGTTCATGTAAAATTGATGTAATTCAGAATTATGCCTTTTAATATCATCAAGACTCAATTCTAAGGCTATAATACTATTAAGTTTTTTTCTAGCACGCTTGTATCTATCACGATACTTTTTGTTTAAACTTGTTGTGTAATCTTCAATAGTTGACCATTCTGGTGTTACCCGCAATATCATATTAGGCTGCACAAAAACCTGATGTAATTTATCGGAATCAAAAGTATTCTTATTGTCATGTATGGGGTCATTCTTAAAATAGTCCTTCAACACAATCATTCTGATGGTTTTATTCTGATTGCTTTTAATAGTCGCTTTTATAGCGCTTAAAGCGGAAAAAATAGTTTCAAAAAACTCAGTTTGAGATATATTTTCCTTCTGAAAAAACAATCCATGCTGCCCGGTATGCGTTAAATTTCCAACAACTAAAACATTTCCTTTTAATACTTTTGAAACCACATCTTGAAACCATGATTTTATACAAGACACCTTAGTTTGCCTAAACATATCTTTTAAATACAACTGTACACGTTGGATAACAGCCATACCAACTAAAGTGTCGTCCTTAAAAACCCCAATGTAAAACAACTGGATATTATTTGGCGGAGCTTCTTCTAAAGCCTGTAAATAATGAGATTGCAAGAACACATCGTGCTCCACACAGGTGTTCCAACCTTCTGGAAGGTTTTTAAATGAGTTATAAATAGTATAGTGTATCAATACAAAAGAAAAAAGACCGAAGTTAACCACCTCAGTCTTTATTTATGTTAAAAAATTACAAATTTATTATTTCCAACCGCAAATAATAGCACCCATTATTCCAAGTGTTACAATCCAGTAACCCGCGTTAATGAAAATATATTTTGCCCCTTTACGTTCAAATAAAGCGTTAGTACCTATAATAGGAAGCGCAATAAAAACACCTGTTAAAACACCATGAAGAGCACCGTGTTTAAAGGTTCTAAAAGCATCTCCGTAATCTGCCATTAAAGCTTCGTAAGATGGTAAAGCTACCGAAGGGTCTCCACCTATAAGGCTAAAAACACCCATTTGATGAATTACTATTCCTGGTAATGCTGTTGCTAATAGAAAAGCAAAAATAAGGGCTAGGATAAAAATCTTTACCATATTTCCGCCCTTAACTTGTTCGTCTGTCATCCCTGCAGCCTGCATCCAAGCGTTTCCAAATACTTTAGGGTTGTACCAAATAAATCCGACAACTAATGCCGAAACTGCTGCAACTAGTATTGCAACGGGGTTTAAATACTCCATAATTTATATTTTTAGTTTGTAGTTAAATGTACAAAAAATTAAATACTACCTAAAAAACAATACCCACGACCACTTGCTCCACCACCTCCAGAATGTAAGTGCCCCCAGAAAAACTGCGGATTGATAAACGTCTAGAAATTAAGCCTATAGAAGATAACATTTTGAGCTTTCAACCCTCCTAATTTCGATACATCGAAATTGTCCTCGCTTTATTTTAAAGGGAGGAACCAGGTTTCAATAACATTTTTAGATTAACCAAAATCAAGAAGCGTTAATTAATGTTTTTGCACCAATATTTAGCAAGATCCTTCAGGTTTTAAAAACCTGAAGGGCCCATAATTGTTTAAGAGATCGCTTTAGCTTCTTCAACCAACAGTGCATTTTTATCATCTAAAGCTTTAGCAATAAAATCATGAATAGCATCATTTTTTTCTAAACCATTTTCTATTAAAACACCTAACGTAATCATGGTAATAATACGTGTTCCTGATTTTTTAACCGATGTGTTAAACAAGGGTTCAACTTCATCATAACTCACCTTTTTAGCTAATTCTTGAATCTCTGATTTAGCCTTAGCGCGCTTATCTTCAGACAACCTATCATACTTTTTACCATACGATTTTATTTGCTCGATAGCTGGACGATTATTTTGTTGCGGTTGCTTTTGCTGGTTTTGATTTCCGTTTTGTTGAGGCTTTATTTTTGCCCAAGTATCACGTAAGCCAACCGTTTTATTAAATACTAAATGTTCTGAAGTCGAATCGTCATCCACATTAAAATACCCTAAACGTTGAAACTGAAACCTATCTCCTATTTTAGCCTCTTTTAAACTCGGCTCTACAAACGCTTCAATAGTTTTTAACGAATTAGGATTAATAAATTCCATAAAATCTTTGTCTTGATGGCTATCTGGTGCTTCATCAACAAATAACCTATCATATTCTCTAACCTCCGCTTTTACGGCGTGTTTTATAGACACCCAATGTAATGTGCCTTTTATTCTTCGTTCTGTATCTTCAGAATAGGTACAATGAATTTCTGTGATGTTTCCATTAGCGTCTTTTACAACACTTTCAGCTTTAATGATGTAGGCATTCTTAAGTCTTACTTCACCACCTAATTTCAACCTGAAAAATTTATTTCCAGCTTCTTCTTTAAAATCTTCTTTTTCAATATACAACTCGCGTGAAAACGGCACTTTTCTATAGCCCGCACTTTCATCTTCTTGGTTATTCTCTGCTTCCAACCATTCCTCTTTTGCTTCTGGATAATTAGTAATTACTAATTTCACAGGGTCTAAAACAGCCATAACCCGTGGTGCTGTTTTGTTTAAATCCTCACGGATACAAAATTCTAATAGTGATACATCAATTACATTTTCACGTTTCGCAACCCCTACTGTTTCTACAAATTTTCTGATAGCATTTGGCGTATAGCCTCTTCGTCGTAAACCAGAAATTGTTGGCATTCTAGGGTCGTCCCAACCACTTACAACACCTTCGTTAACCAATTGAAGCAACTTACGCTTACTCATAATGGTGTAGCTCAAGTTTAAACGGGCAAATTCGCGTTGTTTTGGCCTTAATTTGCCTGTCTCTACAACTTGGTCTAAGAACCAATCGTATAGCTCTCTATGAGGCTTAAACTCAAGAGAACATAAGGAATGAGATATTTGCTCTATATAATCGCTCTCGCCGTGTGTCCAATCGTACATAGGGTAGATACACCAGTTATTAGCCGTTCTATGGTGATGTTTCTTTAAAATACGATACATAATAGGATCGCGCATCAACATATTTGGGTGTTGCATATCAATTTTTGCACGTAAAATGTGTGTTCCCTCTTCAAACTCACCAGCTTTCATGCGCTTGAATAAATCCAGATTTTCGGCTACACTCCTATTTCTATATGGGCCATCAACACCTGGTTGTGTTGGTGTGCCTTTTTGTTCTGCCATGGCTTCGCTAGATTGCGAATCTACATAGGCTTTTCCTTCTTTTATAAAATGAACCGCCCAATCGTATAATTGTTGGAAATAATCTGAAGAAAATAATTCCTTATCCCATGTATAACCCAACCATGCAATATCATCTTTTATAGCATCAACATATTCTTGTTCTTCTTTTGCAGGATTAGTATCATCAAAACGAAGATTTACAGGTGCTTTATATTTTTCTCCCAAACCAAAACTAATACCAATAGCCTTGGTGTGCCCAATATGTAAATAGCCATTAGGTTCTGGTGGAAAACGAAAACGCAAGTCCTTTTTAGACATGCCACTTGCCAAATCTTCTTCTATAATTTGCTCAATAAAATTGAGTGATTTTTTTTCTTCAGACATAAAAAATAGTACTGTGCGCCATTAGTTAAACAGAAACTAACAACATTAAACAAAAATATTGTGTAAAATTAGGTAATTTTACCGACTTAAAATGCCATACAATGGGAATTATAAAAGTTGAAAACATTAGAGTATTTGCATACCATGGTTGTCTTAAAGAAGAAACCAAAATAGGTAGCGATTACCGTGTAGATTTAGAAGTTAAAGCCAATTTACAAACCTCAGCAAAAACAGATAAACTTAGTGATACTGTAGATTACGTGTTTTTAAATCGTATTATTAAAGAAGAAATGGAAAAGGCTTCTCATTTATTGGAAACGGTTGCTAAACGGATATTAAACAGGATTTTTAATGAAGATGAATTGGTTAAAAAAGCTACCGTTTGGATTAGTAAATTAAACCCACCCATTGGTGGTGATGTTGCGAAAGTGACGATAAAAATGACCGACAAAAGAAAATCTCAAGACAAGTAGTATGAAAAGTTTATTTTTTTTACATTTGTGCTCCCTTAAAATGGATTCCTTCCCGATAACTATCGGGATTGACATGAATAGGGCGTCGTGGCCGAGTGGCTAGGCAGAGGTCTGCAAAACCTTCTACAGCGGTTCGAATCCGCTCGACGCCTCAAAAGCTTTCAGTTATTCTGGAAGCTTTTTTTATTTTAAATTTTTATAAAAAATTAATTAAAAGAGGAGCAAAACCTTCTATTTGAGTTTGTTTTTCGAATCTGCTCAAAGCCTTAATAAAGAAATGGTTTTTCAGTATTTTTTATATTTCTAATTTTCAAGAGGAGCAAAGACATACAGTAGCTGGAGATAAAAAAGCTCCCTCCAAACAAAGCTTTAAATTTATTCTAGATGTTTTTCTTTTATGGGATTAATCTTTTCAAACTTTTCCTTGATAAGTTCCTTTTCTTCTGGAAAAAAACCTTGAACCAAAAGTAACACACCAAAACCAAGAATAACTAAGGCTACAATTTTTTTTGTTTTGTAGATTAAACGTGGGGTTAGTTTGTTTTTAAGCTTTTTTGCAATCACAATTTTTACCAAGTCTACCAAGAAGTAAACAATAAGTATTGTTGAAAGAAATACAACAACGCCATCGGTAGATTCGGTTAAAGAGTTACCTAATACTATAAAAGCAACCCAACCTAATAACACACCAATGTTTATAAAATTAAGTAAGAAGCCTTTTAAAAATAACTTACCGTAGCCTTTTTTTATTTCAACTTTATGATACTCTCTAACTATTTCCCGAAAAGACTTAGAGGTCTTAATAAATGAAATTAGGCCATAGGCCACCAAGAGCATGCCTCCAAAAATTAAAAAATGTGGCTCATCTTTAACCTTATCCAACAACTTATTTGTGCTAAAAAAAGCAACAATAATGAATAATATATCAGCTAAAATAACACCACAATCAAAAATCAAGGCACTTCTAAAACCTTTAGTAGCACTAGTTTCAAGCAATACAAAAAACACAGGCCCAATTGTAAAGGCTAGGATGATGCCAAAAGGAATCGCTGTTAAAATATCATCGAACATGTGTAAAAAGCATATTTACACAAAGTAAAGAAATATTTTAAACTATTTTGATGATTGCTTATGCTAAAAAAAAGCATGTGGTTTTTAAAGACCACATGCTTAAAGCAAACTAAATTATTACTAATATACTATTTCTTAACCAACTTTAAGGTACTAATACCATTGGCTGTTTTGACTTGAGCAAAATATAATCCAGATTTTAAGTTTGAACCATCAATGGTTGCTTCACTTGTATTTGGTGATAATGATAATACGCTTTTACCTAAAATATCGAACACATTAATCGAAGCGATATTTTCTATTTTAGTTTTTAGCGTCCAGCTGTCTTGTGTTGGGTTAGGAAAAAGACTAAATGAATCTGCGTTAAAATCTTCTGTTCCTAAAGTACCACAATCATCACCAACCGTGTATTCCAAAAGCTTAGTTTCAACTAAACCACCTGCTGCATATGGAAATCGTCCTGCATAAGAAATAACCTGCCCATTACTTAATCCAGTTACTGTTCCTACAAAAGTTTGTCCTGTATTGGTCATATTAATATAAACATCAGGTCCTATTGCATGTAATTGGCCGCAACAAAGACCAGGCTTATCGGTATCCAATATTTCTATTGTATATTTTACTTCTGTACCACTAGGCAATGTTTCTATAGTATAATTAAAGCCTGTAGAAAATGATCCTTCTCTTGTCTCGGTAGAGAAACCATCACAAGGTGTACTTGGATCTGCTAGAGTAGTAGCCTCTACTGCAATAGGGTTATTTGCAGCTTGATTTCCTGATGCATCGCTTGCAGAAACCTCAAAACTATAAAGTGTTTCTGGTGTTAAGCCATTAATTACAAAAGGTGTTTCAACTCCTGATGCCCCTGTTGTTTGGGTTGTGTTAGCACCACCATTATATGAGATGTCATAGGTTATGGTTCCAGAAGCATCTGTAGCATTTAACAATAATTCAACTGAAAATGCTCCAATAGTTCCTTTGGCAGCAGTAAAGCCCGTTGGGGCTGTTACATCACAAGGCGCACAAAACGTACCACCACAATCAACATCTGTTTCATCTTGGTTCTTAATATTATCAGAGCAGGTTTCAGGAGCTGCTTCTGGTGCTGAAATATCATCAAAATAATAAGTCCCTGTATTACCATCCCCTGCATCAGTAAATAAAAGCATTTTTTCAAAGTTTGCAGCAGCTCCATTAAATTGTGGAGCATCATCAGCGTCTAAAGAAATTGTTTGCCAAGCAGTCCCTGCGTCCAATTCAAAGAATAGTTCTATGTCTGTACCACCAGCTGTACCACCAATAAACTTCATTAAATGCTTTCTAGTGCCATACTCAGCATCTGCTTTAAATCTAAATGAAATAGAATTTGATGTACCAATTGAAAGATCTACTGGTGCAGCAAAAGCAATCTCTGCATTATCCCATTGTGCTGCGGGTCCTATAATCTGTAAAACGTTATTAGACTCATTACCTGGTTCTGGAATTATACTTACAGCGTTTCCAACAGGGGTAAATTCTTGATTTGGATTATTAAAATCGAAAGGTAAGGTCTGTGAATACCCAAATGCAGTTACCAAAAGAAAAAATAAGAATGTAATTTTTTTCATCATAATTTGTTTTTAGAATTATTTATTTAAACTAAAATTCACTCTTTGCAAACTATCATGCACAAGCCATCAAAGGGCGTTTTTAGATTTTCATAAATATAGCAGGCAATTACTAATAAATTAATACCTCATACCACTACAAAAAGCATACAACACAACAAAAGCATTATGTTTATGTGATATTCGTAATCCTTATATTAAATTAAACCTGTATTAACAAGGTATTAGGTCTTTTTTGAATTACTTTATTTGGAATGCATAATTCGTGTTAGTTATTTCTAAATAAAGCTCCTATACAAAAATGTTGTGGTGATGTTGTGGTGATATTGTTAACTGCTGTGTTAACTTTTTATTTTGAAAGCAGAAATTCTACATAAAAACAGCATGTTTATATAAAATTTTATAAAGATTATAAAATAACACTCCTAAATATTGACCTATTAAGTACAAGCTTTAAAAATTATAATCCTATATGTTTTTTAAAATAGCATGTAGTTTTTTAGAGCGCTTTACTTATGCAATTAAAAACAGATGGGGGGGCATTATTGTTTGTAATAATTATGAGGTTCTGGATATTCTGCTGTCTCAAATATTTAATATCCCTACTATCAGAGGGTATAAAAAACCCGCTTTTATATGGTGGTATAAAATTGAAATTGTTATTACCATCTCCTAAAAGAACTGTACCATAACCGGCATCATAACGTATGGTTTCAACTTCAACACCATAATGATTACCAACAAGGAGAATATCCTTGAATCCATCAGCATTAAAATCATTAACCAAAGCCCCTTTTATAGGGCTAACTTGAGCCTGAATGGGTAAGGATTGACGTTTGAGCATGCCACCTTCGTTAACTAAAATAATGCTTTCAAAATTACTTATTTCATAAATAACGGCATCTTTAACTTCATCTTCTGGAAGGATATCTAATAATTTAGAAGATGCAAAACTGTGATAATCTTTAAATTTTTCAGCCACAAAAGGCATTTGCTGACTTGTGCATTCTCTTCCCCTTACTGGCACATAATCATCTTTATAGAATTTCGCTAAAACAATATCGTTAGTGCCATTATTATCAAAATCATTAGCATACACCTTAAATGGATGTTCTTTAGTTGCTTTAAACTTATTGTTTTTACCTAGGTTACCAACTATGTAATCATCATCGCCATCATTATCAATATCATTTACGGTTATGGACCACCACATACCTCGAGTATCTATAAGTCCATGTTTTTCTGAACTGTTTAAAAATAATCCGTTTGAGTTTTCCAAAAGAATTATTTCCATCCATTCTCCAACTAACATCAGGTCCTTATCTCCATCTTTATCAATATCAGTAAATACGGCATCCGTAACCATACCAATATTTTTAAGATCTGGAGCAATATTATCATCGGCTTTTGTAAAAATGCCTTTGTCATTGATTAATAAATAGCTACTTGCAGGAAATGGATATTGCCCTGAAATCAATCTAGTGCCAACAAAAACATCTAAATCTCCATCAGCGTCAATATCAGAGATTTTAATGCATTGCGAACTTTGCGCGATATTAGGCAAGCCTTTTGCACTTTTAGTAAATACCCCCAAGCCATTATTTATGTATAACCTATCAATTAAAAGTGGATTTCCTAATTTATATTCACTGCCTCCGCTAGCAACATATAAATCCTGATCTCCATCTGCATCCGAATCAAAAAATAGCAGTCCCAAATCTTCAGATTCTTTATCCTGTATCCAAGGTTGTTCGCTACTTTTCAAAAAAGTACCATCTTGATTTTGTAGATAAAGCACGCCTGCTTGTCCCACAGCCCCACCAATAAATAAATCATCTAAACCATCATTATTAACATCTGCAACCGCTGAAAACGGACCATTTTCAGAAATATTATGAGGCAATAACACTTCCTTTTCATATTCATTAAAATTGTTTTCTTTATGTATAAATGACACCCCTATATCCACTGGGCTGACTGTTTTAAACAATTTTTTATGCGTTACTGTGTTTTTAGCAACCTGAACGGCCTTATCATATATAGCAATTATCGTGGCATTAGCTTGAACATTTTCGAATAAATTTTTCTTTCCATCTGGCCAAATCACTTCAATCTCACTAACTTCAATATCTTTACCTAAACCAAAAAACAATTTTGGTTCTACAGAGGATAAATAACCACGAGTGGGTGTATTATCTCCAGATTGGGTTTTTCCATTATGGCGAATTATAGCCTTAGCTCCGTATCCGAATTTATTGTTTTTTGGACCCTTAAAATCTATCTTCAGGAAATTCCCTGTAGCATTGTTTTTATATACAAAGGCAGAAGCCTCCATATTATTTATCACCATATCCAAATCACCATCATTATCTAAATCGCCATAGGCCATTCCGCTTGAAAAACCAGGAGTCTCTAAACCCCATTCCGTAGTGAGCTTTTCAAATTTTAAATTACCTTTATTCTTAAAAACATAATTAGACAGAGGCACTGACGGTGCGAGCTTACTCATTCCATAAAAATCCTGAGAATCTGTTTCTAATTTTATATATAAATCTGTTAAAAAATCGTTATTCCTAACATCTTTTTTAACCCCATTAGATATGATAACATCTTTCCATCCGTCATTGTCTAAATCCACCAATAAACCAGCCCAACTCCAATCTGTTTGTGCCATTCCTGTCATACTGGCAATATCTGAAAAACCGCCTGCCCCTGTATTAATTTGCAAGGTATTAGCCATAAATTGATAGTGTTTCCCGTCTGCTACCATATTATTAAATTTTTCAATGCTCATGGAACCCATATTGGTTTTGGATCTGTAGTGGTCTGCCGAAGCCATATCCAATGTAATTATGTCCATAAAACCATCATTATTAATATCGCCAGTATCAGTCCCCATACTAAAGTTGGAAATATGTTTTAGCTTCTCATCTATGACATTCTTAAAAGTACCATCGCCATTATTGTAATATAAGTAGTCTGGTTCGTCATAATCATTTGACACATATAAATCTGTCCAACCATCATTATTAAAATCACTAGCACTAACACTTAAACCATAGGTATATTTATCTATAAGACCTGCCTGTTTAGAAATGTCTCTATAGCGGCCACTATCATTTAAATATAATTTATCAGTATAGAATTTATAGCGTTCTTTAGGGATATTTATGTAGCGTCTAAACAATCTGGCATCTGGAAGTTGGTTAACTTGATACATGTCTAAATCGCCATCATTATCCATATCAAAAAATACCGCTTGTGAAGAAAATCCAGCATCGGCAAGTCCATAAGCCATGGCGGACTCAGTAAAAGTAAGATCTTGATTGTTTATATATAGTTGATTTTTACGATCTTCAGGGTTCATAGACTCCCCATTTCTGCTCACATAAATATCCAAATAGCCATCAGCGTTAATATCGACCATAGTAACACCCCAAGACCAACCTGGATTTATGGCAACTCTTGATTTTTTTGTGATATCTTCAAACAGAAAGTTTCCTTTATTTAAATACAATCGGTCATTAACTTGGTTACCACAAAAGAAAATATCGGATAAACCGTCGTTATTTATATCTCCAATAGCTACGCCAGCCCCACTATAAATTTGGTTATAATAGAGATGGTTTACAGTTTTTGATTCTTTAATAGCATTATTAAAATCGATACCTGTTTTTTCTGAAGGAAGTAATTCAAAACCACCTAGCAATGTTTCTGGATATAGATTTCGCTTGGAATTTTGACAAGAAATCAACAAAAAAATTGCCAATACTATTAGTCCAAACTGTGAGAATTTCATTTTCATAATTACAATAACTTACGTGTTTTCAATATTATAAAAATACGTAAGTTATTTAAAGGGTTCCAAAAAAAATTTATGTTTTGTACTTTCTGCCTAATAAATACAAAACATTTTTATCATTTAAAATTTTAACTTTTCATCCTTATCCCAAAGTCCCCAATAAGCACCTACATCACCTTCGGCTCCTACTTTCCATGATTCATCAAAAGATGAAAAATAAAACATATCAATATCATCTTCAGCAGACCATACTTGAGAATTTACAAAATATTTTAAAGCATTTTTATGTGATGGTATTGCCCCTTGAAGTCCTTCGCCAAAAGAAGGCCATCCTGTTTCGGTTATAATCACTTTTTTTCCATTTCCTGCATCTTTTGCCTGATTATACATATCACGCATATAAACTAATGCGTATTCCTGACTACAACCTTCCCAATAGGGGTAACAATTAGCTAAAATGACATCGCAAGCTTCTGTTATTCTTGGTCTGTGACTAAACTCATAATAGGCATCTACATACCCCATTGGTGTATTTGGAACAGCTTCTTTTACTTCTTGCATAAAAACTAAAAGCTCATCTTCGGTTAAATCACCTCGATACATCACTTCATTACCAACAGCAGCAATATCCACATAGCCTTCTTTAGCGAGTTTTATAAGTCCTGCTATTTCCTTTTTATTGATTTCATCATCATCACCTAACCATGCGCCTACTAAGGTTTTAATGCCGTATTCTTTAGCAATTCGAGGAATAGCCTCATTACCATCGGTACATGAAAAAGAACGTATCCATTTGGTATAAGGCTTAATGATTTTCATACGCCTTCTAATCTGTTTTTCAGTCATTTGGTCACCGGGTTCTTGACCTTCTTCATAGGGGCTAAAACATAGCCCATGCATACCACCCTTTAATGTTCTTTTGAATAAATTGTGTAATCCCTTTTCTGTTTTATTATCAAGATTTAATCCTGCTAATGACCTGATTTTATCTGCTCTGTATGACATGATTTTTCAATATATATTATTATTTTTAAAGTTCCCCTCTACGTTCTACTAATTCTGCCTTTATTTCTCTAGCTCTTGTTTCATTCAAACTATACTTATACATTATAAAAATAGCAATACCAGCAGTTACGGAAGGAATAACTATATCTGCAACCCTTAAACTGTGCATTGTTTCGGCGGTCTGCACTTCGGCATCAGAAATAAACCCTACTAATTTTAATACTAAACCACCTAAAAACAAAGCAATAGACTGACCAATTTTAACCATCCACCAATAAATAGCGCCAAACGTTCCCTCTTTTCGAGGCATGCCATTTTGTAGCTCATCTAGATCGCAAACATCAGCGGTCATACTCATCATCAAAGTAAATAACCCCCCAAGACCAAATGCTATAAATGGTATTGGAAGAAACATAAGCCATGGTGAACCTGCACTTGTATCAATACTAAACCAAGACATTCCCATACTTTCCAAAAATGGATTTAAAGATTCGAAAAGGGCAGCAACTCCGTTATTTAATGATTCACCAAGACTTGTATTATTAAACTCTTTATTTAATTCATTATCGAATCCCCACCATTTAAGGATATATCCAATAATAGAAATAACTGTAGAGATAATAAATGCTTTTCTTTTACCCCATTTATTTGCCATTGCAGAAATAATAGGAATGACAATAAAAGCTGTAATAACTGCAGTAATTGTTGAAAACCAAGCTGGCCATGTACCTGCATCTGCGTAACTACCATTATACATATAAAACACAATGATATACACACTAAATGCGGCTACCATTTGAAAACCGTTGAACACTAAAAATGTAGCTCCACATAGCTTCATAAATGGCTTGTTTTTTGACACCTGCTTAATACCTTCCCATAAATCCTTTAAATTAGAAGATAAACTTTTAACATTTATTTCTTTTCTGTTTTCCATATTGGCAGAATCTATACCTCTACAAAAAATAGCAGGTAATATTCCTAAAACAACACAGACACAACCCACAATTATGGATAAATGTCTTACTCCTACAGCCTGAGATTCATATACTTGTGGGTCTGCAATTATCACCCAAAACCATGGCACAATCATCCAAGCAATTTGCCCCATAGTATTTGAAAAAGCCATTAATCTGGTACGCTCATTGTAATCTGAAGTCATTTCATACCCCAAACCTACCAATGGTGTAGCATACATTGTATTACCGGCTAAAAACAGAATTGATAAAATAAGGAAGTACCAAAAATTATACATTTGAGAATTGTCAGGAGACATTTGCCAAGTCATAGCAAATAGTAATCCGCTTAAAATAGCACCAATAAAAATATATGGTCGTCTACGACCCCATTTTGACTTCGTATTATCTGAAATAAAACCCATAATAGGATCAGAAAGTGCATCAAAAAGCCTTGGTAAGGCCCCTAATATACCTGCATAAAGCGGGTCCATTCCAAAAGCCGTAAGCAAAAAGAACATAAAAAACCCTAAGGCTCCTGGTAGCAAATTAAGAACGAAATGACCAGAACCAAAGGCCATTTTTTGTCCAAAAGGAACTTTATCTTTTGCTGCTGTTTTTATATTTGACATATCTTATTGGTTTAGTTAATTAATCTTCTTTTTATACTTTATGAATTACGATAGTTTGAATTGCTTGCGCATCTATTGTAATTTCAACATTTTTCTCATTTAGAATTAGGGTAACAGTTTTTGGGGATTCAAATTCATTAAAAAGTATAACAGCTATTGAACCATCTGGGTTTTGTGCTGCTGTTGCCATCAATTTATCATCGGAGTTTTTTAGTCCTATAATTTTAGCATTGGGTCTAATATATTTACTAAAATGTGCCATGGTGTAATAGATAGGGGTGAAGTACACTTGATCGGCATCAGGATCTACAATTACAGGTGCAACGCACCAGTTTTTAAACCAGTTTGGACCGCCTTGTCTATCTAAAACCATATTCCAGTCTACCCAACCATCAACCCAATTATTAAGGCATCCAATAATATCTCTGGCATAACGGTTTACTGGAGCATACTTTGGGTGTAGGTGTTTGTCTTCTTCAGATGCCCAATCCCAACCCCAATCCGTAGCTTCCTTACTCCAATACCAAGCATCATCTTGCCATTTTGGGACTTCGGAATCTACACAACCTTCGGTTTCTATTAAATATTTATTAGGCGCTTTATGATGTGCATATTGTAGGGCTTCTGGGAAATAATCATAGGTGCTTTCATACCAATGAATGGCCGTACCATGAAAGTATTTTGAAGAAGCTTCATCTCTATACATCTCATCTACCCATTCTTTTAAGCCCGCTCTATTTTGGTCATACCCTAAAATAATTTTATCACCATAGCCATCAGCTTCTAATTTTGGCCCTAAATGAAATTGTACAAAATCAGTCATTTCCTTAGGTGAAAAATGCATGCTTTCCCAATTGTTACCATTTCCATGTGGTTCGTTTTCTACCGTAAAGCCCCAAATTGGAATGCCTTCTGTCTCGTAAGCGTCTACATATTTAGAAAAGAATAGCGCCCAAGTATCGTAATATTCTGGAAGTAGTTTGCCGCCCACCCAATGGTTATTATCTTTCATCCACGGTGCTGCGGTCCATGGTGATGCGAAAATGTTAAATCCGTCTTCTGATACTGCCATGGCATCTTTTATCATGGGGATTAAATCATCCTTATCTTCTTCAATAGTGAAGTGTTCCAAGTTTTTATCCCCTTCAACTGGAGTATATGAATATTGACTTAATGAAAAGTCGCAAGAATTCATGTGTGTTCTTGTTAACGAATAATTAGCACCCTCTTTTGCGAAATAGGCTTTTAAAATGGTATCTCTATTTTTTTGACTTAACTTATTTAAAAGATACGCTGAAGACTCCGTGAACGCGCCTCCAAACCCCGAAATGGTTTGAAAGGTTTGTTCTGGAATCAACTTAATAGTCACTCTCTTTTCTGTAAAAGGAAACTCAGAAACTTTAGTCAACTTATTTCCTTGTGCTGAAGTTTCAAATACTTCAACTTGTAATTTGTTTTCTGGTTTATTACAGCTCATCATAATTATAAAAAGACTATAGAAATATATATTTGTTGCTTTCATTTTTGATTGTTTGTTTATTGATGCGACATACTAAACTCTACTGCTGTAGGCGGAACAAAAACATCTTGCATTAAGGCTTCTTTATCGCCATTGTAGGTCTTTTTTATAGATTGTCCATCTCTTGTTAACCGCTCAAAAACACCTTTATCAACCAAATCCCAAATGGCATGTTTTGCTTCACCATTAAGGGTTATTAAACCAAAATGATTTTCAGACCCTTTAGAGTTATGGGAATCTTTCCATTGCTCATCAAAGGCTTCGAAATAAAAGCAAGATATTTTTTGTTTGTTTGTCCAAGTTCTCATAAGCTTATAATATTGCCCAGATTTATATTCATCTGCTGCTTTTGACCCGTTGGGACCGTAATGTCCGTTAGAAACCGTTGCCCAGCCTGTTTCTCCAATGTGGACGGGTTTATTAACCCCTAAACTTTTTACATAATTGGATACAGAATCATATTGCTTTACAGCAAACTCTAATGCACGTTGCATAGCGGATTCTATCATTTCTTTATCCGAAAGTGTATTCTCATTTTCTGGAACTAACCAAAAAGCAGGATTATAGTGAGAGTTATGCATAGGGTATGTATGCATAGATATATAATCTACTGCCTTGATTAGTTTTTCTAAATCTTTAGTATGATAACTTGGATCGCCACCGCCCCATGAAGAAAAATCGTCTGAACAGGTAATCCATAAATCATTAGAAAGTTCACCAGACTTCTTTAATTCCTGAAGATGATTCACCCATTTTAAAATGACATTAGGGCGCACAAAATAACTAGTTGCCCAATTTACCATAGCTTCATTTCCAACGGCTATAATTTTTACGATATCTGGATATTGCTTTGCTAAGGCCACTGCTCTAGCAATTTCTCCTGTATTTTGTTCGCTTTCAACTTCATGGTTTGGTTCCAAGTCTGTCCAAGCATTTTGGCAATCTATCCAAGCGCCCAACATCACATACATTTCGAAGTTTGGTTCTTCTTCCTTTAACTCAGAAATAGCCTTTAGTATATTTGGCGCTTGTTGTAATTGAACATTGTAGGTTCTAAGAATTTTAATACCCATAGCTGCTAAAATCTTCATATCCTCTTTAAGTTCAGCAATAGTAGGTTGAATATCTCGCGTTTTTTGACGGTAACCGCCATAAGAGATTGCTAAATAATCTGGATTTCCTAAAATAGTGGCTGCCGTTATTTGCTTTTTAGCATTCGGCGTTTCATTACATCCTAGCATTAGTATTAATATTGAAAGTGTTATATATTTTTTAATTATTAACATGGCTTACGTTTCTATTTTTTAATCGAAACGATAATATGGTTTACCTCTCCTTTTCTTTCAAAAATAGATTTAGAGGTTTCCAAATCAAGGCTTGTATTATCTAGATCCATATGCCTGCTGTTATTAAAAACAACTTGCAGAGCTTCTTTATCAGATAATTTGTAGATGATTGGAACTTGACAATATGTAAAGCATAATGAGTTAGCATCAAGTGAAATGTCCTGCTGCTCTTTACTAACATTAGTAAAATTGAATGTAGATGGGGTTCTTAAAAATTCTTTAATTTGTAATAAACTTGGTTTAAATACTATGTTTCCATCTTCAACAAAAACACCTAACTCTCCAAACCTGCTCAATATATCTTCTTTAACTTGTCCGGTCATGCCTGGTTGTTGTGCGCCTTTTGTTGCTGGTGTATGTGAATAGGGATCGGTTGGAAAAGCACCATATAATTCAGGCGATTTATGAACCCCAATACCAGCGTTTATTTCGTAATAATGATCTAAAAGTTTCCCGATGAGTTCTTCACTTTCATTATTGTTAATAGCTAACAAACAATTTTCTTGAACCGCTAATAACAACTTAGATACCATGTGCCAGTAAATAGACCCTAATCCTTCATAACCAAAGAAAGTTCCTGAACGCCCTGTAAAAGATTTATGATCGAAAATATCTTCGAAAGTTTGAAGCAATAAATCGGTTTCTTTTTCAACTAAAGATTTATAAGAATCATCTAGATTCATTAACGCTTCTTTTAAACTATTTGCGTTGTTGAAGTTCCCATTGAAATGATAATGTCCTTTAACATCTTTTTCGATGATTTGTCTGTTTTTATCTTCAACCAATTTTTTTAATAGTGCAGACTGCTCTACCTTATTTGAAGGAATATTGTTCTTTTTATCAAATCGAGGCAAATCTTTATTTGGATACAGAATGTAACTGTATTGATCCTCTCTAAATAACGCACTATGCTTTAGTCCATCCAACAAACTCAATGCTTGAGTAGGGGAGAGGTAGCCAGAACTTAATGCTGCTACTTGACCTTCTAGCATTTCTGATAAATAAGAAATAGACACGGCATCATCATTTTCAACCGTCATTAAATTATAGGCATGATACATATTATCGGGGCGCTTGTTGGCATCAATACTATGTTCCAAATATGATTTGGTAAGCTCGATAAAATTCGAAATTTCTTCTAATTTTAATTCTGATTTAGAGCTTGAAAATCCTTTATTATAAATAGTTTCTCTATAATTACTTCCAGCTTGTCCTAAACCATCAAGTACTGTTTTTCGGTCTCTATCGGATATGTTGCCAGATAGAATATTAGCGTTTGTTTGAAGTGTTTTAACAACATTGCTAAAGAAGTTCACTAACTCTTCTGATACTTTAATATCTTTTGTTTCAGCTTTTGAAACCACTTGATCAAAGAAACTTAAAAATCTGTATAAATAATTAAGCGTTACCATGGATACTCCATTACCCACCAAAGCGTTGTTAGCATCATTCCATTCTGGGCGTTGTGTATTTAACCAAATGCCTCCTTCTGGAATGAAGTTTGAAACCTTAGACAATACTGTAGCCAATAATTTCTCGATTAAATTAACTCTGTATATGTTAGAGTTTTGATCTTCCAATAATGCGCCATCAGCACCTAAAATGGCTCTTTTTTCATTGATTTTATGGTCTGAATCGTAATCAAAATCAATCGTGTCTTTTGGGTTTTTTAAAGTATCGGCATAGCTTTTTATTTTATAAGGCACATTGGCATAAACAAATACATCTTGATTAAAGCGTTTTTCTAAAGCGCCAGGGTAGTGCCCTTCTATAAATTCTAAGAATTTTAAAAGGTATATAATTTGATGATCTCCCCAATAACCTATATAAGACCAAGGGTCGTTCTCTTCAATGATTTCCCAATCAAAGCCATCTTTTGTAACACGGTATGGGTTATAACCATCAAAAGTAGTCGCATTTAAAAACTTATGAATCATACCTTCTATAAACTCAGGATATGCATGTGCTAATGCTTCCCAGTTTTGAAAAATATCGCGCCAATTCCCTTCGTAATCTAAAATTTTAGAACCATCTATTTCACTTTGTGTATTAATAGAAAACTTGTTCCAAGGTCTACTCGGATCACCATGTCTTCTACTAAATTTTAAGGGTAAATACTCAAAACAAAGCCGTTTAAAGTCGTTGTCTTTACTTTGTTCTGCAAAATGCTTTATATCCTTTAAAGAAAATAACTCTGGTAAGGCTTTTAAGGTTTTTGCTTTTTTGTTGAAAACCTCTTTATTAGCTTTAGCTATATATTTTACAAAATCTCCTTTTTCTATTTGATAACCATCATCAAAAATACCACCACGCATGATATTGAATAGGGTATTAGCAAAGTGCCTGCTGTTGGTAAGCGTATCTTCTGATGCCTGTAAACCATCAGATGCACCCGTTAATTGAATTAACCTTTCAGTTCCAGCGTCAATATCCTTTTGAACTAGAACCGCCAAATCTGTTTCATTTTTTATCATTTCTGAAATTTCAATTACTCCAGTAATCGATTGATTTACATTGGTAACAAACGTCCAGTCTTTTTCTGAATTTGCTTCAAGTTCTAAATCTGAAGAAATAAAATACGCGCCTTTTTCAGCTTTAATATCTATTTCTTGTTTTACCTTATTTCCGCTTCTAAAATTATCAAGCTGTAAAGACGACACTAAATATGTTGGATTTTCAGCACCTATAGACCAAATGATATTGGATTTTAAAGCTTCACTTGGTTCTGCTTTATCAACAATAAAAGCACTAAGCGCATAAACACCTAAACCAACTTCTGGCAGTAATTCGCTTTTTTTATAGGCATCTACTAAATTACTTCTACTATTTTGTAAATCGGAAGTAACTCCAGAAGGTAAGATGTTTTGTAATCCGTCTAAAAAAGTAACACTTATGTTTTTAAAAGAGTTATTTATAATAGTTGATTTTTTTACAAATCCAAATTGATTGCTAGAACTCCATTGATACCTATAAGTAAGTCCTAAATCTTTATTAATCTCCTCGAAAATAACTTTATTACCATAACTATTCTTGTATAAATTCCTTGTAATCTGGTACAACCCTGCTTGTCTTACGGAAAATGGCTCCCATATATAGGTTTTACTTTTAATATGAATTTGAAATATGGTTTTGCTTCCTGTAATATCAGCAGATTCTGTTATTTTATCATCTGTATAATAAGGAAATAATGAAAATTCAGCGTTTTTTCGCCCAGCCGTTAAACCGCCATTGCTTGAAATAAACATCCAGTGATTTGAATCACTAACAATGCTCATAAAAAATGGGCGCATAGCATCACTGTTAGAAATCTTATAATACGATTCATTATTAATGGTAACTAGTTCTCCAGTCACTTTATCTGAAAGCCCTAAAGCGATTTCTTCTGATTTCGAAATGGTTTGATTCATTATTATTTACTTAAAATTTTATTAGGTCTTTGAAACCTTTCTTATTTCAATTTTTAAAAAAAGGCTAGCCAGCAAATTCCTTTGTACTAACCTTTTTATATCATTACTTGTTATTACTTATCTATATCAAAATAGACCAAAGCTTATGGATTTATTATTACAGAAATGTTGTCTAAATACAACGTTGAACTACAACCGGGTACACCACCACATATTGCTACAAACTCCAATGTTATACCACCGCTTATGTCACCGGCAGCTACAGTATAAGTTGTTGAATAGGTTTGCCAAGTATCTGATGGGTCAACTGAAATATTCACAACTTGATTAACTCCATTTGCAGCCTCAACAAAAGATTGAATTGAATAAGCCCCACTTTCTCCTGTTAATGCTCCTCTATAATCAAACGTGATTTTAACTTCATCTCCTACGGCAAGTGTGCCAGCAGCTTTTCTTTCTTGTTTAAGTGTTGGATTTAATCCAGTTTCTGGACTTGCAAAAAGTTTGGCACAATAAGTTCCTGTGCTAGGTTGTGTTGTAACAGCTTCAATTGTTCCTCCGTTATTATATGCTGCCCAACCATCAAGGTTTCCATCTTCAAAACCACCATTTACAGCTATATCACCAGCAGCTGTACCTGGTGTGCCTCCGCCTCCGCCGCCGCCGGTGCGGGCATAAAGCCTAAAGTCATCATAATATAACGTTGCTGCTGCGGTAGTTTCTATATTAAAGAATAGCACAATGCTTTTATTGTTTGTATCATTTTGAGCAGTGCTAAAATCAAAGGTTAATTCTTCCCAAGCATTAGCAACAGTAGTACTTTTATCCGTTTGTACAGCGTTACCACCTTCTAATTTTAAGGTAAGTTTAGCTCCAGCAACTGGAGACCACACTTTTATTTTAAACCCAGCATTAGCCACAAGATCAACACCTGTACTAAGCTCAAATTTATTATGGGCGTATGCGCTTGTAGCTCCTCCTTCTCTTTTAAATTCACCTATATAGCACGAACTGTTTACAGCATTATTGGTATCAGGATTTGCCACTCTTACTATGGTTGACGCTTCTGTTTTTATAGTTGTTGCTGAATTTGCTGATTGAAACGTTACATTAAAATCTGCTGCTGCAAAAGATTCCGTTGTTTCTGCTAAACAAGCATCAGGGTCAGTCACAACAACCGTTCTTGTAACTTCCGTCGCAGCATTACCTGAGGCATCACTAACATTATAAGTAATTATATAAGTGCCAGCTGTATTTACATCTACAGCATCTCCAGCAACTACAATGTTGGCTGTAATATCTCCATCTACATTATCTGTAGCTGTTGCTCCTGGATCGGTAAATGATTCTCCAAGTGTGATATTTATCGTTTCGCTTCCTACTAAAGTGATTACTGGCGCTACAACATCTGCGGCAACTATAACCGTTCTTGTTCTTTGAGTCGCTGCATTTCCTGCGGCATCACTTACATTGTATGTAATGATGTACGTGCCTGCTGTATCAGCATCCACAGTATCTCCTGCAACTACAATGTTAGCAGTAATATCTCCATCTAAATCATCCGTAGCCGTTGCTCCTGGGTCGGTAAATACTCCACCAACATTAATATTTAGAGTGGTATCCCCAAGTAACGTGATTATTGGTGCTCCAACATCTGAAATGACTATGGTATCCACAAAAATTTCTGTCGCTCCTGCAACATTGGTTGCTTTTAAAGTAACCAAGTACTCTCCTGGTGGGTAAGCTTTAACAGGGTTAATAAGCGTTGAATTACTTCCCTCTCCAAAATCCCAACTGTAGTTGGTTGCATTTTCTGATATATTTATAAATGTTACTACTCCATTGTCTACATTAATAGTATGGGTAAACCCGGCAACAACTTTTGGTAAATTCCCCTCATCATCTTCGCAACCTAAAAAGGTTATCGCCAAGATTAAAATTGATATCTGTTTAAATGTTCTAATTAATTTTTTCATCGTCTTTTTTATTAGTTTAGTTGTTACTTCTTTTATATACTCTTACGTAATCTACAAGCAAGTTTTGAGGAAATACGGTTTCATCATTTGGAGGTCCTGGTAATGATCCTCCAACCGCGAGATTTATTATGATATAAAAAGGCCCACGATTAAACACCCATTCTCCTGGAACATCATCTGGTGTTATTTGATTGTATAATACATCATCAACATAGTAATTAATATAATCTGGGCCCCATTCAATTCCGAAAATGTGAAATCCAGTATCAAATCTATCGTTATTCAATTCATATGCTTTACTAATCGATTCCCCTCCTGAGTATAATGGCCCATGAACAGTTCCAAACATTCTAGTGGGCTCATCACCTACATATTCCATAATGTCTATTTCACCTATTTGAGGCCAAACTTCCGTACCGTTTGAATCGTCTCCCAACAACCAGAATGCAGGCCAAATACCTTGTCCATAAGGCAATCTCATACGAGCTTCAAAACGCCCATACGTTTGTTCTAATTTTCCTTTGGTTAAAAGTCTCGCAGAAGTATATGAAGACCCGTTAAATGATTCTTTCCTTGCAGAAATAATCAAAACACCGTTTTCTACTTTTACGTTTTCAGTACGGTTGGTATAGTATTGTAACTCGCCATTACCCCAGCCTGATCCTGCTGGAGTATCGCTACCATCGCCAATATTATAACCCCAAATGGCTGGATTAGGAGCCCCTTCAACATCAAACTCATCCGCCATTGCCAATTCTGTAAATCTGGCAACCGTTTGGGTTTCGTCAGTTGAACAGCTAGTGAACACCGTCAATAAAACTAATACCGTAAGACCAAGAATACCAAATACCAAGTTTACTTTTCTATATATTATATGCTGCTTAAAGATTTTCGTTTTCATTCTTATTATATTTTTTGAATTCATAGTTTAAATTTATAATCTCTAAATACAGTGTTATTCACTATAGAAATAGATGTTATCTAAATAAAAGCTTCCTAGTGACGAAAAATTAATATTCTCATATATAATCTGTCCTATACTATTTCTACTAGACAATGTTATTGGAAACTCTAGTGTAATCCATGTATTTGAAACCCAAATAGATTTATCGAAAAATATTTGTTCTCTTGTGTCATCACCACCTCCTTGGGCTTGATCAATACCAAAATCGACAATTGTAATTAAAAAGTCCATATTTGAAGGCACCTCACTTGGAATGAACATGTCTATATGAACATTTGATTTTTGTGATGCATCAATCGTTGGATTAGAAAATTGGTTTCCAACAAAATTAAAATTGGTATAATTTAAGATGTTATTACCTTCAACTTGAAAATCAGCAGATAGGGTTGTTTGATAGGGTTCCCAAAATCCGTTAAAAAAGTCTACAGGCGAGTTTGTGTATGAATCACTAAAAATAGAAGTCACATTATCAGGGGCTCTTGTTGGTACAGGCGCTAATTGGAAATCACCTAAACTATTTACTGTTAAAGACCCAGCGGCCTCCACACCTGCTAAACTTGCTGTTATAACTGGAGCTCCGTCATTTATAATCTCAATATCCCCAAATTCATTTACTGATGCTAAACTTGGATCAGAGGAGGCAAAATCAAAGTAACTTGGCGCCGCAGAAACCGTTTGATTAAGACCAGAACCTAAATTAAACGTTTGTGTTAACCCTGTTACTTTAAGATTAACTCCTGTGTAAGTGTCTTGTATAAGGTCTTCACCGTTAACAATAGCCGGTTTAGGTTGGCCAATGGTACCTAGTTTTTCAAACTTTAAATCGTCAATCCAGAATGTATAACCAAAGCCATTTTCTGGACCTTCTGCGTACCAAAACATCCCTTTTTCTTGGTGTAATTTAGAGGCATAAGGAATAGGAATGATGATTTTTTGCCAATAGGTGGTTAAAGGAACATTGTTTAACGTAGTCAGATATTTATTTCCCTCAAAATCATTTCCAAAACCTACTTCATTTAAGATGGCTGCCTGAGAGGCTTTTACCCAAAATGTAAGCGCATCATACCCTGTTAGATTTCGACCAGAAGCATCCCGAAAGGTAGCTCCTGCATAAGCGCCTAAAGGATCACCAAAGCTAGGAACATCAAATCTCATCGATGCGCTTCCTGAATATTTTACCTCACTATCAACAGAGAAAGCATCTAGCTTTGAATCACCAAAGGGATCATAGCTCAATCCGCCACTAAAACCATCAATAAAAACCTCTCCAGAAGTTCCGAATTTGCCGAATTCAACATCTTCTGACAAATCTCTTTCACAACTCACAGTCATTGTAAAAATCAATCCGAAAAGAAGTGTTATTTTTAAATAAATAAATTTTATGTTTTTCATTTTTATAAATTTTTATTTTCCAATATTGATGTGCACGTAGGTTCTAATTTCCCATTCATTTCCGTTATCAAATCCAACTGGACTAATGATAGGCGCATTCGCAAATTCCAAAGCATTGTTTGGACTGTATCTGGGCGAAAATTCATTAAGAGATCGCCATGTACCTCGTATTCCCATTCTAGTACCTGGTAAAATAAACCAACCTGGTTTCCCAACTGTAGTCGAAATATCCAGCATCAACTGGACTGGGTATGTTAAGTTAAAATCGCGGTGATAATCAAAAGGCCCCCAGTCATCAATTTTAAACGAATGTACTAGCTTAACCTTTTTATAGAGTAATCTAATATCACCTCCAATACGTGTAATTAATCTATCGTCGCTACCTTTGGCTTGACCATTCCCAGCATAAAGGTTAGCGATTAAACCAAGATCTGGACTCACTTTAGATACGATACGAGTATGTGCTTCCCACAAGTCTTGTGCTGGTGCAGCATTTGGAAATGCAAATAATGAACGATCTGCGAGGAATCCAATGGCAGCATCTTGAGCTGTGGGATGATGACGAAACACAAAACCTAAATTCATCGCAAATTTGGCATTTTCCGCGCTATCGTTATCCCACTCATAATACCAGGTTCCTGGTGTAGGGTCGTAGGTAAATAATATTTCACCGGCGGTTGTTTCTCTATTCCCTCTTACGGCAAATGGATCGTCAAAAATATTTCTCAATCTTCCTGGTGCCTGCACATCATTTGGCATGGCATCTACAATTGGTTTTTGCCATAAGAAATTTGGTGCAATTTGAAAATTTCCTATGGTATAGGTGAACCCTGAAAGAAAATTAGTTTGGTTACCACTTCCAGTGTCTTTAAGTTGCCATCCTGTAAATGTTTGGGTTTGATCGGCACCACCATTAGCTACTAAACCTTGCATAGCACCTTGAGCATACCAATTGAACTTACCACCCTGATAGGTTATTTTAGCTTTTGCCCCCCAATTATCATCTGAATTAATTTTATCATTATAAATAATATATTTAGCCTCAGAATCTGGAGCAAATTCATCATAATCTGGATTGTTTTCTGCAACTTGAAATGTTCTTCCATTTAACGGGTCACCGCCCCAAATACCTCCTACTTCGAGTCCTAGGTTTCCAAATTCCCTTTTAATGTGAATGGTGGCTCTTCGTGTTTTAGGCATTGGGATAGCGTTTGATGATACTACTTCACCAAGATCATCTATATCTTCATGATAAACACCAGAAACATCAAAATGCCCTAATTTTGTACTATATTTAAGCAAGATTGCTGGATTTGCTCCCCACCACAATTGAGGCCCAAAAGCGCCTTTAAAACCGTTCAAGTTATTCTTACCATCTATTTCAATACCAGATATGACGCCGTTATAAATGTCTAGATTAGGACCATAATTTGCTTCTGGATACAAACCGAAGAAATCACCTTCATAACCCCAGTGACCATGTCCGGTACGATAAAATCCCCTTACATCCAATTCTTCCGTGTTCCATTCAAACTCTGCATTATATAGTTGAACACGATCCAAATCGGTAATTGGCAAAGGTCCATCGATAGTGTTTACTGATTTCGTTCTTCCTCTATTCTCGTAAAAAATTTCATCTATGGGATTTTCAGCTACATCTCCAAGAATATTAACATTGAAATTTGCGCGCATATTTGGAGCTGGATTCCCTTCTACACCAATAAAGAAAGATTGCATATGATCAAATCCCAATTGATTTGGATAAACATCTTCATCTGGATCTGGGCTATCAGGCGTTGTAAGTAAACTACCACCAGTATTATATGTTGTAAACTCTGCCCTCATATTGCTTAATCGAATTTTAGAGGTTTCACTGCCTACTAAAGCCGCTTTATCACCCCGCGCTCTAAGAACTGCATCCATTAATGAAATACCTTCAAAATGACTACTAACGTCCTCTGCTTTAACACCCTCTCTATATGGGTTTAATTGATGCGCCTCCTTTAAAGCATAATATGCCGCACGGGGGTATAAATCATAAAGACCTCTAGGATTCGTTGGCCCCTTGGCACAGATACCAAACCACTCCTCGTTCATATTGTTTTTACCAGGTTCTAAATCTATTCCATAACCCCCATTGGCCCATGACACATTAATATCATGAACATCGGCGTTCTTTCTCTTGTCAAAACCAAATTTCCACCATCCATCACTAAATTGAAATGTAAAACCTCCTAATGAGTTTTCAGCTTTTCCTAAACCAGCAGCATTTTGATAAATCTCCTTCCAGTTTTCTACCATATAATAGGCCTGCGCTTTTTGATCTTCACTTTTTTCAATAGCATTATAGGCATCGGCACCAAACTCTGTAAACATAATTGGTTTGTTAAGTTTCTCTTTAACCACCTTAAACATGTCGGTAAAAGAAGCACCCCGATACGAGTTGACACCGTATATATCAATATCTTTACATTCTTCTGCTACGATATCTATAAACAACACATCGCCATTACATATAGCTACTGGATGGGAAGCATCCATAGCCTTCATTTTTTTAGCAGCTTCATTCATGAGTTTATACATTGGTCTTCCTCGGGATTCACCAATGAATTTCTTTTCTTCTTCACTATCTGGAAAATCTTCAGTTTCTGCACCTGCCCAGAACAAACCATAGTTATTTTCATTACCCAACAAGTATAGCAACAAACCAGGCGTATTTTTATAACCATTCACTAGGTTTTCAACCTCAGACATCAAAAATTCTTGAGTACGAGCCTCAGAATATTTAGTTACTGGTGTCCAAACACCATCAAGCGTTAAACCATAACGCCCAAAAGAGTGATTAAGCATGGTATAGATACCATAGTTTTCGTATATATACTGAATCCATTTTGCTGGCACACCGGTATATTGACGAATCACATTGACGTTCATGTTTTTAAGAAGAGACATTTCAGTATCAAGCCCAGCTTTGATGACGTCATCAGATTTATTCCAAAAATCGGCATTCACTGTATTGGTCCCAATAGGAATATAATCCCAGTTCATACCGTTAATCATGAAGTCCTCTCCATTGACAACTAATTTCATACCCTCTTCATTACTTAAAACAGATACTTTATCTGCTTGGGCAAATACAGTTGCTGTAAACAAGAAAAGGACTAGTTTTAGAAAATTGTTTTTCATAGTTTTATTTAGTTTAAAAGTTGATCATTCTAATATTATAAATTTATAGAATGCTAATATTAAGGTATAGCAGGGGTTTGTTAGGAACTAAATTACCCTTGTAAATTGAGAAATCAACAAAAAAGACCTCAACAAAAAACATACATGTTAAAAAAATTAGTGTTTTATTGTACAAACCTCAATTATATCCAGGTTTTATTGTGATAACCACCGCAACAATAAATACAAGACACCCTAAAAAAACATAAATGTTGTGGTATTGTATGGGTATATATCAGGTTTGTTGTGGTTTGTTTTTTTTGACACATTACATGTTATGTCAAATTTGGGAGAAATAATACTTTCTATAAACCTAAATTGTTTATCTCTTCAAATTACTAGACATTTTTAAAACATATAAACTTTCATCTGATGTATGATAATTATAATATTTTACAATGTTGAATCATAAGGTTTATGATAAAAGGGAATCATATTTTTTTAATTTATTGAGAGACTCTTATATAGTCTATTTCCATTGTAGATTCAATAAAATTAGAATCTATTGCACCTCCAAAACTACCGCCCATGGCAACATTCAAAATGAGATATTGATTAGCGTCATAAGGCCATGTACTGCTGTTTTTATTAGATGGATTATATCTATAGTGTTCTATATTGTCAACAGAAAATACCATTTCTTCAGAAGTCCATTCAACTTTATATATGTGAAATTCTGTTGAAACATTAGATAGGATCTGCGAACCTTTATTAAAGGTGTTCCCGTAACTTGAAGGAGTATGCATAGCGCTTTGAACGGTCCCTTGCCTATTCCCAGCATGTTCCATAATATCAATTTCACCACAAGCAGGCCAGCCTACAGACGTAATATTAGAACCTAGAGTCCAAATTGCTGGCCAAGTGCCACCTCCGCTAGGAAGCTTTGCTCTAATTTCTATAATACCATACTTAAAATCAAATTTCCCTTTTGTCAATAATTTTGCAGACGTATATTGTGCGCCTTGGTAATTCTCTTTTTTCGCAGTTATTTTCAATACTCCATTTTCGACAATAACATTATCTAATCTATTGGTATAATATTGTGCTTCATTATTCCCCCAACCACAAAGATTTGGACATCCATTACTTATATCATAATTCCATTTTGCTGGGCTAGGAGGGCCATCTGTATTAAACTCATCAGCCCAGGTAACCCCAGATTGATTTCCAACCATAACGCTAACTGTTTTAAAAGTACTTATTACGTTTCCAGTACTAGAATAAGCGAAAACCGTAATCAGATAATCGTTTGTACCTTTAGTTGTAAATGTGTGCTGAATATTACCTGTTATATTTTCTTGTTCTGTATCGTTTCCAAATTTAAAACCATATTTTATGGTATTAGCTGCCGTTGCAGTACACTTTATAACTCCTGAACCATCACCGAAAGGATAGTTAGCGTCCTTTCCAACAATTTCTATGGTTAATGCTAAATTAGAAGGAATAACTTCTTGAGGTTCTGTTATTGTTGCTATAGAATCATCTCCTCCTGCAGAACATGATAATATTAACGCGCAAAAGATACTTGTAATTAATGGTGTCGAGTATTTTAACTTTTTAAACATAAAGTACATGATTTTGAATTACTAATCCCTTTTTAAACAAAAAAGGAAGGAAATTATAGTGAATAACCCCCTTCCTTACATTACAATTTATTACTTATTTTTCTTTTGAAAATTCAATTCAACTACAAGAAAAAATGAAGGAGCATAACGTATACTCCTTCAAATTATAAATTTTATTGTACTGGTTTTTCTGTTTGAAAAAAGCAATACCAAGCTCTAGGCCCATCTTCAACCCTCACTTTCAGAGTACTATTAGTTATTTCAATAATCTCTAAAGTACCTGAACTCTCACCGTTATACCAACACATAAAACCGCCATCTGAAATATTTATTGTCGTCCCTCTATAAGCGGGGTCTTTTGCATCCTCTGTTGCAATAGAAGATGATGGAGATAAGGTTACAGTTTTAACTCCAGTAAGTCCTGGAGCAACTTCAAGACCATGACAGGTATTACCATCAATACTTATAATGTTTGCATAATCTCCATTAACGTAGGCTATTTCTGTTAACTGTTCAAAAGTAACATCGCCATCAGCAGACTGTGAATACACAAATTCTGCATCATACATACATAGCTTATCTTCCCACCAAGGACCTGCATTAAACCAAGCAGAATATGTATGTGAGCCATCTGCCTGAACATCGTTTGGTCCTAATCCAATATTTCCATCTTTATCTGCTGCCCAGTACCATTTTTTACTATTACCAGCACCACCAGTTAAAAAGGTTTTCGCTTCTTGGTCGTCGAAAGAACTATATACATCAATATTTATTGAAGACGTACTTTGAGACCCTCCAGTTCCAGAGGCTATAACCGTAACCGTATATGTGTTTGTGTCAACTTTTGAAAACCTATGACTCGTAATTCCTGATGCGGCCACAGCATCTGTATTGTCCCCAAAGTTGTATATATAAGTTATAGCATTATCAGCCGTAGCTGTAAAGTGTACTAAGCCACTACCATCTCCACCTGGATTGCTGGAGTCTTCACCAACAATCTCTTTTGTAAGTTTTACATTACTTGGTGCAATAATATCTCCAACTTCGTAATTATCTTCTTCGCAACTCATTAATGTTATTAATGCAAGAACAAAGGTTATATAATATTTAATTGTTTTCATCTTTTTATTTTTTATTTATGATAATTGAAATTATCGATATAGGCTATTACATTATCATTATTATTTTCGCCATTAACTTGTATCACAACTTTGTCTAAATCTGTTCTGTCTATAGGATCTGGATCTGGACCATTATTATTTTGATTGATCCAATCATCATTTACAAAATCAAATGTAATTTCCTGCCAAGCGTCTAGAACAATAGGTTTAATAATAAATGTTTGTGTTTGCCATACATTCGGTCCTAATTCACTGTTTTGAAGTTTTAAAGAAATATTATTTTCTTGACTTCCTGTAATACCAGAAGATGGTACATATATTTTCAATGTAAATTTACTCTTAGCCATTAAATCAAATTTAGGCGTTACAGTAAACTGAACATTGGCATATTGTCCTCCTGTATCTTGATACTCTAATACAGTAGGTGAATTATTATTAGCATCCATAAACGGATTTGCAAAATCTGTATCTAACCCTGCTTGATCTTCAACCCATGTTGTGATTGTCCCTTTTCCTTCAAAACCATCTCTTGGAGAGGGAGGACTATCTGCAGGTTGTGTTGTGCCGTAGTTGAAATCATCGATATAGGCTATTACATTATCATTATTATTTTCGCCATTAACTTGAATGACAACTTTATCTAAATCTGTTCTATCAACAGGATCTGGATCTGTACCATTGTTATTCTGGTTTATCCAGTTATCATTCTCAAAATCGAATGTTACGACCTGCCATTCGTCTAGAACAATCTCTTTAATAATGTATGTTTGTGTTTGCCATAAATTTGGTCCTAATTCACTATTTTGAAGTTTTAATGAAACTTGATTCGTTTGACTACCTGTAATACCAGAAGATGGCACATATATTTTTAAAGAAAATACACTTTTTCCTGCAGATAAATCGAATTTAGAATCTCTTAAAAATTGAACATTTGCATACTGTCCGCCAGTATCTTGATACTCTAAAACAGTATCTGAAAAATTATCGGCATTAACATACGGGTTTACAAAATCGGTGTTTAATCCTGCTTGATCTCCATCCCAAGTTGTAATATTTCCATTGCCTTCAAAATCGTCAAAAAGTAATGGCGTGTAACTAGATGCTTCTCTCCAGAAGTAGATATTATCTACGAATATGGCGCCTCCATTTGGTGCTCCCAAAAACATAAATTGAGCAATATCACTCATACTCATACCTCCATCGATAAAATACGACAATGGAATATCAAACGATGTCCATTCATTTGCCGTTAAAGCTAAATCATACTGATTAGTACCTGTTGATGCACTAATTGGCGATACTTGAGCATCGTTATCATCAGCGGTCCAAATATCTAAATGTAGAAATTCCATTTCTGAAGCGTCAATTTCAGCTCCTAACTGAACTCCTTGGTAGGTTAATCCTGTATAGCGAACGATTGTATCTGTATACGTAGCATTTTCTATTAAAAATTGGCCCACATTCCAATTTGCTCCTTGATCCCAGTAAGGGAACAAATCATTTGCTAGGTTATATTCATAATTAGCCTTATCGCTAAAAACACTTATAACATCTGATGTTTGTCTGAATGGTGGTGCCTTTGCTGAAGCTAGCGGTTGTAAAATCGCCGTAACTTCAAAATCAAAAACACACTCTGTTGTTTGAGACGACGCACTCATTGCTACTACTCTAATGGTGTACGTTCCAGCTTCTTGATATTGGTAATCTAAGGGTTCTCCATTATTAGCTGTTTTAGGTTCATCTTTTCCTGGTTCACCAAAATATACCTCGTAAGAGATACCATATTTAGCCGTTACAGTTACATCTACTTCTTTAGATATAGCTATATCATTGCTTATTTCAATATTTTCGTTTAATACACAACTCATTTCGGGTGCTTCATAAACCACAGGTAGCGATTCTGTTCCAGTAGTGGTTAGACCCGTTATTCCAACAGCCTCTATAATTACATCATAAAATTCTCCTTCGGGAAGTTCAGCATATTGATGTACCACACTTTCACCTTGAATTACTTCTGCTAACATTTCAGTACCATCTCCAAAATTTATATTGTAAGACGCGGCACCTATAGCATTTGGTGTAATACTAATTAGACCTAAATTTCCTGAATCCTCATCTAAGGTGGGCTTAAAAACTGCAGAAACTTCTGATGGCGCCTCAACTTTATCAATAAAGCTTAAATCATTATCATCTTCGGCGCAACTCATGAAGAAGATTAAAGCGAAACTAAATATATATTTTAATGTTTTCATATCTTATTTTTTTAATTTGAATATCCTGGGTTTTGTGACCAAGTGTTTCCAGCAAGCTCGATTTCAAGTCTTGGAATAGGAAATAATTCATGCTTATTGACTTCAAAGCTAGGAATCGTACTCGTTTTCTTGGTTCTAACTTGATCAAAAAACCGATGACCTTCTCCAGCCAATTCCAGTCTTCGCTCTTGCAAAATGTTTTCTAAAGTAGCTGGAACTCTGTAGCCGGTATCTCCGCCAAAGGCTCTATCTCTCACTTCGTCCAACAATGCTTTTGGGTCTCCTTTAGGCGATGTAGCTTGAAGATTAGCTTCTGCTGCCATTAATAAAACATCTGCATAGCGGATTGCTCTATAGTTATTACCGTGTGTAACTCTAGGGTCTGGTAAGTTAGCTTCTTTATATACCATGTATTTATAATTGTAATAACCCGTATATTCATTTCTTTTATCAAAAGTTAATCCCGGCATTTGTTCAACGAAAGCTTCAATATTAAAAAATGTTGCATTGAGTCTAGTATCTGCAACATCATATAAATCAACAAGTGCTTGAACAGGCGTGCTAAACGTATTGCCATCATCATAAGGACCCCAGTTTACCTTTTCACCTGTAAATCTTGGTGACATAAAACCTGCTGCTACATTACCTTCAGAATACTCTAATTCCTCGTAACTTCCTCCTTCTACACCAATAGAATATTGAATTTCAAAAACAGATTCTTCATTATTCTCGTTGTCATTTAGAAAAATAGTTCCAAAATCCTCAACTAAATCATAATTATTTGACTTAATTACTTTATCAAAAGCATCTGCAGCCTTGTCATATTCCTTTTGGTATAAATACACTTTGCCCAATAAGGCCCACGCAGCTCCTTTTGTAGCTCTGCCTGGTTGCGCTTGTATCCAAGGCAAACTATTTGTAGCAGTTATTAAATCTTGTTCAATTTTATCATAGACGTCCGCTTTAGGCGTTCTACCAATAGACTGAGCACCTTCAACAGAGATTCTGCCGTCAACAACTAACGGGACATCCCCAAAAAACTTAACTAATTGAAAATAGTAAAATGACCGCAAAAATAAGTTTTCAGCTAATAATTCAGGCTTTCTATCAAAATCAACTTGATTTTGAAATTCAACAATGTAGTTGGCTCTACCAATACCAGCATACATCCATTTCCATACATTTCTTAGTGCTAGGTTATCAGGATTATGCTTCATGTCATCAATTTCCTGCCATTCCAGAACATCTGTAGGCCGCTCACCTCCACATAAAGCATTATCTGAGGCAATTTCTCCTAGTATGTGAATTAAATAATTGGTTCCTAAAAGATCATAGGTGCCAATTAAAGCATCTTCATAATCTTGTTGTGAATTAAAGAAGTTTTCAGTATTCTGTTGTCCTTCTTTAGAGATATCAATATAATCATCACAAGCATTAACTGAGATAGTTAAGACTGCAAGAATCATTAATTTTATTATATTATTTTTCATATCGCTTAGTCTTTAAAATGAAATATTAACTCCAGTAGTAAACGTTCTAGTTTGAGGGTATTGACCCAAATCTACTCCTGCGCCCAATGGACTTGCATTAGAAACATCTGGATTATATCCACTATAGTTAGTGAATGTATATAAGTTGTTTACAGCTACGTAAAGTCTAAACCTGTCTAAGCCTAATTTTTGTAAGACTTCACTAGGTAAAGAATATCCTAATTGAACATTCTGTATTCTTAAATAAGAACCGTCTTCTACATAAAAATCAGAAAACAAAACATTACCAGACGCATTGTTTGATGCTCTTGGAACAGTATTTGAAGACCCTTCTCCAGTCCATCTGTCTAAGTATAATCTTGATTTGTTGCTATAGGTTAAAAAACGTTCATAACTTCTAACCACATCGTTACCTATTGACGCATATAGTGAGGTGCCAAAATCAAAATCTTTATAATTTAGGTTCAGATTGAATCCTACCGTGGCATCAGGGATAGGGTTACCTATTACCGTTTGATCAACAGAGCTATCAATAACACCATCACCATCAATGTCAACAAATCTAATGTCGCCTGGTGCTGCGCCATCTTGAAACTTGTCGTCAAGGTCATTTATCGTACCATCATCGTTAGTATCTGTGTTTAGAGCATCTATTTCTGCTTGGTTTTGATATATACCATCCGTTTTTAGGCCATAAAAGACACCGATTGGAAGACCTGTTTGGAACCTTGATGTTTCCTGAGCCAAATCAAATAAGCCTCCAGAAATAAATCCTGCTGCATTATTTACTTTAACAGCTTTGTTCTCAATGGTAGTTACGTTTAAGCCTAATCCTAATTTAAAATTTTCTGAAAAGTCATGATTAAAATTTAAACTGATATCAAACCCTTTATTCTCAATAGTTCCAGCATTTACAATTGGAGCAGAACTACCCGGAGCCGCAGCACCTACTAAAGCAGAAACTTCTGGGATTAATAATAAGTCCTCTGTTGTTTTCTTATAGTAATCGGCCGTTAAGCCTAATTTTCCATTAAAAAACCCTGCATCTATACCAATGTTTGTTTGTGTATTGGTTTCCCATTGTAAATTAGGGTTAGACAAAGCACCAATGGCATTACCATAGTATAAATTGTCTCCAAAAGAATACGAAGCTTCTGTACCGTTGGTTCCTTGCAGGAAGCCTAACCATCTGTAGCTACCTATTTTGTCATTACCAGTAATACCCCAACTAGCCCTAACTTTTAATTTATTAATACTTTCTGATTTAAAAAAATCTTCTTTACTAATTAACCAACCTCCCGAAATAGAAGGAAAATATCCTACTCTATTTTCTGGACCGAATCTTGTTGATGCATCACGTCTTAACATAGCTGAGAAGAGGTATTTTCCATCAAAATCATATTGCAATCTACCAAAGAATGAATACCACCTATCTTCGTTTATTCCTGTTGACGCATTGCTATTAGTTCTTATAGTTTCTCCGCTATCAATATTCCCGTCAGCATCTACAACCTCATCATAAATAAAAGATTGCGTATTAAATAGGTAAGCATTTTTCCAACTATCTCTGTCAGAACTTAACGTTAAGTATCCAAAACCATAGGCACCATAAAAATTCTCACTTCTTATAGACGAGCCCAATAAAGTACTAACATTATGGTTTCCTATTGAAAACTTATAGTCTATAAAATTCTCAAAATTATAATCGAAGTAGTTTTGGTTGTCTTCACTTACTGTACTAAATACATCTGTAACTCCGTTATCATTTCTATCTAAATCGAAAACGCCTCCATCTAATGAAACATTATTTACAACCTTCCCAGATCCATAATAACTTAAAGGGTTATATCCTCTATTTACTACATCAGCATAGTTAAAATTAAAACGGCTAGTTGCTTTTAAGTTTTCTAAAATACTGTATTGTAATTCTATTTTTCCTGTAAACCTATTCGTTTTAGACTGATTGTATGTATTGTTAATAACAGCCAAAGGATTCACAATCTCAGAACCTTGATTATCTCCAATATATGTAAAGCCTCTTGAGGGTCCCGATCCATCTGTACCATCATAAACAGAAGTTAAAGGCGATGCATTTAGGCCGTAATATAAAACAGACCCTCTACCGCTTTCATTTATACCTTTACTTTTAATGTTTGTGTACAGTAAAAAGGTGTTTAGTTTTAATTTTTTTGATAAATCGATGCCTAAGTTGTTCTTAATGGTCATCCTATTATAATTAGATTTATCTGGAGCTATGATACCATCTTGGGCAAAATAACTGGCACTCACACTATATGTAACGGTATCCGACCCTCCATTAGCACCTATTGTATGGCTAATTATTGGGGATGTGGTAAATAATTCATCTTGCCAATCTGTTCCAACACCAAGTCCATTAATGCTAGGGTAAGGAATTCCATTGCCATCTGCTGCTTCTGTTTCATTTACATATACAGCATACTCGGAGGCATTCATTAAGTCTAGTTGATTTGAAGCCTGTTGCAAGGATAAAAATGAGTTATACGAAAACTTTGTAGCTCTGTTTTTCTTACCAGATTTAGTTGTAATAAGTATAACACCATTAGCCGCTTGAACACCATAGATAGCGGAACTGGCATCTTTAATAATATCCATTTTTTCAATATCATTAGGGTCAATAATACCTAAATCAGGACCGATATTAACACCGTCCACTATTACTAAAGGGCTATTATCACCATTAGTTGTTACCCCACGAATTCTAATATTTAATCCAGCTCCAGGAGATCCTGAATTTGATGTAACCTGAACACCTGCGGCATTACCTATAAGCGCCTCTTCTATCCTTCCTGGGTTAGATTCCGTTATCTTTTCAGAATCTAAACTTGTAAAAGCTCCAGAAACTAATTCTTTAATTTGCGTACCATAACCAATTACAACTACTTCATCTAGTTGTGCTAAGTCTTCTTCTAACTGAATTGATAGTTTAGAATTATCGGCAACAACAATTTCTTTTGTTACATACCCTAGGTAACTTACAGAAAGCGTTGAGCCAATTTCAACAGCTGTAATAGTGAAATTACCATCAAAATCGGTAACAGCACCCTTACTCGTGTTTTTTACAATAACATTTACACCAGGAATTGGAAACCCTGTGTTGTCTTGTACATTTCCACTAACATCTACATTTTGTGCGCTAGTAAAAGCTACAAAAAACAGTGCTAGAGTTTTTAAGAACATTTGTTTCATATTTAGTCGAGTTTTTAGTTTCTGTAAAATTAAACCCATGTGTTATGATATTCTAATTTTACACCTCAACAAAAAACATACATCATAAAAAAATGTATGAATTTTTATTGAAATACTAATAAATACTATGTTTTATACGATATACCTTACTATACCAAATACCATAATAAAGTAATTAAATCAGTTAATGTTGTGGTAGTGTTGTGGTAATAAAAAGGTTCGTCGTGGTCTTATATTTCCAAAATGTAATCGGATAAACTAGCTTCGTGGGGTAAATCCATTTTTTTTCGTAATCTATAACGCTTAACCTCAACGCTTCTAGGAGATATATTAAGTAGCGGTGCTATTTCTTTTGAGGAAAGGTTTAATCTAAGATAAGCACAGAGTCTTAAATCGTTCGAAGTAAGTGATGGGTGCAGGTTTTTAATCTTCTTCAAGAAATCTTTATCTGCATTATTAAACGCTTCTTCAAAAACATGCCAATCATCGTTATTATTTAAATTTCTATCAATTATCTTAATCACTTGCTTAATGCTTTTATTATCCTGAGCATGCAATAGTTCTTTTTTGATACTATTTAAAAATTCATTCTTTTTAATTAAGCTCATTGTGGATATGCCCAGTTCCCGGTTTTTGTTATCAATATCTTGCCTTAGCTTTTCATTATTGAACATCATGAGTTGTTGTTTGTTTTCTGATTCTTTTAACTTTAACTCGCGATTTGACTTTTGTAATAATTTTTCTCTTTGTTTTATATAGTACCTTTTGTAGATGTTATGCATGATGAAGGAAAACAACAAAACAAAAAACACATATATACCGATCATGGTTTTGGTTAAATACCATGGCCTATCTATTGTAAAACTATAGGAAGCTACATTTTTAGTAATGGTGTTTCCAACTCTAGCCCTTACTTTAAAAACATAATCGCCATGTGGCAAGTTTTTAAACAATGTGCTTGCATTATTAGACCAGTTACTCCATTTTGGATACATACCCTCTAATTGGTATTGGTATTCTGTATCAAGGTATTTTTCAAACTCAGCAACACTATAAGTAAATTCTATATTATTGTGCTTATTTTTAAAGAAGCCGTTACTGGCCATATTAATTATTTCTTGATCAGCATCAATACTGCTTGTTGTAACATGGTTAATAGCAATGTTGTAATTCTTATTCTGTACTTTATCTAAATCTACAATAATATACCCTGTTGAAGTTCCTATTAAATACCTTTGATTATTTAGGCGTGAAATGTTTTCGTAACCGGTTAATCCCTTTGGTAAAGACTTAGAAAATGAAATTTGGTTAATCTTTGGAACATTGCTTAATTTATCTGGTGAAAAATAACTCAAATTAGCTTTAGAAAACCCCCAAAGTGTATTGATATTTTTATTTATATAAATTAGCCTTCCTGAGGTGTACTCTTCTTTTTTAAATAAAGTGCTTAAAATCGTGTCTTTTAAAAATTCATTTTTCGTGATGTCGTATTTAAACACGCCTTCTTTATAAGAAAACAGTAAATCATTATTATATTTTATTAAACTCGAATTTAATTCCTTACCTATAGTAGTATCTTTCTCAATTTCTATTGCTTTTGTGAAATCATCATCCATTTTAATCTTAAAAACACCTTTGTATTCGTGGCTTACAAAAACATGATTGTCGTAAATTTCGAAAAACTTACTAGAAAGGTCAAATCCCTGAATTTTATTCCTAAACACCCATTTGTTATTAATTTTTTGAATAACGTAAAGCCCATTGTAATTACCTTGTAAGAGTAAATCTTTACTTATATTTATTGGTTTTATATCCCAAGTCCCTTGTTGGATTCCTTTTATTTTTTCAGCTTTATTATAAGTAATGATAGAAGTTCCTGTATCATGTCCGCAAAATAAAGTGTTTTTTATTTCAGTTAAACACCATACCGCTTCTTCTATGCCTTCAACTAATTTAAAGTCTTCTTTGGAATCATTTTTTTTATAAAATAATCCTTGATTTGTGCCTAAGTACAAATTGTTATTAAACACTATTGAGGTGCGAACTGCTCCTATTTTGCCTTTATAATCTTCATAAATACTAAAAGGAGATTTAACATTTACACAATTAACACCGTTTTCTAAGGCTAACCATATATTGTCTTCAGCATCCTCAAAAACCCAATGAACCGTATTGTTGCTTAGCCCTTGAACAACATCTATATTAAAGTCTATTTCTCCATTTTGGGTTAAGTGCAATATACCATTAGATCGCGTTCCTAAAATAAAACTGCCGTCTCTTAATTGAGCGCTACGAAATACACTGATCTCGGAAAGTTCTTTATTTGCTGGAATATTCCATTCTGTAAGCAAATCGTTATCTAAAATATAAAACCCATTATTCTCAGTTTCCAATAACAACTTACCGTCTTTGCTAAAAATATTAGCCAATCTGTTGTTTTTAAGGATAGGATTTTTTGAAACTAATTTTGCCTTTCCGTTTTCAATTTTATAAATGCCGTCCTTTGTTTTTTGAAAATAAATAGTTTGGTCAACTTTAAATATTTTATAAATTATAGTTTTTGAATCAATGGTATTGTATGTACCATTGATTTTATTGTATATATATATTCTTTTTAAAGATTGAAACAATATATAATCATCAATACTAATAATATTCCAGAATTCTTCATCTTCTAAAAGTTCAATTTCTAAGGATTTTGACAACGAGGTGTAGTACAACAAACCAAATTCGTTTCTTTGCCAATAGCCAAATTCATTACTACATCCCGTATATATAAGATTATCAATAACGTTAACTGATCGTAGAATGGTTTCGTTTGGTGAAAGGTATAGTCTCCAATTGGCGCCATTATATTCTAATAAACCTTTATTGTTTGCGACATAAATGTTTTTTTCTTTTGATTGTGAAATAGACCAATTTTGTGTTTCGGCACCATAATCTTCTGGAGAAAAGACATCAATAGGTGGGCGTTCTTGAGCTACAGAAATAGCTGAAAAAAGCATACATAATAATATAGACTTAAGTGCTCTCAATTTAAAATGGTTTAGTTGTTGTGCTACTAAGTTAATAAAAATAACTATTAGGGAAGACTATGTATGGTTTTTGTTTGGGTAATAGACATTATAAATAAAACCTATACAAACATAAAAACCGCCTAAAAAGACGGTTTTAAATATGCATTTGAATCTGTAAACTCAAGATAAATCGAATAGGTGCTATTCGGAAAATTTTTTTTCATTTCAGGTAAGCCCAGAAATATTAAAGCCCTAAGGTGTAATAAAATTATTCTAATTACATTCTTTTTACCCTACCGCCAAGAACTCTACTTTCATTTACGGTTTCCGGGTCTCCATAAATAAATACATCACCACCTGCTCTAATTTTTACATCCACTAATTTAGATGCATATACATGAGCTTCGCCTGCTGCTTTAATAGTTACTTCTGTTTTTTCTGTTTCCAATAATTCGCCTTGATACACACCTCCTGCTGATAAAGAAATGTCTTGACTTTTAGAACTCCCCATTGTTTTTATTATACCTCCAGAAACTGCCTTTATATTCGTGTAAGTAACATTTACTGGAACACGGATCAAACCACCTTCTTGAGCTTTTAAATCTATTTCAAATTGTTTTATGATATCATCTGAAGTTACTTTAGCACCTTCATTAACATCAATGATATCAACTGCTGTATAATGCAATACAATTTTAGTTTTTGCACCATCAAAAGCTTCTTCAAGCTTCATTTTAATTTTTAGCTTGCCATTTTTGTTATTAACAAGTACATCTTCTTTGTTTTCGCCAGTAATAATAACTTTATTTTCATTGGACTTTACGAGTTCCACTAGAATTAAATCGTATACTTTTAATTCGGTAAACTCTCCAATGGTTTTTTCTATTGGCTTTTGAGATATTCCAGTTACTGAAATAAGTAATGTTATAAGAATTACTAAATGTTTCATCTTTTTACTATTTTGATTTTTCATTAAACGCAAAATTATCAATAATTCTTACAAGGAAGACTAACTTTAGGAAAACATTATAATAGAACTCAAAAAAAATTATTTTGCTAATATTTAAATAAGTTCATTGTTAAACAACCTTAAACGCTGTACCCGTAATTGAAACAAATATAAAAGAAATCGAAGATGTTTCAATAGCTAATCTGATACCTATAACAGCATTGTAATTTTAATCCCGATAGCTATCAAGATTGAAAACAATGGTGTCCGGAAGTTTTAAGCTTTCAACCCTCCTAATTTCGATTAAATCGAAATTATATACCCTTTGTTTTAAAGGGAGTATAATTAATATTTTTAGTTAAATTTAAACTAATTAATTCTCTTCAGGCTTTCCAATCAAATTAAAATCTAAGTGTTTTTTAACTAAATCGGTATTTTTAACTTTTACTACAACTTCATCACCTAACTGATATACCATGCCATTACTTCTTCCAACCATGGCATACAAATCTTGATCGAAAGCATAATGATCATCTTTCATATCCCGAACACTTACCATGCCTTCACATTTATTGGAGATGATTTCTACATAAATTCCCCAATCGGTAACCCCTGAAATGACCCCTACAAATTCTTGGTCTTTATGATCTTCCATAAAACGAATTTGCATGTATTTAATAGAATCTCGCTCAGCACGGGTTGCCAAACCTTCCATATTACTGGAGTGATTACATTTATCTTCGTAAGCGTCTTCATTTGCTGATTTACCACCATCTAAATATAACTGTAATAAACGATGCGCCATCACATCTGGATAACGACGAATAGGTGAGGTAAAATGACTGTAATAATCAAACGCCAACCCGTAATGTCCAATATTTTTTGTGGTATACTCCGCTTTACTCATGCTTCTAATCGTTAAGGTATCCACTAAGTTTTGTTCCTTTTTACCAGCAACTTCTTTTAATAAATTATTTAAAGATGCAGTTGTACTTTTTCTGTCTTTAAAATTAAGTTTATAACCAAAACGGCTTACTACATTTTGTAATGAAGCTAATTTACTTTCATCTGGTTCATCATGCACACGGTACACAAATGTTTTTTTAGGCGACTGTTTTCCAATAAATTCTGACACTTTTCTGTTGGCTAGAAGCATAAATTCTTCAATCAACTTATTAGCATCTTGACTGGTTTTAAAGAATACACCAGCGGGATTATTGTTTTCATCTAAATTGAATTTTACTTCAACTTTATCAAAAGAAATAGCACCATCTCGCATACGTCTGCCTCGCATAATTTTAGCGAGTTCATCCATTTTTAAGATGGCATCTGCTAATTTTTGATCGGTTTGGTATGCTTTTCCTGTTAATGACACTTCTGCAGGAATGGTTTTGGTTTTAGACTCAATTACTGCTTGAGCTTCTTCATAGGCATAACGTGCATCACTATAAGTAACTGTGCGTCCAAACCATTGATTTTTAATTTCAGCTTTATCATTTATTTGAAATACTGCCGAAAAGGTTAATTTCTCTTCATTCGGACGTAACGAACACGCATTATTTGATAATACTTCTGGGAGCATAGGCACCACGCGATCTACTAAATACACTGAAGTTGCTCGCTCATAAGCTTCATCATCCAATACGGTACCTTCTTGTAAATAATGCGATACATCAGCAATATGAATGCCTATTTCGTATAATCCATTATCTAAAACTTCAAAAGAGAGTGCGTCATCAAAATCTTTTGCATCTTTAGGATCTATGGTAAAGGTTAAATCCTTACGCATATCACGTCGCTTTGCTATTTCTTCTTCTGTAATTGATGTGTCCAGTGACTTAGCAAATGCTTCAACTTCATGAGGAAACTCATGAGGTAAGCCATATTCAGCAAGTATCGCATGGATTTCTGTATTATGATCGCCTGGTTTTCCAAGTACTTGAATCACTTTTCCATGAGGTGAATCTGCTTTTTCGGGCCAGTCTTCAAGCAATACTAATACTTTATCACCATCTTCAGCTTTATTAATTTTATTGATGGGTACAAAAATATCTTTGTACATTTTATTACTATCTGGTACTACAAATGCAAAATTCTTTTTTTCGTGAATTTGGATAACGCCAACATACTCTGATTTTGCACGTTTTATAATATTAGTAATTTCACCTTCTGCTTTACCGCGTTTTCTGCGTTTGTAAGCATAAAATTCTACTTCATCGCCATGCAACGCTTTGTTGATATTATTGGATGCTATAAATACATCGTCATCAAAATCATCGCAAATAATGTAACCATTACCTTTGGCTGCTAAATCTAATCTACCAATATGATACTCCGTATTTACAACGGCTTTAAACTTCCCACGTTCTACTTGTATAATCTCTTCTTGAGCAGCTAATTTTGCTAAAGTTTTTATGATTTGGTTTCGGCTACTGGCATCGTTAACACCGAGTTTAGCCGCAATTTGTTTATAATTAAAACTTTGATTTCTTTCTTTTTTTAATATACTTAAGATTGTATCTGTAAGGTTGGAAATACCATTCTTTTTGGATTTTCCTTTTTTCTTTCTTGTCATGTAATTTTTGTAATCATTTTATTTCTAATCCCGTAGTTTCGGGAGGAAATTTTATTATTAAATAGCATCATTTTTAGGAGAAGATTTGCTATTTGTTTTTACAAAGTTAGGCTTTTAATATTAAATAGTGTGTTTTTAATATTAAATTGAAGTTATCCACATTATATATAATACAATCAGTTTTCTTTTAAATTTAAAAAAATAAATGGTGGTTATTATAGTGTGTTGATAGCGGTATAAGTTTTTTAAGTTTTGTTTTGATATATATCTTATGGAATGTTGTTGATATGAAATGAACATTATTTAAATAGGTAACTTGTTTAAATTAAACCTTTTCTAAAATCCTATTAACAATTGTTAGCAACCCATATTAACAACATTTTTTAATAAGTATTCTATTTTACAGAACTAACAACTGTATTTTTAATGCTTATAACTTAACCAAAAAAATATAGTAACTTATTAGGATGTTAGGTACAGGTTTTTGATTGGAAAATTAAATGGATATTCAATGTTTTTCTTTTAAAAACTAATGCACAGTTATTAACAAGTTGCTAATATTTGTATCAAGAGTAATGAACATTTTAGTTTTTGGTAAGTAAAATTATAGATAAAAAAACCGCTTTGCTTATATATAATAGATGTAGACTTAATAAATAGAAGCAAATAAGTAAAATAAGTAAAAAAGGAATCTAAATTCTTAATTTATTACCTTTGTATACTGATACAATAATAAATACAATAATGACAATTTCAATAGGAAACGACCACGCTGGAACAGAGTATAAATTTGCTATAAAAGCATTATTAGAATCAAAAGGAATTACCGTTAATAATTACGGAACCGATGCTAATGATAGTGTTGATTATGCTGATTTTGTGCATCCTGTTGCAGAAGATGTTGAAACTAATAAAGCCGACTTTGGAATTTTAATTTGTGGAAGCGCAAATGGTGTAGCTATGACCGCTAATAAACATCAAAAAATACGTGCTGGTTTATGTTGGAATAAAGAGATTGTTCATTTAATAAGACAACATAATAATGCAAATATTCTATGTATTCCAGCTAGGTTTACTGCTATTCCACAGGCCTTAGAAATGGTTGAGGTTTTTTTAAATACCGAATTTGAAGGCGGTCGTCACCAAAACCGTATAGATAAAATTCCGTTATCTTGCTAAATGGGACACCACCATTCTCATAACCACTCACATTCTCATAACGACTTAAAAAGCCGTAATCTTTTTATATCCATTTTACTTAATATTCTTATTACTGTAGCACAAGTAATAGGAGGTATACTATCTGGTAGTTTAGCACTCTTAAGTGATGCATTGCATAATTTTAGCGATGTTATTTCGCTTATTATTAGTTACGTTGCTAATGGTCTATCAAAAAAGAAAGCGTCTTTTCATAAAACTTTCGGTTATAAACGTGCTGAAATTTTAGCTGCTTTTATTAATGCTGCAACCTTAATTGTAGTGGCTATTTTATTAATTATAGAAGCTGTTGAACGTTTTCAAAACCCACAAGAAATAGAATCTAATTTAGTTATTTGGTTATCTTTAATAGCTATTTTAGGTAATGGCTTTAGTGTACTTTTATTAAAGAAAGATTCTGAAGTCAATATGAACATGAAAAGTGCTTACCTACATTTATTTACCGATATGATGGCAAGTGTAGCGGTTTTAATAGGCGGACTTTTAATGAAATATTATGAAGTATTTTGGGTAGATAGTGTACTTACATTTGTTATAGCTTTATATTTAATTTGGATGGGTTTTGATTTATTGAAAAATTCTACCAAAGTATTGATGTTATTCACTCCAGATACGGTTCCTATAAAGAAGATAGTGGATGAGATAAACGCCTTTGAAAGTATAAAAAATGTACATCATGTTCATGTTTGGCAGTTAAATGAAGAAGAAATTCATTTAGAAGCGCACATCGATTTTAACGAAGATATAACCTTATCACAATTTGACGCTGTTTTACATGATATAGAAGATTTAGTGTTCGATAAATATGATATTAACCACGTAAATATCCAGCCAGAATTTGGTAAGGATGATGCAAAAGACGTGATTGTCCAGGATTAATATGAAACGTCATTCCGAGGAGTGTGCGACTTGGGAATCTGTTTAATATATTAACTTCATTTTTCAATTAAAAAGATTGCCACGACTTTTTTAGAAAAGTCTCGCAATGACGAAAATATCATTAAACATGCTAGAAATTAAAACAAAAACCTTTTTAGAATTAACTAAACAAGAGCTTTACGATTTACTTCAACTACGAAGCGAAGTATTTGTAGTAGAACAAGATTGTGTGTATCAAGATATTGATGGAAAAGACCAAAAAGCGCTGCATGTTTTAGGTTGTAAAAATGAAAAATTAGTAGCTTATACACGTGTTTTTAAGCCAGGGGATTATTTTGAAGAATCAAGTATTGGAAGGGTAGTAGTTGCTAAAAACCAAAGGCAGTTTAAATATGGCTACGATATTATGAACGCTTCCGCGGAAGCGATAAAACATCATTTTAATGAAACCACTATAAAGATTTCCGCACAATGTTATCTTAAAAAATTCTATACTAATTTAGGTTTTGTAGCAGTAGGTGAGGAGTACCTTGAAGATGATATTCCGCATATAGCTATGGTAAGAGAATGATTAAAAAAATGTAGTATAAAATTATGTTTCGACTTTAGTTTATACTGAGCGCAGTCGAAGTACTCAACCTGACATTTGTATTATCGTTTTAAAGCAAAATAACCTCTTAAAACATTTCCAGTATTTAAAACAATTTCATACCAATAACTATCGCTACTTAATACCGTGCCATTAAAAGTGCCATCCCAACCTTGAGAATTTGGAGGTAAAAATTTTATAAGCTTTCCGTATCTATTGTAAATGGTAATGTTATTAATGCTATTTGAATTATCTAAAACGTTCCAAACATCGTGTTTTCCATCGTTATTTGGGGTAAAGTATTTTGGTATAAAATAATTACTATCACTTATTATAATGTTAAAACTAGATTCGTTACTGTTACAATTTAATGCATTATAAATATAAATGGTTTGCGATGAGGAAATAACATCTCCAGTATTTAGCAATATACCCAAGCCACCAGATTGAGTATAATAATTACCATTATTAAGTATAGGCAATATGTAATTTATACCTATAAAATCAACTAAAGAATCAACAGGAATAAAGTTACCACATGCGTCCCTTGAATTTACATAGTTTGAAAAAGAAGCAGGTTGCCATGTTGTATGGTTTCCATTGGAATCATCAACAACAACACAGTTTAAAACGGGATTAGAATCAAAATTCATTAAAATGACATTAGTGTTGTTTCCGTTTTTAATATTTAATCCACACAGCTCATTATTACTGCAATTCAAATCTGTTAAACTAAAATTTTGAGAAAGATCTAGTTCGGTTAATTCGTTGTTAAAACATAATAAAACAGCTAAATGGCTATTATTAGCAAGGTTTAAGTCTGTTAATTGATTTTGTTCACACGATAAATAAGATAAATCGGTATTTGTACTTACATCTAAATTTGATAATAGGTTATTACCACATTGAAACCGATTCAATACCGTATTGTTAGCTAAATTAAGCGTGTTTATTTGGTTTTGCTCACAAACCAAAACATTTAAGTTTGTATTATTTGAGGTGTCTAAATTTGTTAAATTATTGTTTTCGCAACGCAAGGAAATCAAATCTGTATTCTGAGTTATATTTAGACTCGATAATTGATTGTTAAAACACCACAATCGTATTAAATTAGATAGATTGGTGACATCTAAATTTGTTAATTGATTGTTACTACAATATAACTCTGTTAGACTCGTGTTTTGATAAATGTTTAAAACGGTTAATTGATTATCTGAACAATCCAGACTTGTTAATGCTGAAAAATCTTCTATTCCAGTAAGATCTGTAATGTTCATACCTGCAACATCTAAATCTGTGCGGCCGCTTATATTTACAGTTGGTACAAAATCATCTAAAGGTCCAGAATCTAAACCTAAATTTATTAATGCTTGCTCAAAATTATCATCAGGAATAAAGGTGTTTTGACAAAGACTTTTAAAGCTTATTAAACAAAAGCTAATTAATAAAAAACATGTTTTATAGAACATAATCTTTTAATTAGCATTGCCAACATAGGTAATTACAATTTCTACACGTCTATCAAATTCAGGTTCACCACCAAGAGGAAATTTTCGACGTAATCCTAAATGACGCATGCGCTTTTTACTAACACCTTTTTTTGCAAAATAATCATAAACATATTTTGCTCTAGCTTCAGATAAATTACGCTTTTTAGTTTTTCTATCTACAGCATCTCTAGTCATTTGTGTACAACACACATGCCCTTGAATAGTAAAATAGATATCTTTTCTTTCTACAAGTGCTTGAGCAATATCAGTTAGTGTTTTTTTAGAAGCTGGAGTTACTGTGGCGTAGCCGGTTTTAAACAAAATGTCTTTAAAAATTATTTTATCACCTTTATGACCTTCTTTAATTAAGTCTATAACCCCTTTTTCTTTAGCAACTGGTGTAATTTCAACAGGTGCTTCTTTTTTAGGTTCAGGGAGTTTAGGTTTTACAATAATTTCAACTTTTCTATTTAGGCCTCTTATTTTTAAAATGTTTTTTTCTTCAACAATTTTAAGCAGAATCTCGCCTTTACCATCTACATTAGTAATTAAATCTTCGCTTATTTCGTTATTGGAAAAAATGGCTTTTATAGCCTCAGCACGATGTTGTGATAATTTTAAATTGTAAGTATCGGCACCAATATCATCACAAAAACCAAATATGGAAATAGATTCAATATCAACATCTGTTAAAGTAGAAATAAACAAAAGCAGTCTATTTTCTTCAGTATTAGGAACATCATATTTATCGGTTTCAAAATACACCTCGTGTGTTAATTCTTTTTGAGAAAAAGCCAACACACTGTAAAGCGTTATTAATATAAATACCAAAAGTTTATTCATAGTAGGATAATAGGTGATAAATATACTGTTTTTTAATCTAAACCATGCCACAAGCCACTATCTATAGGTTCTGTTTAAATATTATATTCTCAAAAAACAAGAATCAAAACAAATAAAAATTATCTTAAATAGCCTTGATAAGTAGATGTATTACTAAGTATTTCTGTGCCTTTTTTTATTTCAGAATCGTGTATTTTATAATACTCATACAAACCTTCTCTATAGACATATTGCTTAACAATATCTTCCGTTATTAACTTTAATAGATAGTCTTTATTTTCATCTATAACACTTGTTTTGGATTGCGTTAAATTTGACATTAAAACGTTAAAATCGGTTTCAATATTATCATTTAAGGCTTCTTTTTTTGAAGTTTCAAATGCTTTATAAAGTGCCTTTTCTGTATCTGTTTTAAATGAAAAATTATTGGTTTTTAAATAGTTTTTAAAGTCTGTAAAATCCTTGTCCGAAAGCTTTAAATTATTAACATCTTTTACATCGTGTTTGTAATAATAATCAGTAGCATAATTAAAAACTAAATCGTTATTAACAATAGCTTTTGTAATTGGTGAGTTTTTATCACTTCCCATAGAAACATCTGGTAAAACACCGCCGCCATCAAATACTTGTCGCCCGTTTTTAGTTTTAAATGCGTTGTAGTTGTCTTGTGTTACTCGAATAGCCTCGTTTTTTTCGTTTCTATTCCAATAATCTAAAGACTGGATACATCTGCCAGAAGGTGTGTAATATCTAGAAATAGTAATTTTAACCTGTGTGCCGTAAGTCAATTGCTTAGGGCGTTGTACTAGGCCTTTTCCAAAACTTCTAGAACCAACAATAACGGCACGATCTAAATCTTGTAATGCGCCCGAAACAATTTCGCTAGCAGAAGCACTATTACCGTCTAGTAAAATAACCAATGGAATTTCGGTATCTATCGGATCCTTTTTAGTGTAGTAAGTTCTGTTGTATTTTTTAACTTTAGATTTTGTTGTTACAACCAGTTGACCTTTTGGAACAAAAAGATTAACAATATTAATGGCCTCATTAACTAACCCACCAGGGTTTCCCCTTAAATCTAAAATAATTTTTTCAGCGCCTTGGGCTTTTAAATCGCGTAATGCATAATTTGTTTCTGCTGATGCTTTTCTACTAAACCTGCTTAAAACTATATATCCTGTTTTGTCATTAATCAACGAAAAATGAGGCACGGCTTTTATTTCTACTTCTGCTCTTTTTATAGTGGCGGTTTGTGTTTTTCCTTGGCGTTTGTAAGTAACTTCAATAGATGTATCTGGAGCGCCTTTAAGTAAATCCCCAGCACTTTCTTTATAGTTTTCAACTAAGGTGTTTCCAACTTTAATAATTTCATCTCCCGCTTTTAGACCTGCTTTATCTGCTGGGTAATCTTTATAAGGCTCAATAACCACTAAGTTATTTTTTAAGGTTTTTATTTTTGCACCGATACCTGTGTAATCTCCTGTATTATTGATTCTAGCAGCTTCAACATCTTGCTCGTTCATAAAATTGGTGTAGGGATCCAAGTCTGCCAACATACTTTTAATGGCGGTATCCATTAAATCGCCCGGATTGGTTTCATCAACATAATTCATGTTGAGTTCTTTGAATAACGTGGTGAAGATTTCTATTTGCTTTGCTATTTCAAAAAAATCGTTTTTAAAAGCAGTGGTACTGAAAAATATAACACAGGCTATTATGGGAATTATGATTTTCTTTTTTAGTAAGTTTTTCATGTTGATTTATTTTTTAGAAATTTTGTTCGAAAACTTTTCAAACAAAATTTTCATTCTAGTTTCAACTTGCGTAAATGTGGGTTTGTCTTTGCCAATGTACAAAATCATAAACGCATGTTGTGTTGTTAAATTGTTAAAAAAATCTGCTTTATTTAATCGGTAAACTTCTCTTAACAAACGTTTTATGCGATTTCTGTCTACAGCCGTTTTAAAATTTCGCTTACTTACCGAAACTCCTGTTTTTGCTATAACGTCTTCATCAAAAGTAGTTGGCATATATACCAAACGCAACGGAAAAGCAGAAACCGATTGCCCCTCAGTAAATAGCTGATCAATAAGTTTTTTGCTTTTTAGTTTTTCTTTTTTAGGGTAGGTTGCAGACATAAACAATTTTGTGATTACAAAAGTAGCAATAACAATAATACTATGTCCTCCTTTAAATGATATAAATAATTCATGAAAATGTTATTACATATCGATTGCCATTAAGCAACATGATATAAATCATATTTAAAATCCCTAAATCAAAGTAAATTTAACTCTCTTAAAAACTAAGTAAATCATTGATTTATGGGAGATTATAATGTTGCTAAACTTAATACTAAAAAAGACAGAGCTAATTATATACATCACTTATTAAACGATATTAAAGCGTTGGATATGTTGATTGAAAAAGGGTTAATTGAGGAAGGCCCTTTACGTATTGGCGCTGAACAAGAATTTTGTTTGGTTAATGACGAGTTTTTACCAGAAAGTAAGTCCTTGGAATTATTAAAAGATATTGACGATAGTCATTTTACAACAGAAATAAGTAAATATAATCTTGAAATCAACCTAGACCCTATAGAACTAGGCGGTGACTGTTTTTCAAAATTACACAAGCAGTTGGAAGCTTTGTTAGATAAAGCAAAGAAAGCGGCTTCCAAAAAAGGAATCAAAATCATATTAACTGGTATATTGCCTTCACTATCTATTAATAATGTTGATGAGCAAAGTATGACGGACGTAGCGCGTTATTCAGTTTTAAACGAAGCTATAAAAGATAGTCGAAGAAAAAGTTTCGATATCCACATAAAAGGTGTTGATGAACTCAATTTATTGCATGACTCGGTAATGCTAGAGGGGTGCAACACTAGTTTTCAAATGCATTTACAATTAAGCCCTAAAAACTTTGTAGATGATTATAATTGGGCACAGGCTATTGCTGGCCCTTTGTTAAGCGCGTGTACCAATTCACCTATATTATTTGGAAAAGAACTTTGGAGCGAAACCAGAATTGCACTATTTACTCAAAGTATTGATACTAGAGTTAATTCCTATTTATTAAACGAAAAGCAATCTAGAGTTAGTTTTGGAAACGCATGGCAAACAGGAACAATTACAGATATTTTTAAAAACAATATTTCTAGGTTCAGAAGTTTTTTAACAACTGATTTTACACGAGATAGTGTAGAAATGATAAACAACAACGAGACCCCTAAATTAAGAGCTTTACAGCTACATAACGGTACTGTTTACCCATGGAATAGAGTGTGCTATGGCGTAATGAATGGCAAACCAAATTTAAGAATTGAAAATAGATATATGCCTTCTGGACCTACCACGATTGATGAAATTGCCAACATGATGTTTTGGGTGGGTGTTATGATGGGGAAACCTAGTAAATATAATAGAATCCATGAACAGTGGGATTTTAAAGATGTAAAAACAAACTTCTTTAATGCGGCGCGCTATGGTATGGCTACCCAGTTTTATTGGAATGGGGAATATATCTCAAGCCACAAGCTTATTTTAAGTGAATTGTTACCTATGGCCTATAAAGGTTTATATCGTGTTGGTATTATACCCAAAGATGCAGAATACTATTTAAAGGTTATTAAGGACAGGGTTGGAAGCTTTAATAGCTCTGAGTGGATGGTTAGAAGTTACAGAAGTTTATTAAAGAATCATAAACGCTATGATGCTATGCAAATACTTACTTCTAAAATGTATGAAAAACAAGAAAAAGGATACCCGGTTTCTGTTTGGGGCATGTTGAAACATTCAGATAACCTGTCTTTTGAAGCAAAACGAGTCGTAAAGCATATCATGAGTTCAGATATTTTTTCGGTTGATAAAAAAGACAGTATAAGTTTGGTTGCAAGTATCATGAAATGGAAGGGTATTCATCATATGCCAGTTATAAATAGAGATAGGGTATTGGAAGGTTTAATAAGTTGGAAAGATGTAGAAGCGTATTTAGATCAACCCAAACAGAAATACCATAGTGTTTCAAAATTAATGAAGACGGATATTGTAACGGTTACTGAATACACCCCCATTGAAACCGCTAAAAAATTAATGAAAGACCATGCTATCGGCAGCCTTCCGGTAGTTAAAGACGGAAAATTAGTAGGCTTAATGACCTCAAATGATTTTTAATACATGACTAATGTTTATAGCAAAGCGCTAGATTATACTATAGCCGTAGATAGAATACTTGGTAAGATTGAAGGGGCTAGTCTTGGACCAACAGTGGTGTTTTTTGGTGGTATCCATGGTAATGAAACTTCTGGTATTTTTGCTCTAAAAGATGCATTGGCAGGTATAAATGCGGCTTATGTAAAGGGTACTATTTATGGTATTTCAGGAAACCTAAAGGCGCTAAAAAAGCATCAACGGTATATAGAAAAAGATTTAAATAGGCTTTGGACTAAAGATGATATTCAAATCATTAAAAATAAGACGGATTTAAATGCTGATGAAGAAGAGTTACTAGAATTATTAGATGTTTTAAATAGCATTTTAGAAACCAATCAACCCCCGTTTTATTTTATAGATTTACATACCACATCCAGTAAAACACTTCCTTTTATTACCATTAATGACGCTTTAATAAACCGAAAATTTTCAGAACAGTTTCCTTTACCCATAGTTTTGGGTATTGAAGAATATTTAAATGGCCCCTTATTGAGTTATATAAATCAATTAGGTTATGTGTCTTTAGGATTTGAATCTGGGCAGCATGACGAATTAAATGCGATAACAAATAGTATTGCGTTTGTCTATTTAACTTTAGTGTACTCAGGTATTTTAAAGGAAGAAGCGGTAATTCATTTTTCTAAATATCACGAACAATTAAAACAACAAGCTAACAACACTTTTGATGTTTTTGAAGTCGTCTATCTTCATAGCATACAAAAAAACGAAACCTTTAAAATGTTGAATGGTTTTGAAAGTTTTGAAAGCATAAAAAAAGGTACAAAACTTGCCATAAGCAACGCTAACGAAATCTCATCGCCCTATAACGGCACTATTTTTATGCCTTTGTATCAAAAAAGAGGTGCTGAAGGTTTTTTTATTATAAAACCTATTAAACCCTTTTTGTTAAGATTATCCATGGCTTTAAGACGTATTAAAACGGATAGTTTGTTAGTGCTTTTACCAGGTATTTCTTGGGTAAACAAAACCGAAGGTGTTTTACAAGTAAATTTAACCGTGGCCAAATTTTTTGCCAAAGCGTTTTTTCATTTGTTAGGGTATAGAAATAGACAAATTACCAGCACGCATTTAAGGCTTAATAATCGGGAGCGTGTGGCTAAAACGGCTATTTATAAAAAGGAACCTTGGTATTGAAAGGTTGTGGTTTTTTTGGACGTTTGTTTAACGTTGTTGTATAAGCTTAAGTTTTTTATTTCCTCATTCTTTTTTTCGATTCACTCAATATTTTTCTATGTTTAGAAGTAAGAACTCCTTTCGTATGTTGGTAATTTAATGGTAAATAATTTCCTTTAATTTTAGTTTGTTCAAACTCGTTTAGTTCACTCAAAGTACAATTCTGCCATTCAACAATACAGTTTTCGTCCATAAATTCGTTTATAGATATCTTACTTTTAGACATTGGTAAATCTAATAAGCCACAAAGAGTAGTTCTTAAAGATGACAATCTTCCATTTTCAACTCCTTTTTGATGAAAATTATTATAATCTAACATATGATATTTCACTAATCTATCATTTCCATTTTTTGCTTGACCTATATAAAGTAAACCGTATTCAATATCATTTATTTTTTTTAATTCAATTTTTTCAAATTCAATTTCTGTTTCTAATTTAGAAAGTAAATTCCTAAAAACATTAGTTTTAAACCACCAATAATAAACAATTGGTTCTTTTGTGATTTTCAGGTCGTTTTCTCTAATAAATTTAACTTCTAATCTTTCCATTATAGTTTTATTTTGTCAGCTAACAAACCTTTCGCACAACCATAATGCCAATTTGTACTCGCTTTAGTTTCGTATTTTATAAGTTTAAATGAACTTTCGTTTTTTAGAAATGGTAAATCTGAATAAATATTCTTTTTCTTATAAAATATTATTTTTTCGTTTGGTAAATCTTTTGTTAGATTGTAAAACAGTTTTAAATAATCTGCTCCACCTAAAAAAACGATTTTTTCATTAGGATTGACTTTTTCTAAATGGTTAAAATCTATAAAAAAGTCCGTTTTCTTTCGTTGTGAGTTTTGTTCCGCTTTTTTTGAAAATGTAATATCATATTTTGGGATTTTAAATTCGGAATTTATTATTCCCCAACCTGCTGATAAAATGAATAAATTGGATTCATATTTTTCATATAATGAGCTATATATTTTTGGTTTGTAAAGTTTGTAGGATTCCAGTAAAATCTCATTTTCTTGAGAATTTACATACTCACGCCAAGTTCTATTTTCGTTGGGAATTTCGCTGTCAGGTTTAAAATTATTAGTCTTTTCTTTATCTGGCGATGAAGTAAACGTAATTTCGTTGTTTTTATAAACTAAATTTCCTCCGTTTTTTGAACCACTACAACTTATTACAATTATCATATTTTTCTTGTGTTTTGAATTTTTCTTGGAAATTAAAGCTAACGCAAAGATTAAGTTCCGTTTCAATACTGAAACAAGTTCAGCACAAGTGAGCTTTATCGATTGTTAAACGAAGTTATGTTTTTTTTCTGACAAAGTCAAATAGCTATATAAATAAGAAACCACTTCGTTTTAAACGAAGTGACTTTTTGTTTTTTCTAAGTTAAACATTACTTTTTATTATTCCCCCTATCAACATCTGCCATTAACCCAGAGGGGTCTATTTCAACAGATTTTATAGTTTTTTTAGTTTCAAAAGTATAAGTTGGATATGCCCAGGCCCAATCTTTTATTATGGTGGCTGCCGTTGGTTTTTCACCACGCATCATTTGTAACGGAATATAAAACTCTTCGGTTACCCCATCAGTATAAGTTACTGTAAGGTCTATTGGCATGGGCATTAAGCCAATACGCTCTAAAGTTACTGAGTTGCCTTTAACAGATTTAACGGCATAATCAATAGTATTGGTAGTTTGTGCAAAGTCGGTTAAATACCAATTCAATTCTAAACCAGATATTTTTTCTGCCGTTCTAATAATATCTAAAGGTTTTGGATGCTTGAAAACAAAGTCTGTAAAATATTTTTTAATAGTAAGATTTAAATTTTCTTCACCCATAATATATCCTAATTGCGATAAAAACACCCCCCCTTTATAGTACGATGCTAAACTGTATGAACGGTTAAATGTATAGCGGTCGCCATGAGTCGTTAACGGTTGTTCTCTCCCAGAATTTGCTAAAGCGATATAGGCATTATAAACACCTTCTAAAGGGTTTGTTTTTCCTTCGTTAAAAATAATGTTAACACCGTGGTATTCAATATAAGTTGAAAACCCTTCGTCCATCCACGGGTGTTTCGATTCGTTATTTGCTAATAAAAACTGAAACCAAGTATGCGCCATTTCATGAGAAATTACGCCTTTTATTAACCCTTCATAAGTACCTTCGCCTAATAAAAGTGTACACATGCCGTATTCCATACCGCCATCACCACCTTGTATTATAGAATATTGTTTATATGGATATTTGCCAACGGTTTCACTATAATATTGCATAAACTCAACAGATTTAGGCTGAATCCTCTTCCAATTATTTTTTTGTTCTTCAGACATGGTTTTTTTATAGAAAAAATGCAACATGGGGCCATTAGGCACCTGTGTTGTATCATGAATATAATCTGGGTCTGCCGCCCAAGTAAAATCATGCACTTTAGGTGCTACAAAATGCCATGTTAATTTATCGGTATTAGGCCGATTTATTTCGCCAGTTTCATAACCATGACCAATGCTATTCGGGTTTTGTAAGTACCCTGTTCCACCTACAACATAATTTTTATCAATGGTCAATTTTACATCAAAATCTCCCCAAACACCATGAAACTCTCTGCCTATGTATGGGTGGGCATGCCAGCCTTCAAAATCGTATTCTGCTAATTTTGGATACCATTGCGCCATCGAAAGCGCAACGCCTTCTTGGTTATTGCGTCCAGAACGACGAATTTGAACAGGAACTTGTCCGTCAAAATCCATATTAAAAGTAACGCTTTCTCCAGGTTGTATAGGTTTTACTAAATCAACTTCTAAAACTGTTCCTACAGTTTCGTGTTTTAAAGTTTTGCCATTTTGTTTTAAGGAATTGACTTTTATATATCCAATTTCGTTAGGTTTTAGTTTGCTTATTCTATCCCCAACTCTTCGGTCTGGATCTGCAATAGTTCGAGAACGCACATCCATTTCGCTGCCCGGTTGAAAGGCATTAAAATACAAATGATAATACACGCGGTTTAAAACATCTGGTGAATTATTGGTGTAAACTAAGGTTTGTTTTCCTTTATATTGATAGGTGTTTACGTCCATATCAATCTCCATTTTATAGTCTACATGTTGCTGCCAATAGGTAGATTTTGATAACGAAGGTGTTGTTGGTGTTTGAGGTGTTGTTAAAATAGCGGGTTCTGTAACCACACTATTTTTTGAAGTGTTACAAGACCAAAAAATTAATACACAGTATATAGATATAAAGAATCGATTCATATAGGGTAAGTTTAAAATAAATAAAAAGCGTCTCTTCGAGCGCAGTCGAGATATTTAAATAAGGAGATGCTTAATAGTTCCCGACTGCGCTCGAACAGACAAAATATACTATTTAGCTAGTTTAGCTGCCATAATCAATGCGTTATAGGCATTTACCATTTTTGAAGATTTTGTTAAATCTGAAAAAGGTTTGATATTACTAGTATCACCACCAACAATAACTTTAGTTTTTAATGCTAAACCAGAATCCATAATGATTTGTTTTACCTGAGCCGCACTTAAACCTGGGTAATAAGAACGAATTAATGCCGCAACACCCGCAACTGCTGGAGCAGCCATAGACGTACCTCCTTGAAAGTCATATTCGTTTTCTGGCATGGTTGAATAAATAGCATCTCCAGGTGCAAAAACATCTACATTTTGCTTTCCGTAGTTAGAAAACCCTGCCACTAAATTAGATCCATATTTTGATGCTAAAGCAGCAACTCTAATATAAGTATCTGAAACTTCTTTGCCGTTTATGTTATCGTCAGGGAAATTAGGTTCGATATCTACATTTTTACCATCATTTCCTGCTGCATGTACAAAAACCACATCTTTTTTCCCTGCGTATGCTATAGCATCCCGAACCCAATCGCTATGTGGTGAGAAGCTTTTGCCAAAACTAGCATTGATTACTTTAGCGCCATTATCCACAGCATAGCGGATTGCAAGCGCCACATCTTTATCGTATTCGTCACCACGGGGTGTGCTTCTAATTGCCATAATTTTAACATGGTTTGCAACACCATTGACCCCTTTTTTATTATTACGTTCTGCCGCTATGATACCAGCCACATGTGTAGCATGACTTTCGCTTTTCTTCCTTTGTTTAATATTGCCATCACCATAAAATTTATCATTCAAATCGTTGGGGTTATCTCCAGTTAAACGCCCTTTGTAATCTTTGTTCAGCATATAATCTAAACGATTATTGAACTCTTCTAGTCCATCTTTTAGTTGTTGTTTAAATTTGCTTATTGAAGAATCTAAAGTAAATGCGTATTTGATAATTGAAATGGACTGTTGTAAGCCTTTATCTTCAGTTTTAATGGCATTAACATCTTCTTTAGTGTAGTTTTTTTTAGCTAAATGCTTTGTAATCGTTTCGTCTGCACTTGTTAGCTGAACTAGAAACCCATCGTAATTTTCTTTAAGACCAAGATATTTTTGACGTTCTTTTTCATATAAAGCTTGTGCTTCAGCATATCTTGGATTACTTGTATCTCCACTTGCAAGCAGCCTAACATATTCTAACTGTTCATAATATCCATCACCTAAAAAATTCCAACCATGAATATCGTCAACATAACCGTTTTTGTCATCATCTTTTCCGTTGTTAGGTATTTCGCCTTTATTGATCCAAATCACATCATCTAAATCTTCGTGGTCTATATCCATGCCAGAATCTATAACGGCAACAATAACCGTTTTCCCTCTTTTCTTTTTAATAATTTCGGTGTAAGCCTTATTAACACTCATACCTGGAATGGTATCTTTAACCAAATCTAAATGACCCCAATTTTGTTTTTCGTATGCTGTTAATTCAGAAACTTTTAATGGTGAAGTATCTATATTTTCAACAGGTGTTGATATAATTGCGGCAGTACCTCCACAACCAGAAAAAAGGATGGCCAAAAAGGCTGATATTGCTAATGTTTTAATTATGTTCATTTTTACTATTAGAATTAATTGAATATATCTTGAGTTGTGTATGTGTTTTTTAATCGAACGCCTTTTTCGGTTTTTTGTACCGTGATAATTTCATTATGAGCATCATGTTCCAAAAACAGGTAGTAATTCTTTTCTGCTGCCATATTAAGAAAGACTTCTTTTTCATCTAAGGTTAAAAGCGGTCTGGTGTCGTAACCCATAACATAAGGAATTGGAAGATGCCCAACGGTTGGTAATAGATCTGCCATAAAAGCAATGGTTTTTCCTTTATAATTAATTAAAGGAATCATTTGTTTATCTGTGTGTCCATCAGCGAAAAAAATATCGAAACCCAATTCAGAATTTTTCAAAATAGCATCATTTGGAAGCGAAGTAAACTTGAGCTGCCCACTGTCTTCCATGGGCATTATGTTTTCTTTTAAAAACGAAGCCTTTTCACGTCTGTTTGGTTGTGTAGCCCATAGCCAATGGTCTTTATTGCTCCAAAAATGAGCATTTTTAAAAGCGGGCTCGTAACCTGTTTTATTTTTATTCCATTGAATACTGCCACCACAATGATCAAAATGTAGATGCGTCATAAATACATCGGTAATATCATCTCGATGAAAGCCATGCATTTTAAGTGATGTATCCAAACTGAAATCGCCCCAAGGAAAATAATACCCGAAAAACTTTTCAGATTGCTTATTGCCCATTCCTGTATCGATTAATATGAGCCGGTTGCCTTCTTCTATAAGTAAGCATCGCGTGGCAATATCAATCATATTATTAGAATCTGCAGGGTTGGTGCGATGCCACAATGATTTTGGAACAACACCAAACATAGCACCACCGTCTAGCTTCAGGTTTCCTGTGTTTATAGGGTATAAATGCATAAAAAAGTTCAGATTAATTTGAATTGCAAATTACTAAAAGCATTGAAGATATTAAGGTTTAGGCTCTAATATTTGATTTATTTTAACATTTTAAAGACACATTATTTTTGTAGCCCTTGAAAATTAAATTACATTTATCTAAAGTATTTAAAATGGACTCAAGTTTAAACCTTTCCTGAAATGAAAAAAATGAGATTGCTTAAGTTTGGCCGTGACTTTAAACCTGATCAACAGGTTATTTTAAGAGATTACTTAGCCATTGAGCGTACGCGTTTAGCCAATGAGAGAACACTGTTATCATATATTAGGTCGTCGTTGTATTTACTATTGGGAAGTATTGCTTTTTTTCAACTTAAGAATTTTCCAAATTTCGAATATTTAGCCTTAGCGTCCGTTGCTTTTAGCGCTGTATTTTTTGTCATTGGAGTTTACAGATTCACGCTTTTAAAAAAGAGCTTGAAAAGACTCTATGATATGTCTGAAACCAAAGGAGTAAACACAAACTGAAGTCTTGTTATTTTAATTGGATATAACTTGGTTTAAGCGTTTTCCGAAATCAAACATGGCCTTAATTTCTTTTGTGCTCGCCAATCGTTCTTTGCTAAATATCAACAAAGCATTTCCATTGGATTCTACATGATAATAAGGGTTGCTTTCAAAAAAATGAGTGACATCATCATTAAAAAATTCAGTAATTCCTGCTTCATTATCGCCTAATAAATAAAACCGCTTAGAAAAATCATCGTGGTTTTCAATAGGGATATCTTTAAATCCAGCAAAGGCAGATAGCTTTTCTAAAAAGCCTTCTCTGTCTAATGTGAATTCTGGAATGGCAAAATTTAAATCGATATGCATCATGGTGGAACGAATCACTTCTTTTGCTATAAATTCACCTTCAGAAAATTCTATATCAAATAATTTAATGGCATTATCTTTATGAGATAATTTGTTATAAATATGATTGATTTGTTTTGTGCTGAAAAATGAAAAATTATTTAAAAAAGAGATGTCTTTTTGCTTTTTAGAACTATAATTTAAACGGTAATCATCAGCAAAGCTTTCTATACTTGTTTGACGCCTTGTAAGGCTGTTTTTAATAATTTTTGGCACAGGTAATAAACGTCGTGAAGCAAATGGGTGCTTAGAGTCGGTATCGTGCATATCCAAACCAATAACATCAAAATGACCACCTCGTTTTGCAAACAATTCTTGATAGCTATTTATGTTTTCCATAACAGTGTCATCAACAAACTCGCACATAGAAAAATCTACGATAACATCTTCGTTTTCTGGTATGGTATCTAGTTGTTGTTTTAATCTGAAATAATTTAAAAAACTGCAAAAATGCTTAATACTTACATAGTAACTATGTTTCCTGTCATGCTCTTTATACATTAAAACATTTGGTTTTAAAACATTTCTTATAAATAAGCCATAACCAGCACTTCTATTTATTATAGTATGAATGATTAAAGTGGTAATAACACCAGCCAAAATACCAGTAATTAAACCAATTTTTAAAGTTACGATTAGCGTTACGAAAAAGATAATAAGTTGCTCTTTTCCGATAGAAAACATTTTTGTAATAACTTTTGGAGAAGCCAGTTTATAACCCGTATAAACCAAAATAGCCATTAATGCCGGAAGCGGAATTCGGGTTAATTGCGTACTAAAAAACACAATAAATACAACTAAAAAAAGGGCATGGAAAAAGTTAGATGAGCGGTTAGTAGCGCCATTGTTTACGTTTACTGAGCTACGCGCAATAACGGTTACCACGTTTAAACCACCTAAAAGCCCGCTACCAACGGTTGCCAAGCCTAAAGCTTTAAGGTCCCTGTTTACGTTAGAGCGTCGTTTTTCAGAATCTAACTTATCTACGGCTTTAATACTTAAAAGAGATTCTATACTAGAAATAAGGGTTAATGCCAACACGCTACCCCAGAATGAGAGACTCCAAATACCACTAAAATTAGGCCTTGGTATATCGGCTATAATATCTTGAATTGCGGGAATACCAGAAATCATATATTCTTTGGCTATAGGGTTTGGTTCATGAAGCCCTAATTCAAAATAATAACTAAACCCAATGGATAAAAGAACAATCCACATAGGAGCGGGAATAAGTTGTAAATATTTGTTTCTAATTTTGGAATAAAACAACATAATGGCTAAACTTAGTACTCCAGCAAGTGAAGCAAAAATTAACCCTTTGTTTCCGTAATGAAGCGCATCATTTATGGTGTATGGAATTTCCAAAAGATAATCTACAGTATCTTCTCGTTTTATTTTATGGGCAAGCATAATATGAAACTGTTTTCCTAAAATAATGAGCCCTATGGCGGCCAACATGCCTTGAATTGCTGAAGATGGAAAGAAATCGGCAAGTTTGCCCATTCTAAAAAAACCAAGGAGCAATAGCAATATTCCAGAACACATTATAGCCACATATGCACTTTCTAAACCCAATGTGGCAATAGCTACTAATAGGACCCCAACTAATCCGTTTCCAGGTCCTGCTATGGTAACGTGGCTACCTCCTAAAATGGAGACTACTATACCGCCAACTATGGCTGCTATGACACCGGCAATTGGAGGCGCATCACTTGCCATAGCAAGACCTAAACCTAAAGGCAAAGCAATAAGACTTACCACAAAACCAGAAAATATGTTTTTAGGTAATGCCTTAAAAAAACCTTTTATGTTATTTTTTTTTGGATTCATTGTAGAATTAACACATCGGTTGGTAATTCGGTTAAAATATGTTCAATATCATGTGGAAATAATCGGTCCCAGAAGGTCATCTTAGTTGGCGCATTCATCACTAATAAATCAGCACGCATAATTTGTGCATAATGCCCGATGGAATAGCCTTTTCTACCAAAAATAGGTTGTAGTTTCACTGTTTTATTTTCAGTATATGCTTCTGGAATATGACTGATAATTTCTTTTATTCTGGAGTTTTCCCTAAGCTTAATGCGCTCCTTCATAATGGTAGCTCTTCTAAGGGACTTGTCGTCATCAACCTTTACAGAAACCTGATCCTGATTAATCTCTTCAACTATAGTAATTTTACTGGCATTAAGTTGTTTTGCCACATAAAAGGCCGTGGTAATGGTTTGTTCTGTTTTAGGGTCTTTCAATCCGTTTACAACAATATGTTGACAGGAAATGCGCTCCACGGAAGGCTTGATTAATAATAAAATAGAACATTTTGCTTGGCGTGTAATTTTTCTAGCAATAGACCCTACGTAATATTTAACAAAGCGTTCGCGTTGTACAGCACCAAGAATTAATAAGTCTATTTTTTTTCTTTCTGAAGTTGATAAAATAACATTTACTGGGTCTCCAGTTTTAAAAACCACTTCATAATCTAGATTATCTTTTTCAAAACCTTTAAGGATGATACTCAGCATATCTATTTTATCCTTAGAAGCTTCACCTACATGTATTAAAAATAATTTTGCTCCAAAAAACACAGATAACCGAGCGGCCTCAAAGAGGTTTGCTTTCAAGTTTGGTGAGAATGCCACACCAATTCCGATACTTTTAAAAGTCTTTAAAGACAAAGGTTTTAATTTTTAAGTCAAATCCGAAAGATAACATTTTTTAAAAACATGAAGTCATCTGTTTTACCTAAATTAGTATTTTAAAAAAGATATTGCTTATGTTAGAACTCGCTGGAATTATTATTTTAGGAATATTAGCGCAATGGGTGGCATGGAAATTTAAAATCCCTGCCATTTTACCTTTAATTTTAATTGGTTTATTAGTCGGACCTATTGCTGCTGAGTTTTTAAGTGAAGATGGTACCAAATGGATAGAACCCATTTGGAATGGCGAAAAAGGACTATTTCCTGGCGATGGTTTGTATTATTTTGTGTCCTTAGCCATTAGTATCATACTTTTTGAAGGTGGGTTAACACTAAAACGTTCCGAAATTAGAACCGTTGGTCCCGTAATTACAAAACTTATTACATTAGGTTCTGCTATTACGTTTTTTGGGGCTGGTATATTGGCGCATTTCATTTTTGATTTAAGCTGGCAATTGTCCTTTTTGTTTTCAGGGCTTATTATTGTTACGGGACCAACAGTAATCACACCCATTCTAAGAAATATTCCGCTAAAAAAAGATATTTCAACTGTTTTAAAATGGGAAGGGATTTTAATAGACCCCATTGGCGCTTTAGTAGCGGTTTTGGTCTTTGAATTTATTAGTGTTGAAGGCGATAGCGGTTTTACAAAAACGGCCTTAATTGAGTTTGGAAAAATTGTTTTATTCGGAACTACTTTCGGTTTTACGTTTGCCCATGGTTTAGCTTTTGCAATCAACAAAAAATTAATTCCGCATTATTTATTAAATGTCGTATCACTTTCCACCGTGCTATTGGTTTTTGTAGAATCTGAAATTTTTGCTCATGAGTCAGGATTACTGGCGGTTGTTGTTATGGGTATGGTTTTAGGAAACAGTAAATTAGAAAACATAAAAGAACTGCTTTATTTTAAAGAATCTTTAAGCGTCTTATTAATATCCATATTATTTATTCTTTTGGCAGCCAATATTAATATTGAGGATATGATGTTGCTTTACACATGGAAAACTGCGGTGCTTTTTGCTGCGGTAGTCTTTTTAGTAAGACCAATTGCGGTATTTTTAAGTGCTATGGGTACCAAATTAAAGACTAATGAAAAAGTATTTATCAGTTGGGTTGGCCCTAGGGGTATTGTTGCCGCAGGTATTGCTTCGCTTTTTGGAAGTAAACTTATAAAGCAAGGTATTGAAGGTGCGGAATACATTACGCCATTAGTGTTCATGATTGTGTTAGGCACGGTATTATTAAATGCTACTACAGCAAGATTGTTCGCAAAAGTAGTAGGTGTATTTCTTAAAAAATCTGAAGGTATTTTAATAATTGGAGCTTCAAAAGTTTCTAGATTATTAGGGCATTATCTAGAAACTAATGGAAGACATGTTGTCCTTATTGATAGTAACGAACGAAATATCGAAAAAGCTAAGGAATTAGGGCTAGAAGCCTTGACTACTAACATTTATTCTGAAACATTAACAGATAACATAGAATTGAATGATGTGGGCTATTTAATGGCATTAACTGGTAATTCCGATATTAATAAGTATGCGATTAACAAATTTAGTAATCAGTTTGGCGAAAATGGTTCTTTTAGATTGGTAACCACTCAAGAAATGTTAGATGACACTAATAACCCGAAGGAAGGGTTGTTTTCTCATAAAGATGATTTTAATGTGCTTACTGAATTAACAAGAAAACACCCTTCAATTCAAGAAATTGACTTAGAAGATAAGTCGCATTATGAGACTTTAATTAAAATCTCGAATCATGATCAAGATATTATTCCACTGTTTGTAAAAGATAATGAAGGAGAACTTCATATTATATCATCTTATAATTTGGAGGTTAAAGCTATTGAAGCAGGTTATCAACTTGTTTATTTAGGAAAACCTTTTGATGTTGAAGAAGTGCCTACCGCCGAAACTAAAGCGTCAAAAGAAGAATAAAATTAATAGTTTTAATAACCGTCTTAGCCCATAAAAAAGCCTCTCTTAATTTAAAAAGAGAGGCTTTAATGTTTTATTATGTTGCAGGCTTTTTTTAAGCCATAATATGAAGCTCTGTAAACTCTTTAGTAAGCACTAAAGTATTATCACCATTAAGTTTTAGGTCTTTAAATGGAATAATAACATTATCAATTTCAACTTTAGAAATTTTAAATGGCAAACCATGTAAACTCACCTTAAAGGTTTTGTAAGTTGTTATGAATTTACCTGATTTATGCTGCTGAATGATTAATTCCTTTTTCTTACCGTTCAACTTAAAGGTTCTTAAGCTATATCTACCTTTTATATAGTCATAACCATCAGTAGCGTCTTCATATACTTCGGAAGTTTCTTTACCTTCTTTATAGTATACATCAAGTATTAGTTCATCAATAGTTTTTTCACCTACATATTGTTGAATTGGGTATTTAGGAATAATAGCACCTTCTTTAACAAAAATTGGCATGAAATCTAAATCGGCATCAACCCATTGTTCTGTACCACCTTCAACAACCTCATCACTCCAGAAGTTATACCATTTACCAAGCGGGATGTACATACGTCTTCCTTTTTGGTTTGGTCCTGTTATTGGGCAAGCCAGTATTTTTTCACCAAAAATAAACTCATCATTTCTATAATGTGTTTGGGGATCAGCTTGATCGTATAATACTAAAGATTTTAAAATTGGAATACCTTCTTCAGCATATCTCCAAAATGCTGTATATAAATAAGGCAGTAATTGATACCTTATTTCAATAAACTTTCTTACAACATCTGTAATAGTTGTTCCAAAAGCCCAAGGTTCTTGATCACCGTGATCTCCAGAAGAGTGTGTTCTACAGAATGGGTGGAAGATTCCTAACTGAATCCAACGAGCATACAATTCGCCGTTTGGCTGTTCGGCAAATCCACCAATATCAGATCCTATAAACGAGAATCCAGACATACACATACGTTGTGCTTGTAAGTTTGCTATAGTTAAATGATCCCAAGTTGCAATATTATCTCCAGTCCAACTAGAGGTGTAACGTTGTGTTCCAGAATAAGCAGCTCTTGTAATTACAAAAGGTCTTTTTGGATACGAGAATTTTTTCAATCCTTGGTAAGTAGCACGAGCCATTTGCATACCGTAAACGTTATGTGCTTTTCTGTGGCTACAATGGTTTCCATCATAATCGTGTCTTACGTCATTTGGAAATGTTTTTCCAGGAACGTCCATTACTGCTGGCTCGTTCATATCATTCCAAACACCTTTTACACCTATATCTTCAACTAGCTCTTGGAATAAATTAGCCCACCATTCTCTAACATCTGGGTTTGTAAAATCTGGGAAATAACATTCACCAGGCCATACTTTACCTTTCATATAGGGGCCATCTGCACGTTTACAGAAATAATCTTTATCAAGACCTTCTTTAAACACAGAATAATCCATATCTATTTTAATTCCCGGGTCAATGATAACAATGGTTTTAAAACCATCATCTGCTAATTCCTTAACCATTCTTTTTGGGTTCGGGAAGTATTCTTCGCTCCATGTAAAACACCTAAAGCCTTCCATGTAATCAATATCTAAATAGATAGCATCACAAGGAATTTGTAATTCTCTAAATTTAGAAGTGATTTCCTTTACGTTGGATTCTGGATAATAACTCCATTTACATTGGTGGTAACCTAATGTCCATAAAGCCGGCATTTCATGTGGTTTCCCAGTTAAATCGGTATAATTTACAACAACATCCGACATTTCAGGACCATAGATGAAATAGTAATTCATTTCGCCTCCCTGTGCCCAAAAACTTGTTATGTTTCTGCGTTCATGGCAAAAGTCAAAGAATGAACGGAAGGTATTATCAAAAAATATTCCGTAAGATTTTTTGTTGTGTAAGGCTGTATAAAAAGGAATTGTTTTATAAATAGGATCAGTATCTCTACCATAGGCATAAGAATCTGTTACCCAATTTTCAAAACGTTTACCTTTTAGGTTATTGTCAACTGGCTTATCTCCTAAACCATAATAACTTTCACCTGGTTGAGCGGTTTTAGACATTTTTACAACATTGCCACCATGCTCATAACTTTCTTCCCAATGGAAACCAAGTTCGTCTTCACAAATCAAAGATTTATCTTTAGCATCATAAATAGAAGTTCTTAAATCTAATTTTGAAATGTTACAAATTAACTTAGAAGTAGTTATGATATAATAATCCTCATTTTCAGAAACTTCAAGAAGGTTATATCCTCTACTTGCGTATTTAGTAATGGCATAAGAAAAGTCATTTTCAAAAATACCAGTAGTTGTAAATCTAAAGCGAAGTATACTATCTCTTCGAACAGTAACTTGCAAAATAGCGCCATTTGCAGTAGTAAAAGAAAGTACGTTAAGGTTTTTTTCGTACGAAACTATTTTTGATGGAAACAGGTTTCCTTTATATTCTAATTCTGTATTTAATATCATAAATTAAGTATCAATAATAATTGGCGAAAATACTAAAATTAAAACACCCCTCTCGTTTCTTTTTATTAAAAAAATGAGGAATATATTATATAAAATGCAAATAATAAGCCCTTTAATTATATATTATTCAATCAACTACAAATCGTCAGGTTTTTGAGACTTTAAACGAATTTTAATTATGATAAATTTGAGTTAAACTCCTGAAATAAGTTGGGTTAAACTCCCTAAAATGGGATAAGCTTTATATTTTGAATGCGATATTACAAAAAAACTTCCCAACTATTGAATTGAATTTAAAATCAATAGTTGGGAAGTGTAAATATTTATGTTTTAAGACTTATATTTATTTAAATTCAAAAATGGTTACTGCTAAAGGTGGCAGCGTAATTTCTGCTGAATAGTCTTTACCGTTCCAAGGATCTTTTTTAATAGTTGTTTCTTTTTTGTTTTCTATACCGCTTCCTCCAAACTCTTTGGCATCACTGTTAAAAATTTCAATGAGTTTTCCTTTAGCTGTTACACCTATTTTGTAATTTTTTCTAACGGTTGGGGTTAAATTACAAACTACAACAACATTGCCTTTTTCTTTGTATCCTTTTCTTATGTATGAAATCACACAGTTTTCATGGTCATCATAACTAATCCATTCAAAGCCTTCACCACTAAATCCTTTTTCATAAAGTGCAGGTGTATTTTTATATAAGGCATTAAGAGACTTATAGTAATTTAGCATGTCTTTATGCGGTTTAAATTCCAATAAGTTCCAATCTAAACTCTCTTGGAAATTCCATTCGTTGTATTGCCCAAATTCACTTCCCATAAACAAGAGTTTTGTGCCAGGGTGTGTAAACATATAGCCGTATAATAAACGAAGGTTAGCAAAACGCTGCCACTCATCACCTGGCATTCTTCCTAGAATTGAATTTTTACCATAAACAACTTCATCATGTGAAAGGGGTAACATAAAGTTTTCGGTAAACGCATATGCTAAACTAAAGGTAATATCGTTTTGGTGGTGTTTTCTATAAATTGGATCTTTGCCAAAGTACTCTAGGGTATCGTGCATCCAACCCATCATCCATTTCATTCCAAAGCCTAAACCACCAACAAATGTAGGTTTAGAAACCATAGGGAATGCTGTAGATTCTTCAGCAATGGTTTGTACATCTGGAAAAGACGCATAAATTTCTTCATTTAATTCTTTTAAGAAGCTTATAACCGCTAGGTTTTCTCTACCTCCATAAATATTTGGTTCCCATTCGCCATCTTCTCTTGAATAATCCAAAAATAGCATAGAGGCAACGGCATCTACACGTAAACCATCAGCATGGTACTGATCCATCCAAAATGCGGCATTACTTATTAAAAATGAACGGACTTCATTACGTTCATAATTGAAAATCAAACTTTTCCAATCTTGGTGATAGCCTTTGCGTTTATCTGGGTGTTCATATAAGTGTGAACCATCAAAGAACCCTAGTCCGTGTGCATCTTCTGGAAAATGCGAAGGTACCCAGTCTAAAATAATTCCAACGCCAGCTTGGTGCAATTTATCAACTAAATATTTGAATTCTTCTGGATAACCAAATCGTGATGTTGGTGCAAAATACCCCGTAACTTGATAACCCCAAGATGGATCATAAGGAAATTCCATAATGGGCATCAACTCTACATGAGTGAAATTCATATCACTTACATATTTGACTAAGTCATCTGCTAACTCGAAGTAAGACATAAAACGATCTTCTTCAGCGTGTCTTTTCCAAGACCCCAAATGTACTTCGTAAACAGAATAAGGTGCATCTATAGCATTATGCTTTTTACGCGTTTTCATCCAGTCTTTATCCTTCCACTTATAATCGTCATCCCAAACTATCGATGCCGTATTAGGGTTGTGTTCGTAACGCCTGGCATAAGGATCTGCTTTTTCGGTTTTTATATCGTTATTGTTGCTTTGTATTTTATATTTATACGCAGCACCTTTTTCAACAAGCGGAATAAAGCCTTCCCAAATACCACTGGAATCCCAACGAACGTTTAATTGGTGCTCGCCTTCCATCCAATAATTAAAGTCGCCAACTACAGATACTTGTTTTGCTGTTGGTGCCCAAACCGCAAAATATACACCATCGATACCATCTACGGTTACTAGGTGCGAGCCCATTTTTTCATAAAGTCTGTAATGCTTTCCAGACTTAAAAAGGTTGATATCGAATTCTGTAAATAAACTATAAGGTTTTACTTGTGCCATAAATTAATGATTTATAATATTAGATATTCCTTTTAAGGGAATGACTGCCCATTCTGGACGAGAATTGAGTTCGTAACCCAATTCATATACTGCTTTTTCAAGCAGGCAATATTTAAGTATGAAAATGCGCTCTTGGTTATATCCTAAATTTAAATTTGCGTTTTGTGTTTCGGTAACATAGGTTCCTAAAAACAAACCGGTGATGTACCTATATAAAATCTCTGAAGCTTTAAATAAGTCGTCTTCCGTTGCTATATAATGTTTTTTGCTATTGTTGAAAACCGTGGCATAAATAGCATAGTGAAATGACCTAAATAAACCAGCCACATCTTTTAAAGGGGGTTGCTTTACTTTTCTATCTCTAATGGTGCTTTCTGGTTCGCCTTCAAAATCTATAATGTAGAAATCGTTGTCTTGTACTAAAATTTGACCTAAATGATAGTCGCCATGAATGCGGATACGTTCGCCTTTTAATTTGGTCCAATCAAAATCTACAAAACGTTTTCTTATACTGTTTTTCTTATCAAGAAATTCTTTCGCTAAGGTTAAAGCCAAGCCTTCTAGTTTATCTAAACTGTTTTCAATAATATTTAGTCTGTTTTGAAACTGATACAACATTTTGTTTTTTAACCAAACCGTATAATCGCCATTGTAATGTGCTGGTGTAAAAGCAGTTTCTTCAAATTCTGAACCTAAAGCAATATGCATTTCTGCAGTACGTTTAGCCAATGTTTTAACTTGATTAAATAAGTTTAAGCCTACCCAATCTATAATTTGAGGAGGAATATCTTCTATAGTTAAACGTTGATATAACTCGGTATTTGGAAGCGCATCAATGCTGATGTTTTTATATTCTAAATTTGAAAATACTTTATGTAATTCTTTTAGCATATAATCCCAAGCATCACCTTCATTAGGAATCATTTCCTGCATTAAACCAATGGTAATATTGTTGTTTTCAGAGTCCACTAAATTGATGCTCCCTAAATAGGCAGGGGTGTTTTTAAATTCCTTTTTCTCTGATAAAAAACGACTCATTTCATAGTCAGGATTCTTATTGGCAAAAATCCGTCTAAAAAACTTTAATACATACTTTTCGTTGTAAACTAAAGAGGTATTACTTTGTTCTAAGCCCATAAAACGAGACGATTCATAGGATTTATTTTCAAATAAATGACTTTTATGGTATTGAACTTTTGTAGTGTCTTTTGGTTCTGCGGTTGCAATACGTTCAAAAACTAGTCTTCTGAAAGACTCTAAGTTAATAGCATCTATAATATAACCTTCTTGGTTTTTAATACTAATAGGAAGAATTCTATCGTTTTGAGCGAAATTTTTATCTGTTACAAAAGCAATGGGTAAAAAATAATGCTGATAAAAAGCTTCAACAAAATTTACTTCTAAAATAAGTCCAAAATAAATTTCGCCATGTTGTTGAATTTTAAAATATTCAGCAAGTTCTATATATTTTAATTGACTTGATTTACCACCGTACCAACGTTGTTTAATAATATAGGCTTCTAATACATCGGACAAGAAGGTTTTTACAAACGCTTCATTATCTAGCAATACTTCCCAAGAATCTTCAGACTTGAAAAGTGGTTTAACCGATGCTATTGAAGTTTGGTTAACCATAGATTACTTATTAATCTTGAAGATATGAAATGGCATCGTAGGATGTAATTCCACGTAGCACCATTCGCTATTCCAATTGTAACGACTATCTGTTATTAAATCGTGCATTTCTAGATTATGGCCATGATGTACACCTATATCGTGCAATGGAACTTGTACTGTTCCTTGCTGAGAATTGTGATGATCTAAACTAATAATAACAAATATTTGATTTGTTCTGTCGTCATTCCATTTATAAAAAGCCAACAAATTATCGTTTCCTATGTGGCAGAATTTAATATTATTGGTTTGTTGAAGTGCTGGATTATTGTGCCTTATATAATTTATTTTTGCAATAACGTTAATCAGCTTGTTTTGAATTTCCCAATCATAATGGGTGATTTGGAATTTTTCTGAATTTAGATATTCCTCTTTTCCAAGGAGTGAATTTGAAAGCATGTATTCAAAAACAGGTCCATAAATACCAATACTAGAACTTAATGTTGCTGCCAAGGCATACCTTTGAATGTGTTTGGATTCGTTAGCCCCTTGTAAATGGTATGGATTAATATCTGGTGTATTTGGCCAGAAATTAGGCTGCATATATTCACTTAGCTCACTAGTTGTTAATTCCTCAACATATTCAATAATCTCGTGCTTGCTTTCACGCCAAGTAAAATAGGTGTAAGATTGTGTATACCCTTGTTTTGCAAGTTGTTGCATAACTTTAGGTGCGGTAAACGCTTCTGCTAAAAAGATAACATCAGGATGTTTTGCTTTAACTTCAGAAATAATCCAATTCCAAAAATAAAATGGTTTGGTGTGTGGGTTGTCTACTCTAAAAATGTTAATACCACAATCTATCCAATGCATTAAAATATCTAAGCATTCATGCCAAAGGGCTTTATAGTCTTCACTTTCCCAATATATAGGAAGGATGTCTTGATATTTTTTAGGTGGATTTTCAGCGTATTGTACCGTACCGTCTGGTCGCCATTTAAACCATTTTGGGTGGTCTTTTACCCAAGGATGGTCTGGAGCCGCTTGTAACGCATAATCCATGGCAATTTCAAGGTTATTTTCTTTTGCTTTTTGAATTAAAGATTTAAAATCATCAAGCGAACCTAACTGTGGATGAATATCTTTATGTCCGCCATATTGAGAACCAACACCCCAAGTAGAACCCACATCGCCTTCTTTGGCTTCGGTCGTGTTGTTTTTACCTTTTCTATTAACTTCACCAATAGGATGAATAGGAGGTAAGTATACCACATCAAACCCCATGTTTTTTACTCTAGGAAGCAAACGTTCGCAATCTTTAAATGTGCCATGTACCCCTTCGTGTTCTGATGCTGAACGCGGGAAAAATTCGTACCAAGTACTGAATCGTGCTTTTTTTCTATCCACATATACTTGATATTCTTTAGAAGAATTATCAAGGATTTTTATAGGATTAGCATAAAATATTTGGTATAACCTGTCTGTACTTGCTTCGGTAATAGCTTCGCCATAATCGTTTTCATTTTGAAAAATACGATGTAGGTGTTCTAAATAAATTTTATCCTCAACATTAACTTTATCTAAAATGGCTTCAATAAACTGAACGCCTTCAAGTAATTCTGAAACAACGTGCTGGCCATCATTAATTTTTCTGATTAAACCATATCTCCAATTTAGTGCGTAATCTACCCATGCTTGTACTTTATAACTATAAAAGCCTTGCTTTTCAACGGAAAAAGATGCTTGCCACTCATCATTTGACAGCAAACCCATTCTAATTTCATTCCATTTTTTGCTTTTTTCGTGTTTGTATAATACAGATGCACCTAGAACATCATGTCCGTCGGCCATTATATGCGCGCCTACATTGACAATCTCGTTTACTACACGTTTAATATAAAAGTCGCCACAATTAACACTAGGCGAGACATAATCAATAACAACTCTTTTTTGGTCTTGCATATTAGTTAGTTATATATTGCCAATTTAGCTATATTATATAGCTAAATTGGCATAAGAAAATAAATTTTTTAGTTTGTCTTCCACCCCGATAGTTTTCAGGGCTTATCAGGATTGCGAGATTCTTTTTTTTAAATAACGTATCCTTTAGGAATGGTCGCTCCTTTTTTGACAACTACAATGCCTTCTTTTATAAAATAGGTGTCGGTTTCTTTATCCTCTAGGTGTTTTCCACCATTAATTCTAACATCATCTCCTATGCGGCAGTTTTTATCAATAATTGCATTTTTTATAAAACAGCGTTCACCTATACCCATAAGCGTTTCTATTTTTTTACTTTCTATTTGCTCTAAGGTTTCATATCTATCAGAACCCATCATATAGGTATTTATAACGGTAGATTCGTCTCCAATTCTCGAACGAATACCAATAACAGATTGCTCAATTTTAGCAGCACTAATAATACAACCTTCGGCAATGACCGCTTTTTCTAACATAGTTCCCGCTAATTTAGTAGTGGGTAGCATACGAGCATGTGTATAAATACGTTTTTTCTTATCGTATAAATCGAATTGAGGGATATCTGCCGTTAGTCCAATATTTGCTTCAAAGAATGAATCTATATTTCCTATATCTGTCCAATAGCCTTCATATTGGTAGCTTAACGTTTTATGTTCGTCTATAGCTTGAGGAATGATTTCTTTACCAAAATCATTAGTGTCTGGGTTTTCCATTAACTGGGTTAACAAGTCTCTGTTAAAAATATATATACCCATTGATGCTAGGTAATCTCTACCTTGACCTTTCATATCGTCACTTACCTCAGAGGTCCAATCTGGTAATAAACTGGCGTCTGGTTTTTCAATAAATGAAGTGACAACATTTTTATCATCCGATTTTAAAATCCCAAATTCTGTTGCATCTTTAGCATTAACAGGTATAGTTGCTATAGATATTTTAGCCTTAGCTTTAATATGGGCTGCAATCATCTTATCATAATCCATTTGATACAGTTGATCTCCAGAAAGTATTAAGAAATAATCAAATTCATGCTGAAGAAAATGGTGCATACTTTGGCGTACGGCATCAGCAGTGCCTTGAAACCAAGTTTTATTATGTGGCGTTTGTTCAGCAGCTAATACATCAACAAAAGCACTACTAAAAAAACTGAAATGATAGGTGTTTTTTATATGTTTGTTTAACGATGCTGAATTAAATTGAGTTAATACAAACATCCGTTTAATGTCTGAATTGATACAATTTGAGATAGGAATATCTACCAATCTATACTTGCCAGCAATAGGAACTGCTGGTTTAGATCTTGATTCGGTTAATGGATATAATCTTGAACCTTGACCGCCGCCTAATATTATGGCTAATACTTTGTTGTTTATCATGTGTAGCTAGTTTATGTATGTTATAGAATATAGTTTTATAAGAGAAGACTTGTGCTTCAGTAGTTTATAGTTTTTAAATCAAAGATTTATATAATTCTTCAACCTGTTTGGCAATGGCAATCCAATCAAAATAGTCCTCTACGCGCTTTCTGCCATTTTTCGCCATAGTTTCTCTTAAGGCTTTATCGTTAATGACCTTATTAACACCATCGGCTAAATCTCTAGAAAATTTATCAGGGTCAATAGGTTCAAAAGGGGCTTCTTTTTGTTGTTCTAAAGGAATTAAAAGACCCGTTTCTCCGTGCACGACCACTTCTTTTATGCCACCAACAGCACTTGCTACAACAGCAGTATCACATGCCATAGCTTCAATATTGATAATTCCGAAGGGTTCATAAATTGATGGACAGCAAAACACATGAGCATGTGAATATAATTGAATGATTTCTTCTTTAGTAACCATCTTGTCAATCCAAATCACGTTATCTCTAGTTTTCTTTACTTCGTTAACAGCGTCTTCCATTTCTTTGCCAATCTCTGGTGTGTCGGGAGCTCCTGCACAAAGTACTATTTGCGTGTCTGAGTCAATATATTTTATAGCATTTACTAAATGAATAATACCTTTTTGCCTTGTAATTCTACCAACAAAAAGTACATAGGGTTTGGTTTTATCTATGCCATATTCATCTAGTGTAGATGTTTCAGAAGTTGTTATGTATTGTTGAAGGTTAATCCCGTTATATATTACATGTATTTTGTTTTCATCAACGTTAAAATGCTTTATAACATCTTCTTTAGTTTCTTCTGAAACAGCAATTAGGGCATCAGCCATTTCTATAGCTGTTTTTTCCACCCAAGAAGAAGCATCATAACCTCTACCTAGTTGCTCTCTTTTCCATGGTCTTAAAGGCTCTAGGGAGTGTGTGGTTATAACTAAAGGGGTTCCGTAACATAACTTTGCAATAATACCCGCAAAATGCGCGTACCATGTGTGACAGTGCACTACATCAGCATCAATAGGTTCGGTATTCATTTGAAGACAGGTACTTAGTGTTTTAAAAACCGATTTTAATTTATCATCGGCACCATCAAAAACAGGATTGTCAAAAGGATAGCCTTTTACGGTTAGGCTGCCTGACTTATCGTCTTGATCACCAAAGCACCTTACGTCCATTTCCATTAGTTTGGCTAATTCGCCAGCTAAATATTCAACATGAACTCCTGCTCCACCATAAACATATGGCGGAAATTCTCTAGTGTAAAAAAGTGCTTTCATATAAAAATGTCAAAAAAAATTAATTATTAAGTCAAAAAAAGAAATTTAAAAAAGATACTAATTAAAAATCTGTAATCATTATTTACGATGTATGTTATTGAAAATCAGGCAAAGCATTATATGTAAACCTTTAAATTGTTAATAACAATTATTCGCTTGAATTTGCAAGTAAAATTAATCTAGTATTAGTTAAACACAGTATAATTAAGGACTTGTTAATAGTTTAACCATTTGTAACGGTTACTAAGTTATAAACATACAAAATAATTATTAACAATTTTGACGTTAATTTATTTTTATTGAAAAAAAGGTGTTTTTCCGAATAAATGAGATTATCTATAAAAAAAGCTTACAAAAGCAGTGTTTTATTTTAAATCAGATAATCAATTTTAACAGTAACACCTAGTAGGTACTATTAGTTTTTTGGTGCGTAGAGAAAATGAAATCGTTAAAAAGGGAAGATTTAAGTCCACTTGTAATACATCTTGATGGTTCAGTTTTACGGTAGATAAAACATTTTCGCTATTAGTAACTAACCTATAACAGTATAATCGGATTGGTTTTTAAATATAGAAAGTAAACCATCAATAACAATTTGATGGTCATTGCAGATGAGAATTTTTTTGGTTGGCTTTTCATGTTAGTAACCTACATGAAGTAAGACCTAAAAACACTATAAATTATTAGTAATATTAATAATAAGATACTGAAAATTAGCTTCTTGAAGCTAAAATCCCTTTATTTGAGCCTAATTTTATAACCAACCAACCTTATGAAAAAATTAACCATAAATGCTTTTTTAACTGGAGTATTGGCTCTTAGTTCTTGCAGTAGTGATGATAGTAAAGATGCTTCGTCAAGCGAATGTAAAACTTGTGAAATATTTAGTGTTACTCAAGAATATTGTAATAACCAAGACGGAACAGTTACTATTACTACAAATGGTCAAGAAGAAATAGAAGATTTAGATGGTGCTACATTTGCACAGTTTATTTCAGGTATTGAGCTTTTAGGTACTTGTGACTAGAAAGTATTATGATAATAAAAAAAGCCATCTAATAATTATTAGATGGCTTTTTTTAATCATTCAACTTTAAAACCGCCATAAACGCTTGCTGAGGTATTTCTACATTACCTACTTGACGCATACGTTTTTTACCTTTTTTCTGTTTTTCAAGAAGTTTACGCTTTCGTGAAATATCGCCACCATAACATTTTGCCGTTACGTCTTTACGAAGTGCTTTTATGGTTTCGCGAGAAATAATTTTAGCGCCAATAGCAGCTTGAATTGGAATATCAAATTGCTGACGCGGAATCAATTCTTTTAATTTTTCACACATCTTTTTACCTATATGATGTGCATTATCAGCGTGAATTAAGGCAGAAAGTGCATCAACGGTTTGTGCATTTAATAATATGTCTAAACGCACCAATTTGGATTGTTTCATACCAATTGGCGAATAATCAAATGAAGCATAACCTTTTGAGACTGTTTTTAAACGATCGTAAAAATCGAAAACAATTTCTGCTAAAGGCATTTCAAAAGTTAACTCAACACGCTCAGTAGTTAAATAGGTTTGATTGGTAATAATACCTCGTTTTTCAATACAAAGCGACATCACGTTACCAACAAAATCTGCTTTGGTAATTATAGTAGCTTTAATATAAGGCTCTTCAACGCGATTTACGGTGGAAGGTTCTGGTAAATCGGAAGGGTTGTTTACAATAAAAGCTTCGTCTGGATTTTTATTGGTGTAGGCGTGGTATGATACATTGGGAACAGTTGTGATAACCGTCATATCAAACTCACGTTCTAAACGTTCTTGAATAATTTCCATGTGCAGCATCCCTAAGAATCCACAACGGAAACCAAAACCTAAGGCAGCAGAACTTTCTGGAACAAATACCAATGATGCGTCGTTAAGTTGTAATTTTTCCATGGAGTTACGGAGTTCTTCGTAATCTTCTGTATCAACAGGGTAAATACCTGCAAAAACCATGGGTTTTACATCTTCAAAACCTTCAACAATATTTGTGGTTGGGTTGTCGAAATCTGTAATGGTATCACCTACTTTTACTTCTTTAGCGGTTTTAATACCAGTGATTAAATAACCAACATCACCTGTTTTTACACTTTGTTTAGCTACTTGTGTTAGTTTTAAGGTACCAACTTCATCGGCGTAATATTCTTTATCTGTAGCAACAAATTTAATTTTTTGACCTTTTTTAATTTCGCCATTAAAGACTCTAAAATAAGTTTCAATCCCTCTAAAGGTGTTGTAGACCGAATCAAAAATTAAAGCTTGCAAAGGTGCATTTGGATCCCCTTTTGGCGCAGGAACACGCTCTATTATAGCTTTTAAAATATTATCGACACCAAAACCTGTTTTCCCACTAGCGTGAATAACTTCTTCAGGGTCGCAGCCTAATAAATCTACAATATCATCGGTTACTTCCTCTGGATTTGCACTTGGTAAATCGACTTTATTAAGAATAGGAATAATTTCCAAATCATTTTCTAAAGCCAAATATAAATTAGAAATAGTTTGCGCTTGAATGCTTTGTGCGGCATCAACAATTAATAAAGCGCCTTCGCAAGCAGCTATAGAACGCGATACTTCATAAGAAAAATCTACGTGGCCTGGTGTATCAATTAAATTTAGAATATATTTTTCGCCCTCATATTCATAGTCCATTTGAATGGCGTGCGACTTGATGGTAATACCACGTTCGCGCTCCAAGTCCATACTATCCAGTAATTGGGCTTGTTGTTCTCTAGCGGTTACGGATCCTGTAGCGTCTAACAAACGGTCTGCAAGCGTACTTTTACCGTGATCTATATGTGCAATAATGCAAAAATTTCTGATGTTCTTCATAGTCAACAATCTTCATAAAAAAGATTTGGCAAAGATAGTTGATTTAGATGAGGTTTACGATTAGACCTGTCAGGTTTCTTGTGCAGAACTTGTTTCAGTATCTAATTTCACAGGTCTTTAAGGAAAAAAGATTAATTTTGCGACCAAATTAAAACACTTGGTAAAAATAGACAACATAGAACTTCCTGACTTTCCATTGCTTTTAGCGCCTATGGAAGATGTTAGCGACCCACCGTTTCGTGCGTTATGCAAGGAGCAAGGTGCCGATGTGGTTTATACCGAGTTTGTATCTAGCGAAGGCTTAATTCGTAACGCCGCAAAAAGCGTTATGAAACTTGATATTTATGAAAAAGAACGCCCTGTGGGCATACAAATATTTGGAGCTAATTTAGATAGTATGCTGCAAACCATAGATATTGTTTCGGCTTCTAAACCAGATATTATCGATATTAATTTTGGTTGCCCCGTAAAAAAAGTAGTGAGTAAAGGCGCAGGTGCAGGCATCTTAAAAGATGTTTGCTTGATGGAAAAACTTACTGCCGAAATGGTTAAACGCACCAACATTCCTATTACCGTAAAAACCCGTTTAGGTTGGGACCATGATTCTATAAGAATTGTTGAGGTTGCCGAGCGCCTGCAAGATGTAGGCTGTAAAGCCATAGCTATTCATGGGCGTACTAGAGCGCAAATGTATAAAGGCGATGCCGATTGGAAACCTATTGCACAAGTAAAAAACAACCCAAGAATGCATATTCCCGTTTTTGGAAATGGCGATATAACCAGCCCTGAACGTGCTATGGAAATGCGAGATGATTACGGATTAGATGGTGCCATGATTGGTCGCGCATCTATTGGAAACCCATGGTTTTTTAAACAAGTAAAACACTTTTTTGAAACTGGCGAGCATTTAGCTCCTATTTCTTTGGAAGAACGTGTGGAAGCCGCACGCCGGCATTTACAAATGGCCATTGATTGGAAAGGTGAAATTCTTGGTGTTTTTGAAACCCGACGCCATTATACCAACTACTTTAAAGGGATTCCGCATTTTAAGGAATACCGCATGAAAATGGTAACTTCAGACCATTCTAAAGATGTTTTTGCTGCTTTCGATGAAGTTCTTGAAAACTTTGCTGGACATCAGTTTACGGAGTAGGTTTTTTATACGTGATGTTTCTTGGTTTGGGTTGTCCCCTTGAGGTTAATGAGAAACAAATATTTTTTGTTTAGAAATTACCGAGGGAAGCCCTTAGGGGTGTTTTTATTGAGCTTGTTTTAAGGTGAAATTGGGTATGTATCTCCAAATACCTTTAATTAAAATTTTCCTCTTTTCATTTTGCCTTGATGCACTATTTAGTCTTAAGAATGTCTAGTAGACATTTTGACTAAATACAAAAAACAAAAAATCAAAACGATTTATTAGGAAATTGCTGCGCACCATTTGCTAATGCATTTTTAGTTTCGATTTTTTAAAAGCTTTAGAGTTTCAATCCTAGATAGAGCATTATAACAATGCTTAGAGCTCATTATTTCTGAAAACCGTTGATTCCGACTGTGTCGAAATTTCAAGTAGCATTTATATTTTAGTGTACATTTATAATTTTTTTTAGAGTGATGATTAGAGCAAATAAACTTGGTTTTTTTTTGAAAAACTAAGTTAGCGGATAATCCCGCGAGAAGGATTGCAGCGGCATCCTTTTTTGTGCTAAATGATAAGTTTGGTGTAGAAACTGATTTTAAGATATACAGAAAAAACTTGATGAGATACTGAAACAAGTTCAGCACAAGAAAGATATAGCGGAAAGCCTGTCCCGAATTTTCTTCGGGATCGCCCAAATTTTAAAACCCTTGAACCAATTTTTTTGTAATCCGGACCGATGCTATTTTTGAAGCCATAACCCCTAAAACGGAAATGGTTAAAAACACAATAAAAAAGTTTTCAAGCCTTATGGCTACTGGGTAGGCGAGTGATGGGGTTATCATAACCAAATTAAACGCTTTTTGAAGTATGGTTATTATTAGTGCTACGCCTAAACCAATAAGTCCGCCTATAACACTCATTAAACTGCCTTGAAAAAAGAAAATTTTTCGAATATCTTTTACGGTGGCTCCCATGTTAAAAAGCGTGCTTAAGCTTTGTTTTTTATCGAGTATCATCATAATTAACGAGCCAATAACATTAAAAAATGCAATGATTAAAACGAGTGTGAAAATTAAGTAAACGGCTAAATTTTCGGTGTTTAGCATTTTGTAAAGCGCATCATTTAATTGCTCTCTGTTTTTTAGAATGACTTTATCGCCTAAAATGGCTTGTATATTTGCTTTTGCTAAATCTTCATCAACATCTTTTTTAAGCCTAAACTCTATGGACGATACTTGGTTGTCTTTATAATTTAAAAGGTTTTTTGCTAAATCTATAGGCGCAAAAACATACGTATCGTTTAGTTTTTCGTTAATAAAAAATACACCTACGTTTACGGCATTAACCGTATTAAAGGCATTTTTTGTAGATGTTATTTGTCCTTTTCCGGGTTTTGGGACATAGATTTTTATAGCTTTCGTGTAATCTAAAACGCCAAATGACAGGTTATTTGAAATGCCCCAACCTGCTACTATCTGATTTGATTTTTGGTCAAGCCAACTGCCATAATCTATAACGGAATCTATATTAACCACGCTTTGAAAATGTTCGTCGACACCTTTTATGGTTGCCAAAGTATTTTTGTCTTCAGAAGAAATGATAATACGTTCTTCTATAACCTTTGAATAGGTGGCAATATCATCTAAATCATTGAGCTTGTTAATATCATTTTCTGTTAGAAAAAATGATTTTCCTGTAGCGGTTTCAGCCTTTAAATCGGGGTCTATTTCGCTTGAAAACAGAAGTGTAAAATCTTTTAAACCCGCAAAACCAGAAAGCACGATGAACAACGATGCTGCTCCCAAAATAACACCAATAATAGCAATATATGTTATAAAATTAATAGCATTATTAGTGCTTTTAGAGCGTAAATAACGTTTTGCTATATAGAGAGGGAAGCTCAATCTAAGATTTTTTTCTTTTATCTAAAATGGTAGGGTCTTTAATAGGGTTTTCTTTTCCTTTTAGAGATTTTTCAATTTGGTCTATATACTCTAAAGAATCGTCTATAAAAAACTCTAAATTAGGCATACGTCTTAATTGGTGTTTGGTACGTTGTGCCAATTCATGACGAATTAATGGCGTGTTGGATTTTATACCCTCAAGAAGTTCTTTAGCTTTATCATTAGGGAAAATACTCAAATAGACCTTAGCAACACCTAAATCTACAGTTACTTTTACTTTAGAAACCGATATTAAAACACCACGCATACCGCCTTGTGTGGCAGCACCTTGAAGGACTTCAACTAAATCTTGTTGTAAAACAGTTCCTATTTTTTTTTGTCTTTGACTTTCCTCTATATCACTCATTTGTAAATACCTATTAAAGGTTTAGGATGCAAAAATAACGGATATTTAAAGATTATGTTACTTTTAGCGTGCTATTTTCGTATTTTGATATGGAAATTGAGTTAATTTGAAAAGATTTCCTCCCGATAGCTATCGGGATTCGAGGAAATGAAAAAATATAATTTCCAATGAATAAAATTGAACATATTGGTATTGCGGTAAAAAACCTTAAGGACTCTAATGAGTTGTTTTCTAAGCTTTTTGGAGAACCCCATTATAAAACAGAAGAAGTTAAAAGCGAAGGTGTTAACACCTCTTTTTTTAAAGTAGGCGGTAATAAAATAGAATTATTAGAAGCCACAAAAGAGGATAGCCCGATTGCTAAGTTTTTAGAAAAAAAAGGCGAAGGCATTCATCATATAGCTTTTGATGTAGATGATATTGAAGCAGAAATAAAGCGTCTTAAAAAAGAGGGTTTTAAAGTTTTAAATGAAACACCAAAATGTGGTGCAGACAATAAGTTAGTGGCTTTTTTACATCCAAAATCTTCAAATGGCGTTTTAATTGAGTTATGCCAAGACATACCAAATAAACATTAAAATAATCGATTAAATTCGTTTCTATTTCCCTGATATTTCAATATAAAATAAAAGCATAACTAAGGCTATGCTTATATTTTCTATTTTATCTAAAGAAAATACAATTCGAATTTACTATCAATCATTTCAAAATTCATTTGGTATAAAGGAATAATTTTCTTGCTAACAATTAAAATAAGTAGTAATATTGCACTCCAATTTCGGTCCTATAGCTCAGTTGGTTAGAGCACCTGACTCATAATCAGGTGGTCCATGGTTCGAGTCCATGTGGGACCACTTTTAGAAATTGTAAAGCCTTACAGCAATGTGAGGCTTTTTTTTGTATAATTAATAGGATGGACCATTAGCAGATTATAAACCCTTATATAATATACATACAGATTTAGCTAAACACAGGAGTTAGATCTGTTTTTAGCTTAAAATCTTGAAAAACTATCGATTCTTCAATCTTTTATTTACTTTTGATTCAAGACAAAAATATACGAGTTAATTATAAAGCCCCAGAAATATTAAATTATGAAATTTTTATTTGAAAAAATAAATGATTTAAAACAAATTAAGCCGCTAACTAAACACGAACAGTTAGTGAATGCAATAATTAGCAAAATTGAATCTAAAGAATTAAAAAAAGGAGATCGTTTACCTTCAATAAATAAAATGGTAGCTGAAGTTGGGTTTGCTCGTAAAACTATTGTTAAAGCCTATGAAGATTTAAAAGGCAGAGGTTTAGTAGAATCTAAAAACTTTAAGGGCTATTATATTGCAGATGTTAATACCAAAACAAAGCTAAGAGTTGCTCTTGTGCTTTATGCTTTTCATACTTTCCAAGAAGATTTCTATAATACGTTTAGAGAAGAACTAGGTAAAAAGTACATTATTAACGTATTTTTTCATCACAATAATTTAGATATATTTAAAGATATTCTTACTAGAATCTCTGGCAGATATGGTATGTATGTTATAGCTCCAATACAAACTCCCGAAGTTAGTGTATTATTAAAAAAAATCCCTTCTGAAAAATTGTTGGTTGTCGATAGGCATATTCCTCTACCAAAAGATTACTCATATATAACCCAAGAATTTGAAAGCTCAACTTACGAGCAATTAAAAAAATTGCTTCCAGAAATAAATAAATACAAGCAATTCGTTTTATTCTTTAAAAACGATTCTGATTATCCAATTGGTATATTAAATGCCTTTAATAAATTTATTAAAGAATTCAATATCAACGCAAAAGTAGAAGCCCAATATAAAACGGGCAGTATAAAAAAAGACAGGCTATACTTTTTTATTAATGATAGTGATTTATGGGAAGTTCTGAAAGATAGTAAACCTAAAAATTATATCATAGGAAAAGATATAGGTTTATTGGCCCATAACGATAATGCCATTAAAGAAATCATATTTGGAGGCATTACAACTATTTCTATCGACTTTAAAAAAATGGCTAAAGAATCTGCTAATTACATAAAATTAAAAGAACCTGTCCGAAAAATAATTCCCTCACAGCTTATTCAAAGAAAGTCATTATAGCAGTAAAATAGGCTATTTTAAAAATAATTCATAAAAGTCCACACGTATTTTTGCATATTTATTGTTTTTGTGAAAAAAAAGTATATATTTGCAAAGTAGCATAGAGTAGCATACTTAATATTAAAAGTAGCATACTGTATCACAAATAAAACTAACTTAATTATTAACTTATGAAAAAAAACGTACTAAGACTATTGTTTTGCTTAGTCTTTTCCCTATCTGGGATTAATGCTATTGCTCAAACATCAACTGTATCAGGAACAGTTACAGATGGTGAATTTCCGCTTCCTGGGGTAAACATCATTGTTAAAAACACCAGCAATGGTTCAACAACAGATTTTGACGGAAACTATTCCTTGAACGATGTTAGTTCAACTGACATTATTGTTTTTAGCTATGTAGGCTATAAAACGCAGGAAGTTACTATTGGAAATCAAACCACTATAAATGTGGTATTAGTTGAAGATGCTGCTTCTTTAGACGAAGTAGTTATTGTAGGTTATGGTACCTCTAACAAAAGAGAACTTACGGGTTCTGTTGGTACTATAAAAGGCGACGCTATTGCAACAACTGTAGCTGGTAACCCTACCTCGGCACTACAAGGAAAACTAACTGGTATTCAGGTAGAAAACCCAGGAGGTAAACCTGGAGCTAAAGGAAACGTTTTTATTAGAGGGGTAAACTCTTTAAGTAACGCAGATCCATTATATATTGTTGATGGTTTGTTTGTTGATGATATGAGTTATGTTAATCCACAAGATATTGAAAACATCTCTGTACTTAAAGATGCTGCTGCTGCTGCAATTTATGGTTCTAGAGCTGCTAATGGTGTGGTTTTAATTAAAACAAATCACGGTAGAAAAAATAGAGATTTAGAAGTTACTTTCAACTCTAGAATAGGTTTTGATACACCAAGTAAAAAACTGGATTTTATAAACGGGCAACAATACACCGATTATTTAAATCAACGTTTTGCAAACGATGGAAGTTCTTCAAATGTTTCGTTTAATGGCGTGAATACCGATTGGCAAGATGAAAATTTACAAAGCGGAATTATTGAAGATTACGGATTATCTATATCTGGTGGTGGTGAAAAATCATCTTTCTTTTCTTCAATAAACTATTTTAATCAAGATGGTATATTAGTAGGTTCTGGATTTAAAAGATTAAATGCAAGGTTTAATAGCAGCCATGAATTTGGTAAATTCAAATTAACTCAATCTTTAGGTTTGGCAGAAGGGAAATTACAAGAGAACAACTGGTATGGCTTTGATGGTACTACTGCTCCAACAGTGGCTTTAAGAAATGCTGCTAACGATGGTGGCTTTGAAGCGCCTTCAGCTGATATACACGGTCCTGGAGGTGTTAACCAATTTGCATTGGCGTCTTTAGAAGACAATTTAGAAACTACACGCACACTTTTTGCAAGTTTAAAATTAGATTATGAAATTACTGAAGAATTAACAGCTGCTATTAATTTAGGTGTTGATTATACAACTCAAAAACGCTTTCAATTCACACCAACATACTTTATGAGCACTGTTGATGCTGTAAGAAACGTGAATGATTTAAATGATCTTACTGAATTTAATCAAGAAGACGTTAATCTATTATTTGAACCAACGTTATCTTATAATAAAACGTTTGATGATGTTCATAAGGTATCAGCAGTAGTTGGTTATACGCGCTTTATTGAAAATCAAAATAGTAGCGGTATTTACGGTCAAGGTACGCCGGCAAACAGCATTAGAGTCGTTGGTGCTTTACCTTCAAACGATCAAAATATATTATTAGGTCAAGATAGTGAAGCAGGTTTGATATCTTATTTTGGAAGATTAAACTATAATTATAATGATAAATATTTATTTTCTGGAACGTTAAGACGTGATGCCTCTTCTAGATTTGCAAAAGCGAATCAAGTAGGTTACTTCCCAGCGGTTTCTGCAGGATGGAATATTTCAAACGAAGATTTCTGGAAATCTGAAACTATCAATTTCTTCAAATTAAGAGTGTCTTATGGTGAATTAGGATCTTATCCTGATGTGTTTTATCCAACACAAGCAGTGTTTCTAGCCAACCAATCTAACACAAGTTTTGGTGGCGGAACTGCTAATGGTTTAGCACAAACAACTTTAGCTGATGAGAATCTAGTTTGGGAAACCACAAAAACATTCGATATTGGTGTTGATATGTCTTTACTAAATAGTGCGCTTACACTTTCAGCAGATTATTATTCAAAAGATGTTGAAGATGCTCTAGTTCCAATTAGTATTCCTTCAACGGCAGGGGTAAGTTTACCTGTAACTAGAAATGCGGGTACATTGGTAAACAATGGTTTTGAATTTGATGTAACGTACAGAAAATCTGAAGGCGACTTCACTTATAGCGTAGGTACAAACTTTTCGTTCAACCTTAAAAATGAAGCAAAAGATATTCCTGCAACTATATTAGGTCCTGGAATTGATGAAGATTTACGTGTAGTTAATAGAACTGAAGCTAACGGTCCTGTAGGCGCATTTTACGGTTACATTGTTGAAGATAAAGTTGACCCTGCAACAGGAGATTTTATTAGAGTAGATACAGATGGTGTTGCTGGTATAACATCTGACGATCAAACTATTATTGGTAATCCAACTCCAGACTTTACTTATGGTCTTAATTTCAACGGGAAATACAAAAAATTCGATATTGCTTTAAATTTCAATGGGGTTTCTGGTAATGAAATTTATAACTTAAGTAGATATTACAATATCTTATGGCAAGATGGTGGTAAACTAACAGATGTTTTAAATTCTTGGACACCTAGTAATACAGATACTAGCATTCCTAGAGCTTCTGTTGATGACTCTGCAGGAAATAAAGAACCATCTTCATTCTTTGTAGAAAACGGATCTTACTTCAGACTTAAAAACATGGAAATTGGTTACAATTTTGGTGAAGATGCCCTTGGTGTAGATTGGATTAAAAGCGTAAGGTTATCATTAAACGTTCAAAACGTTTTTGTAATTACTGAATATACAGGTTACGATCCAGATGTGGCATCAACAAATAGCGGTAGAGCCAATATTAACTCTGGTGTACCAGGCGTAAGATCAGATGTAAACCCTTTACTGGGTAGAGGGTTAGACCAAAGAGCATATCCAAATGCAAGAACATTCATGTTAGGTTTACAAGCTAAGTTTTAAAAATATAGAATATGAAAAATTTAATAAAAATAAAGTCCTCTTTAGGCATAATAGCGACAACGTTATTAATGACAATTGGTGTTGCTTGTTCTGATGATATTTTAGATCAGAATAACAACAATGCTACTTCAACAGCAAACTTTGGTACTTCTGTCGAGCAAGTAGAATCTGCAATAAATGGTGCCTTTCACCCAATAACAGGAACTTTTTTCTGGGGTAGAATTGTGCATACAGGCGCCATGTTACGTTCAGATGAATTCAACGTATTTCCATTTGGTTCTAATACGGCAATGTCAACCTTTCAAGGAAACCCGGGAGATCGTTGGGCAACAGAGCCTTGGCAAGAGCTTTACAAATCGATTGCTAGATGTAACAACATCATTATTAATGTTACTGAAGAAGGTATTTCAGATACAACAACTAGAGAAAATTTAGTTGGTCAAGCTTATTTTTTAAGAGCTTTTGATTATTGGTACTTAGCAAACTTATATGGTAATGTACCGTTAATTACAGACTTACCAGATTTAGATAATCTGTTGGTAAAGCAAGTAAACACTGATGCCGTTTGGAAGCAAATCATCTCAGATTTAGAAATGGCCGAAAGCATGTTACCTGAAAACTGGACAGGAGACAATTTAGGAAGACCTACATCTGGTGCTGCAACAGCTCTAAAAGGAAAAAGTTATTTATTCATGAAAGAATATGGGCTTGCAGCTACAGCCTTAAACAGTTTAGTGGGTAAATATAGTTTATTGCCAGCTGCTCAATTTGGAGATAACTTTACAACGACCAACGAAAATAATAGTGAATCGGTATTCGAATTGCAATTTTTAGGGCAAGATACATTTGTATGGGGGTCTGATATCCCTGGTACTGGAAGTATGGGGAATTTCCATATTGATTATGCACCACCTTCTAAATCACCTGATAGAAGTCATGTTGTAAACCCTTGGTTAAAAGATTTATTTGAAGCTAACGGAGATACGGCACGTAGAAATGAAACATTAGTTTATGATTATCCTGGTGCTACTGGATATGGAGGTGTTGCATTTGCAACAGATATGGTTGATGATATTATTGCGGCTAATGATGCTGGAGTTGAGCCTATTTTTTCAAGAAAATATTCTGGAATGGATTTAGGAGAAAGAGATGCAGTTGACTTTCTAGGAACTAACGTAGGTAACAACTGGAGAATAATTCGTTATGCTGATGTGTTGCTAATGTTAGCAGAAGCCTTAAATGAAGATGGTAGTACTGCTGAGGCTATACCTCATTTCGATGAGGTTAGAGATAGAGCAGGATTATCATTAATTGCAGATACAAATCCAACAATAAGCCAAGCCGATATGCGTCAAGCAATTATCGAAGAGCGCGCTATGGAATTAGCAGGTGAAGGACACCGTTTCTTTGATTTGGTACGTTGGGGACTTGCTGATGATTATATGGGAGCAACGTCTTTACATGGTGCTCATCCAAAATCTTTAAGTGGTGGATCTTTTGAAAACGGAAAACATGAATTAATATGGATTCCAAACTCTGAAAGAGATGCAAATCCAACCCTTGACCAAAATCCTGGTTATGAATAAAATATTTGATTTAGTTTAGTTTGATTGAATAAAGGCCGAGTTTTTAGTTTGACTCGGCTTTTACTCAAATCAATTGTGCAAAGTATATTTCAAAAAACATGACATTAATTATCAATTTCTATTAGTAACATGACACAAACTGTCGATACTATATCCAAAAAAGACATCACTATAAAAAGTGGGTGTAATAATTTTAAAACTGAAATAATTACTGTTTCTGAAAATTCGAATGTATCCATATTTAACATTCAAATCACTTCTGATACACCAAAAAAACCTGAACCATTAACGCTTAAATGGAAGATTCCTGCACATAATGTAAAAGGTGTTTGGAAACCAACAACAGATTTTGCTAAACGTATTCAAGCAGATTGGGAACTAGATCACATGGAATCTAGAGTCTCAATTGATGCGCCAGTTATTAGTTTGTTTGGTCATGATGATAGTAATCGTCATACGTTTGCCTGTTCTAATGCCATTAATAAGTTAGAACTTAATGCCGAAATTAGAGAAGAAGATGATTTTTTCTACTGCCATGTTACTTTGTTTTTAGAACAACACTCTAAAATAGACAATTACAACATTCAGTTAAGAATCGATGAAGGCGAAAAACACTTTTCTGAAGCATTAAAAGAAGTATCAAAATGGTGGGAGACTTTTGATAATTTAAAACCAACTTCTGTTCCAGATATTGCACTAGCACCATTATATTCTACTTGGTACAATTTTCATCAAACTTTAGAAGAAAATGTTTTAATTGAAGAATGTAAAACAGCTTACAGCTTAGGTTATAGAGCTATTATTATAGATGACGGCTGGCAAACCAATGACGGTAATAGAGGTTATGATTTTACAGGCGATTGGGAACCAGAACGTTTAAATAAAACCAAAGCATTTGTTGAAGATATTCATGCTACAGGTATGAAAATTGGTTTTTGGTATTCAGTACCTTTCTGCGGAAAAAAATCAAAGGCATATAAGCGTTTTAAAGGAAAATTTTTAACCGAAAACCATCGTTGGGCACCTGTTTTTGACCCACGTTATCCTGAAGTTAGGCAATACCTTATCAATATTTATAAAAATGCAATAGTTGATTGGGATTTAGATGGTTTTAAACTCGATTTTATTGATGATTTCAGATTGTATGGTGACACACCAGAAGCTAATGATGACATGGATTTTATTTCCATTAATGCAGCCGTTGATAGATTATTAACAGACGTCATTACAACTCTAAAAAATATTAACCCTGAAGTTTTTATAGAATTCAGACAAAAATATGTTGGTCCTGCCATGAGAAAATATGGTAATATGTTCAGAGCATTTGATTGTCCTGGAGATGCTACTATGAACCGTGTTCGAATTGCAGATATTAGAATGTTAGCTGGAAATACCGCTGTTCATTCTGATATGATTACTTGGCATAATGATGAAGATTTAGAAGTAGCTGCTTTACAAATGGTAAACACGCTTTTTGGTGTGCCTCAAATTTCAGTGGTTCTTAAAGACATTCCTAAAGACCATTTAGAAATGGTGAAGTTTTACACAGAATATTGGAATTCAAACAAAAAATTAATCACTCAAGGACATTTTACACCTTATAGACCCTTAGCCAATTATCCTATTCAAAAAGTGAGCAATGATGAAAAACTGCTTATTGGTTTACATGATGACCATGTTGCTCAACTTGATAAATCATTTGATAGTATTGATATTCTAAATGCAAAATTATCAAACAGTGTTATAATTAAAACTGATGCGGATTTTGGAAGCTATAATTGCCGTATATTCAAATGCAAAGGAGATTTAGTAAAGGAAATAAATATAAAATTAAACAAAGGTATTATTGAAATTAATGTCCCAGTATGCGGTTTAGTTCAACTAACTTTAAACAAATAACAACTTATGGATACGCTATCAATTGTTTCATTTCTTGGATTCACCTTATTGGTAGCCTTTATTGCGTGGTATGCAACCCGCAAGACTGATGAAAATTCAGCCGATGGTTATTACCTTGGAGGCAGAAGTCTTGGCGCAATAACCATTGCAGGCTCTTTGCTTTTAACTAACCTTTCTGCAGAACAAATTGTTGGACTTAACGGACAGTCGTTTGCACAAGGCGTTTTGGTAATGGCTTGGGAAACATTAGCTGCTATTTCTATGATAGTTACAGCCATTTATTTGTTGCCAAAATATATGCGTTCGGGAATTACTACCATACCAGAGTTTGTTCAGGAACGTTTTGATGCACAAACAAAATCTATATTATCCATTCTCTTTTTAGTGGCATTTGGTATCGTATTGCTACCAACCATTTTATATTCAGGTTCTTTAGCATTTAGCACCATGTTCGATTTATCTGAAACCTTAGGAATATCACAATCTGTAGTTATTTGGATATGCGTTTGGTCTATAGGTATTATTGGTTCTATTTATGCCATTTTTGGTGGACTCAAAGCTGTAGCTGTTTCAGATTTGGTAAACGCCATTGGACTATTAATTGGGGGGCTTTTAATTCCGGTTTTTGGCTTGATGCTTATTGGAGACGGTAGTGTTTCAGATGGTTTAAGTGAATTATGGACAGAAAACCCCGAAAAATTTAATGCTAAAGGCGAGATAGACTCTTTTATACCGTTCAGCACGATTTTCACAGGAATGATGATTGCCCAAATGTATTATTGGGGCACAAATCAGTCTATTTTACAACGTGTATTTGGTGCTAAAAGTTTAGCCGATGGGCAAAAAGGAATGATATTGGCAGGATTTGTAAAATTCTTAATCCCTATAATTGTAGTACTACCAGGTGTTATTGCGTGGCATGTTTTTGGGAATGATTTGAAAAATGCAGACCAAGCATACCCTGCTTTGGTTAGAAAAGTATTGCCAGGGGCATTCTTAGGATTTTTTGCCGCTGTGTTATTTGGAGCAATTTTAAGTTCTTTTAATAGTTTATTAAATAGCAGTTCAACGCTATTTGGAGTCGATTTATATCGTCAATATTTCAATAAAAATGCTTCCGAACTCAAAATGGTAAAAGCCGGAAAGGTATTTGGTCTTTTACTCGCATTGATTTCTATGAGTATCGCACCATTTATTGCAAACGCTCCAGATGGTTTATTTTCATACATTCAAGAATCTTTAGGTAGTTTAAGTGTGCCAATTTTAGCAGTTGTTGCTGTTGGTATGGCAACCAAAAATGTGCCAGCTTTGGGCGCAAAAATTGTATTAACCGTTGGCGTAATGATGTATTTAATAAGTCAGTTTGTACTTAGTCCGCATTTTGTGGACGCCGCTTTAGCAGAAGCTGCTGCAAACGGCATTACAGATGCTAAGGAGCTGAGCATTATAAAAGCAAAAGCATATCCACATTTCTTACATATTATGGGTATTTTATTCGTAATTAATGTAGGGTTCATGTTAATAATGGGTAATCTCTTCCCTAATAAAAATGTGTACACTCCTAAAATTACAGACGAAATTGATATTACACCTTGGAAGTATGCCAAAGTAGTTGGTGTAGCTATTACTATTTTAGTATTAAGCACCTATTTAATTTTTTAAATTGAAAACTGCAAAACATGAACAAAAAATATGTTATAGCCTTCGATCAAGGTACTACAAGCACTAGAACCATTGTTTTTGATGAAAAAGGTGCAATCGTTTCAATTTCACAAAAAGAATTAAAGCAATATTATCCGCAACCTGGATGGGTAGAACATGATGCTTTAGAAATATATAACGACCAATTAGAGACTTTTAACCAAGCGGTTTCAGATTCAGGAATTAATCCAAAAGACATTGCGGCAATTGGCATTACTAACCAAAGAGAAACCACCGTTGTTTGGGATAGAGAAACAGGAAAACCCATTCATAAAGCTATTGTTTGGTTAGATAAACGAACCACTGATATCTGTAAAAATATAGAAGACAAAGGGCTTTCAAATTATATCAAAAAGAACACAGGATTAGTCATAGATTCTTATTTTTCTGGCACCAAATTAAAATGGATTTTAGATTATGTTAAAGGGGCGCAAGACAAAGCAGAAGCTGGTCAATTAATGTTCGGCACCATTGATTCTTGGCTAATTTATAAATTCACAAACGGAAAAAAACATGTTACCGACCATACCAATGCATCGCGTACCATGATTTATAATATCAAAAAATTAGATTGGGATAAAAAATTATTAAACGAATTAAACATCCCCCAATCTTTATTACCAAAAGTTCAAACGTCATCTTCAGATTTTGGAACTATAGATTATAAAGGGAATAAAATTCCAATTTATGGTGTTGCTGGCGACCAACAATCGGCGTTATTTGGGCAAGGCGGATTTGAAGCAGGTATTGCAAAAAGCACTTTTGGTACAGGTTGTTTCATTCTTTTAAATACAGGAACAAAGCAAGTGAAATCTAAAAAAGGATTGCTTACAACACTTACCTGTAGCTTAGATTCTGAACCAATAAATTATGCTTTAGAAGGCAGTGTTTTTGCAGGAGGTGCTTCCATTCAATGGCTTAGAGACCGCATGAAAATTATAGAAAATGTTAGTGATACAGAAGCCATTTGCAATAGCATTCCACCATTAAAAAACGTGTATGTAGTGCCCGCTTTTGCTGGTTTGGGCGCTCCACATTGGGACGGCAAAGCAAAAGGTAGTATTTACGGCATGACGCTAGATACAGGACGAGAAGAACTTATTAAAGCAACTGTTGAAGCCTTAGCATATCAAACCAAAGATGTTATTGGCGCTATGGAAAAGGATAGCAATAAAAAAATGGTAACTTTAAAAGTAGATGGAGGTGCAAGCACAAACAACTACTTGATGCAATTTCAATCAGATTTGTTAAATGTAGAAGTTGACAGACCTAAAATGATTGAAGTTACCGCTTTTGGAGCGGCACTATTAGCAGGTATAAAAGCAGGGATTTGGACAAAAAAGGACATTGCACAAATAAGAGAAATAGATACTGTTTTTACTCCCAAAATGGATAAGAAAACAAGAAAAAATAAATATAAAGGCTGGAAAAAAGCTATTAAACGAACAAAAAGAAAGTAAGATGTTGGAGATGGAAAAAACCATAGAATTTTCAGTTTTAAATAGAACGGCTCAAATCGAAAAATTACAAAGTACAAAATTTGATTTAGCCATTATTGGTGGTGGTGTTACAGGGGCAGGAATAGCTTTAGATGCAGCTTCTCGTGGTTTAAAAGTTTGTCTTGTAGAAAAAAATGATTTTGCCTCAGGCACCAGTAATAAATCTACAAAATTAATTCATGGTGGATTACGTTACCTCAAACAATTTGAAATTGGTTTAGTACGCGAATCAGGTTCTGAGCGTGCCATAGTTCATAAATTAGCTCCACATTTAGTCATTCCTGAAAAAATGTTATTGCCTTTAGTTGAAGGCGGTACTTATGGAAAAATGATGACCTCCATCGGACTGAAAGTTTACGACTTTTTAGCTGATGTGAAAGGCGATGACAGACGCCGCATGCTGAATAAAGAAGAAACTTTAGAGAAAGAATCTTTACTTAATAAAGATGCCGTTTTAGGCAGCGGTCTTTATGCAGAATATAGAACAGATGATGCTCGATTGACTATCGAAATATTAAAAAAAGCAGCATCTTTTGGAGCAACCATCATTAATTATTGCAAAATGGAATCATTTAATTACAATGATGATTCTAAAATTAAAAGTCTGAATTGTATAGATGGAAATACAGGAAATACGGTTAAAATAAAAGCAAGGAATTATGTGTCTGCTGCTGGTCCTTGGGTGGATAAATTACGTGCCAAAGACCATTCCATGAACAATAAATATTTACATTTAACCAAAGGCGTTCATATAGTATTTCCGTTTAAAAAACTACCCGTAAAGCAACCGCTTTATTTTGATGTGCCTGATGGTAGAATGATTTTCGCCATTCCAAGAGGTCGCGCCACATATGTTGGTACTACCGATACAAATTATTCAGGAAATTTAGACCGTGTTGTTGCCACTAAAGACGATGCTGAATATTTATTAAATGCCATAAATGCTACATTTCCAGACGTTAATTTATCTATTAATGATATTGAATCTAACTGGGCAGGCTTAAGACCATTAATCCATGAAGAAGATAAAGACCCTTCTGAATTATCAAGAAAAGATGAATTGTTTATTTCTGAAAGCGGATTGATTTCTATAGCTGGAGGAAAACTTACAGGGTATCGTAGAATGGCAGACCGTGTGATTGAAGCGGTTTTAAAAACCATGAAGAGTAAGCAAAAAAAAGACTTAAAAAAGTCTGAAACAGAAAAAATTCCTTTGGTTAGCCCTTCACTTGAAAATTCACATAACGTAGAAATTTATCAAAAAGAATTAGAAATAAAACTTCTAGAATTGGATATTTCAGATGCTTATCATGCTTGGTATTTGTGCACAACCTATGGTAAACAATCGGATATTATTATCGATAAATCAAAAACATTCGATAATAAAGATGCTTTAGAACGATTAATTAGAGCCGAACTTTGGTACGGTATGCATCACGAAATGACTAATAGTTTAACAGATTTTTTTGTGCGCAGAACGGGTCGATTGTACTTTAATATCCCTAGTGTGAAAAAGTATATGAAAATCATTTCCGATGATTGTGCAAATTATTTAAATTGGGATTCCAAACGTATCGCTTCAGAAGTAGAAAATCTAGAACTATTTTTACAAGATGCATCAACATATTACAACGAAGAATTTGAATAAAATCCATATTGGTAACATGAAAAATAGAACGTTAAAACTAGTAACTTGTTTATTTGTATTGATACTTTTTTTTAATTGTGAAAAAGAAGGGGGGACAACTTCGTCAAAACAAATTTTTGAAACTCTTGATGCTTCAATTTCTAGGATAAATTTTTCAAACACACTTACTGAAAACGATAGCTTAAATTACTTTACCTATTCTTATTTATACATGGGCGGTGGTGTTGCTGTTGGCGATATCAATAACGATGGCTTAAAAGATGTTTTCTTCACAGGAAACCAAGTATCTAATAAATTATACTTAAACAAAGGCAATCTTAAATTTGAAGATATTACTGAAAAGGCAGGTATTTCAGGAGATAAAAGATGGTATACCGGAGTAACCATGGGAGATGTAAATGCTGATGGTTTTTTGGATATTTATTGTTCTGTGGCAGGAAAATCTGGCCCTAAAGAAAATCAATTATTCATCAACAATCAAGATGGAACGTTTTCTGAAAAAGCTCAAGAATACGGTTTAGCAGATATTGGAAATAGCGTGCAAGCTACTTTTTTTGATTATGATAAAGATGGGGATTTAGATGTGTATGTAGCCAACTATCCCATTACAAAATTCAATGCTTCGGTTTATGTTTATGAGCAAAAAATGAAAACTGTAAGCAACGTTGAAACTGACCATTTATATAGAAATGATGGCTCTAGTTTTGTAGATGTTACAGATGAATCTGGTGTTAAAAGTTTTGGCTTAACCTTAAGTGCCACCGTTGGCGATTTGAATAATGACTCCTGGCCAGATCTTTATATTTCAAACGACTTCGCTTCTCCTGATTATTTATATATGAACAATCAAGATGGTACGTTTAGAGAAGTTATAAAAGAAGCAACGTCGCATACGGCTTTTTATGGTATGGGTGTTGATATTTCTGACTTTAATAATGATGGAAACTTAGATGTTTTTCAAGTAGATATGGACGCCAAAACCAACAGGCGCAAAAAAGCAAATATGGCAGGTATGAACCCTGATTTGTTTTGGGGTGTTGTAGATGCTGGTTTTCATTACCAATACATGCAGAATTGTTTGCAGATGAATACGGGAGTTTTCGAGGAAGGAAATCCATTTTTCTCAAATGTGTCCAGAATTACAGGCGTGTCGTCCACAGACTGGAGCTGGGGGCCACTTTTTGCCGATTTTGATAATGATGGGTTAAAGGACTTATTCGTTTCCAACGGGACACGTCGTGAAGTTAACAATCGCGATTTTTTCAATCAAATTGATGATGCATTTACTATTGATAGTGACAAAACTTTAGAGATGAGCTTAAAAATTCCTTCAGAGCGCATTGATAATTTCATTTATAAAAACAACGGAAATTTAAACTTTAAACAAGCCAATAATGATTGGGGAATCGAGTTTAAAGGTTTTTCAAATGGTGTAGCTTACGCCGATTTAGATAATGATGGTGATTTAGAAATCATCACAAATAATATTGACGATAAAGCTTCAGTTTTTCAAAACAACAGTTCAGAAACTAATAATTATATCACTATAAATTTTGAAGGTGTTTCTAATAATAAATTAGGTTTAGGAAATCGTGTTTTTATCACTGCAAATGGAGAAATACAAATGCAGGAGTTGACTCTAACACGTGGTTTCCAATCTTCTGTAGCTCCAGAATTGCACTTCGGTTTAGGTCAATCTGAAAAAATTGATGAATTAAAAGTCGTTTGGACAGATGGTAAAATAGAGACTAAATCTAATATTTTTGTTAACCAAAAAATCACTTTAAAACATACCGATGCTAGTCAAGAAAATGAAATTATTAATCAAAAAAAATCATTATTTGATTCGAATATAATAGATGTTTTTCCTCAGCACAAACACGACGAAAACACTTTTGATGATTTTAAATACCAAGTATTACTGCCTCATAAAATGTCAACCTTTGGTCCAGCACTTACGGTAGGCGATTTAAACAACGATGGACTGGATGATTACTTTGTTGGAGGTGCGTTTAACAGGATAGGAAGTTTGTTTTTTCAGACTGAAAATGGATTTGAAAAGCAAGAAAGCATCTTCCTAGAAGATGATAAACTTAGTGAAGACGTTGGAGCATTAATTTTTGATGCTGATAATGATGGCGACAACGATTTGTATGTAGTTAGTGGTGGTTATGAGTTTTCACCTAAATCTAAAATGCTTCAAGACAGACTTTATGTGAATGATGGTTCAGGAAACTTCACAAAATCAAGCACACTTCCTGAAATGATTACAAGTGGTTCAAAGGTCTATAATCTTGATTTTAACAAAGATGGAAAACAAGATTTACTGGTTTTAGGCAGGCAAGTTCCTGGAAATTATCCTGCTCCTGCTAATACGTATTTATTAGAAAACAAAACTGAAAACGGTGTTGTGAAATTTGAAGATGCTACTATTGCTTCCGCGGAAGCGTTTAAAAATTTAGGAATGGCTACGGCAGCAATTGTAACCGATTTTAATAATGATAATGCAGAAGATATCATCATTGTAGGTGAATGGATGCCCATTCGAGTTTTTAAAAATACAAATGGAATTTTCATTGAAGTTTCAGAAGACCTGGGACTTAATAAAGACACTACAGGTTGGTGGTGGAGTATTAATCAGGGTGATTTTGATGGCGATGGTGATATGGACTATATAGTTGGAAATAACGGTTTAAATTATAAATACAAAGCAACAGAAGATGAAACTTTTGATATTTATGTAAATGATTTTGATAACGACAACAAAAAAGATATTGTATTAAGTTATTACAATGAAGGCAAGCAATATCCAGTTCGAGGCCGTGAATGTTCATCGCAGCAAATTCCAGAGATTAAAGAAAAATTCAAAAACTATGAGACATTTTCTAATGCCACACTTGTTGATGTTTACGAAAAGGAGGCTCTAGAATCTGCTATTCACTATCAAGTAAAATCTTTTGCTAGTGTTTATTTAGAAAATAAAGACGGAAAATTTATTAGTCATGAATTACCCGTAGAAGCACAAATTTCTAGTATCAATACAATATTAGTAGATGATTACGATAACGATGGGATCCTCGATGCTTTAATAGCAGGAAATTTATTTTCTTCTGAAGTAGAGACTCCAAGAAACGATGCAGGGTATGGGTTGTTTTTAAAGGGAAATAATATTGGAAATTTTAAAGCTATTGAATCTTCAGAAAGCGGGTTTTTTACACGTGGTGATGTAAAAGATTTAAAGCCTATCTCTGTTGATGGTAAAAATTACATTATAGCTGGAAAAAATAACGATTCACTTCAGTTTATTAAATTTGATTAAAAAAGAAGCAACTCATTTTCTATACTTTTATAAATATCTTTCTCTTATACATTAAATAAGCCAGTGTTATATAGAACATTGTCACGGTAAGTCCATATAATAATGAAGAAAACTTAAGACTTACAAAATCTTGTATAAATACGGTATTATAAACCCGTGAATGGATATTACTATCTGCTCCAACTTGAGTTAAATACATAGATTTAGAGATGAAGCTTGACAAAAAATAAATAGTAATAGCGTTCATCCCAACATATTTAAAAACAGTTCCGAATTTATACTGCCTCATGTCTTTTAGATAATAGATAATAGCAAGAATCAAAGTACCCCAACCATTTGTTACCAAAACAAAACTACTACTCCAAATAGCTTTGTTTATTGGAAAGTAGATGTTAAAAATATATCCTAAAGCTAACAATCCAAAAGCTATAAAAAACAATAGTTTAATTTGAGCAAGTCCATCTAACAATTTACCTATTAAAACACCTGAAACACAGGTTGCAATTGCAGGAATTGTACTGATAACACCTTCTGGATCATAATCGGGTTGCCACATATGCTTTCCTAAAATATTTAAATCTATATAATTAGCCCAATTATTTGGAGCTCTATCAAAGGTTGGTGCTATATCGTTTGGATTTGGGAAAGGCATGTACCCAAGAAACAGCCAATATCCAAGTAAAATAAAAATTGAAATACCGAGTAAACTTTTCCAATTACAATTAAGATATAATACAGATGAAATAAAAAACACAATCCCTATGCGTTGAAGAACACCCGGAAATCTCATGGTTTCAAAATCTTGGATAAAAGGAAAATAAGGTAAAAATACATTTAGAAACAACCCTAAGCCTATAAGCTTTAAGCTCCTAATAGCTATCTTTTTATATGTTGATTTACTATTCGGTTTATTCTTGTAAGCGAAATAAATGGAGATTCCAACAATGAATAAAAAAAAAGGAAATATTAAATCGGTTGGTGTTAATCCATGCCATTCAGCATGTAATAGAGGTTCATATACATGGCTCCAATCGCCTGGAGTATTTACCAAAATCATAGCCATAATAGTAAACCCTCTTAAAATATCAACAGATTCGATACGTTTTGTTGTATTCATAAATGGAGTTCATTTTCTGAGACCTGTCAGGTTTTCAAAACCTGACAGGTCTATTTTAACTACGCTTTTTTCAATCCAACTTTATGTCCCCAAAACGCATAGTAAAGAATGATAATATAGCAAGGCAATAAAATCCAATACCCAAAAGAGGCCGCCTCTGCCATGGCATTCACTTCGTTTACACCACTTGCCAACAATCCTTCCTTTTTATTATCCACTAAAGCGCCGTATAAAGGCGGAAGAATAGCGCCACCAGAAATAGCCATAATCAATAATGCCGAAGCTGTTTTTGTAAATTTACCCAAACCTGTTAGTGCCAGTGGCCAAATGGCTGGCCAAACCAGAGCGTTTGCAATACCTAAAGCAGCAACGAATAGTACCGATGTAAAACCATTTGTAAATACTATACAGAATGACAATAAAATCCCTAAAACAGCACTTGCTTTTAAAGCTAAGGCTTGACTTATATATTTAGGGATTAAAAACACGCCTAAAGCATAAGTAGCCACCATGGCCATTAATGTAAATAAGGTGAAAAACTTAGCTTGCTCGACAGGAATATCAAGTGAAATTCCATATGAAATAATAGTATCCCCAGCAATAACCTCAACGCCTACATAAACAAACAGTGCTAAAACGCCCAGCCATAAATGTGGAAACTGAAAAATACTTGATTTTGTTTTTTCTCCAGATTTTTCTTCCTTAATTGGTTCTGCCTCTACATGTGGCAGAGGTGCTTTTCTAATTAAAATACCTAATAAAAACAACACAATTGCCATAACTATATATGGAGTTACAACACTATCTGCCATAGCATCTAATAAGCTGGCTTTTTCAGCATCATCTACAAGGATTAGTTTTTCTTTAATCCCATCTATTCCTGATAACAAAATGGCACCAAATATTACAGAACCTAATCCTCCTGCTACCTTATTTGCTATTCCCATAATAGCAATTCGCTTTGCTGCACTTTCAATAGGCCCTAAAATAGTTATGTAAGGATTTGAGGCTGTCTGTAATAAAGTCATACCAGTACCTTGTATAAAAATAGCTGTTAAAAACATCCAATAGGTTCTAGCTTCAGCAGCAGGGATAAAAACCAATGCTCCTATTGCCATTATTATTAATCCTAACGACATTCCCTTTCTATAACCAATTTTGTTTATAATATAAGAAGCTGGTAAAGCCATAACAACAAACGAAATATACGATGCAGATGCTACTAAATAGGACTGTGCATCGGTCAATTCATTTATGGTTTTCATAAATGGAATTAATGCACCGTTTATCCATGTAACAAATCCGAAAATAAAAAATAATCCAGCTATAATAAGTATAGGTATGAAGGTTTTGTTTTTTGAAGGTATTTCTTGAGTATTAGACATAATTATTTATGTTATTTTTATGGTTAGTTTTTATTTTCTTTATCGTCTTTAATATTAAATATGCGCTCTTTGGTTTGTTTTACATAATTGCGCCCTATCGGGATTTTTCTATTTGAAATTTCAACGGTATTACCTTCTAGGGCAATAACTTTATTGATTGAAATGGTATAAGACCGATGAATACGTATAAAATTTGATTGTGGTAATTCTTCGGTTATAGCAGTAAGCGATTTATGGACCACATAATCTCCTAAAGTAGTAATGACCTTAATATAATCTTTAAGGCTTTCTATATAAAGGATATCGTTTAGGTTTATTTTGATAAGCTTTTTATTGACTTTTAAAAAGATATGTGGTTCCTGCTGTAAACTAGCATCTGTTTTGATGCTACTAACATAAACCTGTTGATATACCTTATTTATGGTTTTTAAAAACCGATTGAAAGGAATTGGTTTTACCAAATAATCTAAAATATTAAGCTCGAAACTTTTAACGGCATATTCTCGATAGGCCGTTGTAATAACAATTAAAGGTTTGTAACTCAGGTTTTCTATAAATGAAAAACCCGTCATTTGGGGCATATTTATATCTAGAAAAATAAGGTCTATTTTTTCTTGCTCTAAAACACGATACGCCTTTAACGGATTATTAAATGTTTCAACAATTTCAATATGGTCAAAATTCTTTAAATGATTTTCAATCACAGAAATCGCTAGGGGCTCATCATCGATAATAATGCACTTAATTTTCATTTGACAGGAATTTTTAAGAACAGGTTATAGGTATCTCCTTCAATTTTAGAGTCTAAAATAAAATCGTTTGAAAACAGTAATTTCAATCGTCGTTTAGCATTTTCGTTACCAATACCTAGGCTATCTTCTTGCGAGGCTTTTGGCTTAAAATTATTGACTAAAGTAAATTCTAAATAGCCATTGTTCAAAACATCAAAACTCATATTAATCTTTAATTTGTCGTTTTCTTTCATACCATGTTTAAAACAATTTTCAACAAAAGAAAGCAATAACAAAGGAGGTACATAAACGTCTTCAATATCTCCGGTAATATCAATTTCAGCATCCACTCTATCTTCAAACCGAAGGCGTTCAATATCAATAAAATTATTTATATGGTTTATTTCCTTCAATAAGCTTGCTTTAGAGCTTTTTACTTCATACAAAATATATTGCATCATATCGGATAACTTAATAACCAATCGTGGCGCATTATCTGATTTGTTTAGAGTTAGAGCATATAAATTATTTAAAGTATTAAAAAAGAAATGAGGCTGTATTTGAGTACGTAAATACTTAAGCTCCGTGCTCATTTGAAGTTTTGCCAAATCTTCACTTCTTCGTTTTTCTATAGACCAATCTATAACGAGCTTAATAGCAGAAGCAAATCCAATTACATATAATTCACCTAGTACCACGGCTATTATATGATTTAATTCCAAAAAATTTGCTGGATCTTCGGCCTCAGGCCAAATGTCTTCTGTAACCAAAAGGTAATTAAGGCCCGTTCTAACAAGATATACCAAAGCTAACATAAGGACTAACGATAAAACATAAGTCCAATATTTTTTCCGAAGTATAAATTTAGGAATCAAATAATAGACATTTATATATACTATTATAATATGAATTGGAAATTCCACTAAATTAGATTTCAATGAATACCAGTAATCATCAAAGTAACTTCCCCATCTCACAACATTAAAAAGGAAGTAGCCCAACCAAAATATCACATGATATTTGATGGGAATTGTATCGCCTATTTTCTTGTTAAACAATGAAATGATTCTTAAGTTTAAACAGATTTTTTTATTAAAACCTTATTAATTTAGAGCAATTTTAGTGATATATTCATTAACTAGCAATTAATTTGACTATTGTTTATTTAGGTAAAATCACTTATCGAACATAAAATGTTGTCTGTGTGTAAAACCATGTCGTTTATATAATTTTTTTTAAAACTATTTTGATAATGAATAGTTTGGCTCAACTTAAAACTCAAAATAATCAAATTATGAAAAAAAATTTACGAACACTATTCTTGTTTTCTTTCTTATTATTGACTGTACAAATAAGTTTTGCGCAGGAATTAGAGATTACAGGAACAGTAACCTCCAAAGCAGATGGCATTCCCCTTCCTGGAGTTAATGTTATTGTACAAGGAACCACTAATGGTGCCCAAACAGATTTTGATGGGAATTATTCAATAACCGCCTCCGTTGGTGATGTATTAAATTTTTCTTATGTAGGCATGACAACTATTCAGATTACTATTGGCGACTCCAATGTTATTAACGTACAATTAGAAGAGGACGCTGAGCAACTTAACGAAGTTGTAGTAACCGCACTAGGCATCAAGAAAACGAGAAAATCTTTAACGTATGCTGCGCAAGACATTGATGCAGATGAGTTAAACAAGGTTAAGCAAACGAACCCTATTAATAGTTTATCGGGTAAAGTAGCTGGTGTTGCTATTTCACGTAGTTCATCGGGTGCCGGTGGATCTGTTAAAGTAACATTAAGAGGAAACTCTTCTATAGGGAGCAATCAACCACTTTATGTTGTTGATGGGGTGCCATTATCTAATCCCACATCTAGCCAACCAACACTAACTTTTGGTGATATTAGCGGTGGTAATCGAGATGGCGGTGATGCTTTAGCATTAATAAATCCAGATGATATTGAATCTTTAACGGTACTTAAAGGCGCATCTGCATCTGCATTATATGGTAGTGCTGGTTTAAACGGTGTTATATTAATCACTACTAAAAAAGGAAAATCTGGAAGTTTTAAAGTTGATTTCTCATCAAACATAACGGTTGATAGCGCAGCTTATACTATGGATTTTAATGATACTACACAAGATAATATTGACGATTTTTTAAATACTGGTATTACTACTATTAACTCAATATCTGCATCTGGTGGAACTGAAAATGCACAAACGTATTTTTCTTACAGTAACACATTCGCAGAAGGCGTATTGCCAACAAATGAGTTAAAGCAGCATACCTTTAATGTTAGAGAAACTGCTAAGTTTTTTGATGGTAAAGTAACTGCAAATGCTAGTGTAATGGCATCTACGCAAAACATAAAGAACAGACCAGTTTCTGGATTGTATTTTAATCCGCTTGTTGGTGCTTATGCTTTTGAGTCTGCTACAGAAAGTTTATCTGATTATTCAAATTTTGAAGCTTTAGATCCTAATAGAAATATTATGGCTCAACGTTGGTTTAGAGGCACATCTGATATTGAACAAAACCCATATTGGGTAATAAACCGTAATGCCAGTAAAGATGTTAATAATAAATTGGTGGCCTCTTTAAATTTGAATTTCAAGATAAATGATTGGTTATCACTTCAAACTAGAGGAACTTATGATAAGTCTCAATTTAGCTTCGAAAAAAAGATTTATGCTACAACTGAGGCCACTTTAGCGCCTTTAAATGGTAGATATATTGTAAATGAAACTGATTTCACACAATTATATGGCGATGTTATTGCAAATATTAACACCCAAATTAATGAGACCACCTCTCTTTCAGCAATAGTAGGAACAAGTACAACACGTAATACTACAGAGTCCTTAGTTGCAGATTCTGGAACTAATGGTGGTTTGCAATTTGCAAATGTATTTTCATACCAAAACTTTAATGGTAACCCTTCAGTTAATTTTACTCAAAATTCTTTAGAAACTAGAGTTAACTCTGTGTTTGCAAGTGCAACAATAGGCTTTAATGATAGAATCTTTGTTGATTTAACAGCAAGAAATGACTGGACTTCTACTTTGCCAGCAGCAAACAATTCATTCTTTTACCCATCTGTAGGTGTAACAGGTGTTTTAAGTGAATTATTTGAATTACCAGAAAGTATATCATTTGCTAAATTAAGAGCATCTTATGCAGAAGTAGGGAATGGTTTTGCTGCAGATCAAATAACCCCTGACGAGACCATTATTTTTGGTGGTGGCGGTATAAATCCACTAAGCCCTATCAAACCTTTCCCAGGTTCTACACCTAAACCGGAAAGACAAAAATCTTTTGAAATTGGTACGGAATGGAAATTTAATAATAATAGAGTTGGTTTTGATATAGGATACTATAACACTAAAACAGTAGATCAGTATTACGCTTTTTCAACTTCTGCATCTATTATTGGGGCGCCACAAGCTTACTTAAATTCAGGAGAAATTTCAAATTCAGGTCTGGAGATTTCGGCTTTCGCTATTCCAATTCAAAAAGAAGATTTCAAATGGACAACAAACGTAAACTTTGCTTCAAATAAAAACAAGATTGTAAAAATCTATAATGGTCAAGTATTAGAAGGTTTAATAGAACCTGAGTTCTTTACGCTTTCGGCTAAAGGTGTAAATACATTTGGATCATACTTAGTTGAAGGTGGTTCTTTTGGAGATATTTATGCTCAAGTTGTAAGACGTAATGCAGATGGCTTACCAATTATAGAAGGTGATGCTGTAATAGCAAACGATGATAATACAATTGATGGTTTAACAAAAGTAGGAAACGCTAACCCAGATTTTACTTTAGGTTGGAACAACTCTTTTGAGTATAAAAACTTTACTGTAGATTTCTTAATTGACGGGAAATTTGGTGGCGAGACTATGAGTATGACAGAAGCTATTGTTGAAGGGTTTAGTAACAACTCAGCTAGAGAAACTTCAAATGGCACTGTAAATGTACAAGTCGATGGTGCTGCTACTACAATATCTGCACAAGATTATTATGGAAAAGTAGGTGGTAGAAATGGATTTACGGGAGAATATGTTTATAGCGCAACTAATGTTAGATTAGCAGAATTTGCTTTAGGATATAACTTCAACCTTGCAGAAAATTCATTCTTTTCAAGAATTAAAGCTTCTTTGGTAGGAAACAATTTATTTTTCTTCTATAAAGATGCACCACATGATCCTAATCTATCTCTAAGTACAGGGAATTCGTTACAAGGCGTAGATGTTTTAGCGCTTCCATCAACAAGAAGCATAGGTCTGAACCTTAATTTAACATTCTAAAAAAAATTAAAATGATGAAAAATATAAGTAAAATATTAGCATGTTTAGTTGTATTGGGTCTAGTTAGTACATCGTGTAGTGATTTAGAACAATTTAACGAAAACGATAGAAATATTACACAAGAGCAGTTGGAGGTTGACTTCCAACATGTAGGCTCAAAATACAGACCTATTTTTGAGAGTATTTACCAATATACTCCAGCATGGTCTTACCAATTACAGCAAAATTTGAATGCTGATGTATTTTCAGGTTATCAAACGCCACCAAGACCATTTGTGTCTGGTGCAAACAATACAACTTACAACTTAGTAAGTGGTTGGAATGGTTTTATTTGGGATGTACCTTATTCTAATGTTATGAATAACGTACAAACAATTAGTGACTTAACAAAAGATGATTTTCCAACATTTCATGGTACAGCATTAATTTTAAAAGTTGCAGCAATGCATCGCGTAACAGATGTTTTTGGACCTATAGTGTACACTAACTTTGGAGACTTATCAAACGCTGGGGTCTATGACTCTCAACAAGAAGTTTATAATGCCTTTTTTGTAGATTTAGATACAGCAGAAGCTAACCTTATGGCTAATATTGATAGCCCAAGATTTACAGCTTTTGATTTATCCTATGATGGAGATTACGCACAATGGGTAAAATTAGCAAATTCATTACGATTGCGTTTAGCTATCCGAATCTCTAAAGTAGATCCTGCTAAAGCTAAAGCTGAAGGAGAGAAAGCTTTAAGTCAAAGCTTAGGTGTTATGGAAGCAAATACAGATAGTTTCTTTGTAAATAGTGCTTTAGATCACCCGCTACAAACCATTGATAATTCTTGGGGAGATATTAGAATGAATGCTTCTATGGAATCTATATTAGTTGGATACAATGACCCTAGAGGTAATGCTTATTTTGATAATTCTGTAGCTACTGGAGACCTTAAAGGTGTAAGAGGTGGTTTACCATTATTACCAGGTTACGCAGATGAATTAGCTCAAAAAGCTGATTATATTAATTATTCTGCACTTAATGATAATATTCATACCTCAAGTGTACAATTAATGACTGCCGCAGAAGTAGCTTTCTTAAAAGCTGAAGCAGCATTAAGAGGTTGGGCAGGAGCAGGAGATGCGCAAGCAAACTATGAAACAGGAATTCAATTATCATTCGATCAACATGGTGTTAGTGGAGCTGCTGGTTATACAGCAGATAACTCATCTACTTTTATAGATTATGTCGATACAATCAACCCTGTAAATAATATCGCAGCATTAAGTGATGTAACTATTGCTTGGGCTGACGCTGCAAGTGATGAAGAACGATTAGAAAAAATAATCACTCAAAAATGGATTGCCATGTTTCCAGAAGGACAAGAGGCTTGGAGCGAATTTAGACGTACAGGTTACCCTAAAATTTTCCCAGTAGCTAGCAACCAAAGTGGCGGTACAGTTGATACCGATATACAAATTAGGAGAATTCCATTTGTAGATAGTGAGCTTTCAACAAATCCAGATGGTGTTTTAGGCGCAGTCTCTAAACTTGGAGGTGCTGATAATGCTGGAACTCGCCTATGGTGGGACACTGGAGCGCCAAATTTTTAATAATGAAGTTGAAATTAGTTTAGTTTAGTTTGATGTTATGCAAACGGAAGATTTAGGTTTTCCGTTTGCTATAACAAAATTATTAACCACAAAATAATATTACCGTGAAAATTGCAAGCCATAAAAATATAGCCTACACACAAGCAGGAAAGTTTGAAGAAACACGTTTTGAAAAAATACACAATATTATTTTCAAAGATTCCAAGGAGGCTTCAATTCTTGTTGCTCAAGAAATTGCTGATTTGGTAAGGGAAAAAGAAAGTCAAAATAAACCTTGCGTTTTAGGCTTGGCTACTGGCTCTTCGCCTATTAAGGTTTATGAAGAGTTAATTAGAATACACCAAGAAGAAGGCTTAAGTTTTGCAAACGTCATTACGTTTAACCTAGATGAGTACTACCCTATGGATAAAAGTAACATTCAAAGTTATTTTTATTTCATGCACGAACACCTATTTAATCATATTGATATTTTACCTGAAAACATCAACATACCAAACGGAAAGGTTAGGAGCGAAGATTTATACCAATCCTGCATTGATTACGAAATGAAAATTAAGGCCGTTGGCGGATTAGATTTTCAACTATTAGGTATTGGTAGAACGGGTCATGTTGGTTTTAACGAGCCTGGATCGCATCTTAATTCGGGCACTAGAAGCATTACTCTAGACCATATTACACGTGTAGATGCCGCACCTGCATTTTTAGGGATTGATAATGTGCCAAGAAAAGCCATTACTATGGGAATAGGCACTGTACTAGCTGCCAAACGCATAGTCCTTTTAGGTTGGGGAGCGAATAAGGCCGAAATTCTTAAAGAAACCATTGAAGGCGAAATAACTTCCGAAGTTCCAGCAACATATTTACAACATCACAATAACACCACATTTATTATAGATGAAGGTGCATCCTCGGAATTAACAAGAGTAAAAACACCTTGGTTAGTAACCTCTTGTGTTTGGGATGAACCTTTAAAATTGAAGGCCGTAGTTTGGCTTTCTGAGCTTTTAAACAAGTCTATTTTAAAATTAACTGATAAGGATTATAATAATAATGGTATGTCCGGTCTTCTTACTGAAGAGGGAACAGCTTACGATTTAAACATAAAAATGTTTAACAAGTTGCAGCATACTATTACGGGATGGCCAGGTGGAAAACCAAACGCAGACGATTCTAACAGACCAGAGCGCGCCAATATCCCGAAAAAACGTGTGATTATATTTAGCCCGCACCCTGATGACGATGTTATCTCTATGGGGGGTACATTTGATAGATTGGTAGAACAAGGACACGATGTGCATATTGCCTACCAAACCTCAGGAAATATTGCGGTTTCAGATGAAGAAGCGTTAAAATTTGCTGAAATAACCCAAACACTTTGTCCTGATTGTGAAGAAACACAAAGCATTATCAATTTTCTAAAACTTAAAACAGAAAATGATATTGACTCAAATGAAGTACGACAATTAAAAGGATTAATAAGACGAAGTGAATCATTAGCAGCCACAAGATATTTAGGTCTTAACGATGAAAACGTTCATTTTCTTGATTTGCCTTTTTATGAGACAGGCACCATTAAAAAGAATAATATTTCTGATGATGATGTTAATATCATGTGTAGTTTAATTGAAAATATAAAACCACATCAAATTTATGCCGCAGGAGATTTAGCAGACCCACACGGCACGCATAAAGTGTGTTTAGATGCCTTGTTTATAGCATTAGAGCAATTAAAACATAACAAATACATGGATGATTGCTGGGTTTGGTTATACCGTGGTGCATGGCACGAATGGGAATCCTACCAAATTGAAATGGCGGTTCCTATGAGCCCAGATCAAGTCCTTAAAAAACGACATGCCATTTTTTATCACCAATCACAAAAAGACGGGGTTATGTTCCAAGGTGGAGATTCTCGTGAATTTTGGGTACGTGTTGAAGATAGAAATAGATTAACAGCTAAAAAATATAATGATTTAGGATTGGCAGATTATGCAGCCATAGAAGCTTTTAAGCGCTATCACTTTTAAAAAACCTGAAATGAAAAAAATTCTATTGCTTTTAATTCTATGTAATGTCTTTAGCGGGCAATTGGTTTCTCAAAATGAGTTATCACAGACATTTAATTTGATGCCTTGGCCTAAAGATATTAAAGAAAACCCTGCTAAGTTTATTATTAATAGCGACGTTACGATCTCATTAAGTCCTTATAATAGAGGGCGAGTTCGTAATGCCGCTGTTAATTTTTTAAGGCGTTTAAGCAATAGAACTGGAGTGTTTTTAAATGAAGGATTTCCTACAACAGATAAAAAAGGCAGTATTCATATAACGTTTAGCACCATTGCTAAACTAGGTATTAAAAATGACGAATCTTATGCGCTCAATGTAAATAATACTTCTATAACTATAACCGCCAAAACAGACGTTGGTGCCATTAGAGGTTTAGAAACGCTGCTTCAACTAACACAAAACAACGAAAGCCATTATTTTTTCCCAGGGATTACCATCAACGATGCGCCAAGATTTGTTTGGCGTGGGTTAATGATTGACGTTTCAAGACATTTTCAGCCCATTCATGTTTTAAAACGAAATTTAGATGCTATGGCTTCTGTTAAAATGAATGTCTTTCATTGGCACTTAACCGATGACCAAGGATTTAGATTTGAATCTAAAGTATATCCAAAACTTCATGAATTAGCTTCAGATGGATTATACTACACACAAGAACAAGTTAAAGATTTGGTGGCTTATGCTGATAATTTAGGGATTCGTGTTATTCCTGAGTTTGATGTTCCTGGTCATGCTTCAGCTATTCTAACCGCTTATCCAGAATTAGGAAGCAAAGATGGATATGAATACCATATTGAACGATTTTCCGGAGTCTTTGACCCCACTTTAAATCCTACAAAAGATATTACCTATGAATTCTTAGAAAATTTATTCAAAGAAATCACGCCACTTTTTCCAGACACTTATTTTCATATTGGAGGCGATGAAAACGAAGGTAAACATTGGGATGAAAACATAGATATTCAAAAATTCAAAAATCAAAACAGTTTACAAACCAATCACGATTTACAAACCTATTTTAATATTAAGCTTGAAAAAATCCTTAATAAATTAGGTAAAAAGCTAATGGGCTGGGATGAAATAATGACGCCTAATATGCCTACAACCGCTGTAATACATTCATGGCGAGGCGAAAATGAGGGACTTCCAAATGGTGGTTCTTTAATAGCTGCTGCTAAAAAAGGCTATCAAACCGTACTTTCCAACGGCTATTATATTGATAGAATGTTGCCAATAGAACATCACTACACTGTAGACCCTATAGGAAATGCACAACTAACTGAAGCCGAGCAATCTCGTATTTTAGGTGGAGAAGCGACGATGTGGAGTGAATTGGTTACACCACTAACGATAGACTCTAGAATATGGCCCAGAACGGCAGCTATAGCAGAACGCTTTTGGTCACCGCAAAACATCAATAATGTTGATGACATGAAAAAACGCCTTAAAAAGGTGTCTTTTCATTTAGAAGAATTAGGGCTAACACATATTAAAAATAGAGATGTTATTTTAAGAAGTATGACTAACAATCAAGATATTACTGCGCTTATAACGTTGTCAAAAATTTGCGAACCTTTAAAAATATATGCTAGGAATAAGGATGGGATAGAATATAAAACGTATTCTTCTTTTATGCTATTTGCCGATGCTTGTGTTGTTAATGCCACAGATGCTTCAGCTTTCAACCATACTGTAATTAGTTTTATTAATGATGAAAACAATACGAATAAGGTTTTGTTTTACTTGAATAATTGGGCAAAAAATCATGATAACTATATGAAGCTTGAAAAAAATCCTAAAATTCAACCTCTAGAAAGTTTATCAAAAAACCTTTCCGAAGTATCACTTTTACTCTCAAATGCTATTCAAAGCAAAAGTATTTCAACTGAAAACCTCAACGCAGTTAAAAATCATATTGAAATTTTAAACAATCCTTTAGTAGATGTTGAGGTCGTTATCATAGATACATTAAAAGCATTGACTGCTTATTGCGAAACAAAATATTTATCGAACTAATACCATTTTAAAAACATGATTTTAATAGCAGATAGCGGTTCTACCAAATGTGATTGGATTCTTTGTGATAACTCAGGAAAAGCACCAATTAGAATAAAGACTAAAGGGCTTAACCCGGCTATTTTGTCTAAAAAAGAATTCTCTGAGATTTTAAACAAAAGTGAAGCCCTAAATGAATATAAAGATATAGTAACAAACATTCATTTTTTCGGAGCTGGTTGTGGCACAAAAAAGAGTCAAAATAAAGTAAATAAAATATTAGAGTCCTATTTTCAAAATGCTAAATCTGAAACAAGCGAAGATACCATGGCCGCTATTATGGCTACAACAAAAGAGCCTGCGGTAGTTTGTATTTTAGGTACAGGTTCTAATTGTTGCTATTATGATGGGAAAACAGCACATTTAAAATCTCCGGCTTTAGGTTATGTTTTAATGGACGAAGGCAGTGGTAACTACTTTGGCAAAGAACTTTTAAAAACCTATTATTATAAACAAATGCCTAAAGAGTTAAGACTTCTGTTTGAGAAGGACTATAATTTAAAAGAAAAAGAAGTCGTTAAAAAATTATACAAATCCCCAACTCCAAATAAATATTTAGCAGAATTTGCTCGCTTCTTATTTAAAAATGAAAACCATCCTTTTATAAAACAATTAATAATGGGAGGCATGAACACCTTTGTTAATAATCATATTTCATTATATAACCAAGAATTAAAAACGGTTCCGTTACATTTTGTAGGCTCTATAGCATATTATGCACAAGATTATATACAGCTAGCCCTTAGTAAAAAAGGTTTGAAAGCATCTAGCTTTATTAAAAGCCCGATTGATAATATAATTAAGCAACAAAGTACGATTAACTAATATTTAAGATTGTGAAGGCACAGATTAAAAATTTATTATCTCCAATCAAAGCATTTTTATGCTTACTTTTTGTGATATTCTGTGCTTGTGAAAACCCAAAGGAAATAGAAAACTTAACGTTATTCGACTTAATTGAAAATCAACATAGTAATATTCATTTTAAAAATGTTGTAAAAGAAGACCTTTATTTTAACTTTATAAACTACTCTTATATTTATAATGGTGCTGGGGTTGCTGTGGGCGATATTAATAATGACGGTCTTCAAGATTTATATTTTTCATCCAATCAAAGTTCAAATAAATTATACTTAAACAAAGGTGATTTTAAGTTTGAAGATGTAACATTGAAAGCAAATGTTTCTGATGAAGTAGGTTGGACTACTGGTGTTACCATGATTGATATTAACAATGATGGTTGGTTGGATATTTATGTATGCAAATCAGGGTCTTTAAAAAGCCATGAGCTTAGAAAAAACAAATTATTTTTAAATCATAAAGATAATACGTTTAAAGAAGTCGCTGCAGATTATGGATTAGACCATTTTGGTTTTTCAACTCAGGCTTATTTTTTTGACTATGATGATGATACTGATTTGGATATGTATTTGGTTAATCATCGTCAAGACTTTCAAAATAACACGAGTATAAACCCCATAGTTCAAAACCAAAAAGAGCCCTATAATTCCGACCAATTATTTAGAAATGATAATGGCAAATTTACAAATGTTACCACCCGTGCTGGAGTAGAAAATAAAGCGTGGGGTTTAAGTGCTTCTATAGGCGATTTTAACAATGATAATCTTCCAGATATATTTGTGGCTAACGATTTTTTAGAGCCTGATTTTTTATATATCAATCAAGGTGATGGCACTTTTAAGGACGAAGCTTTACTACGGTTTAAGCACATTTCTTCTAATAGTATGGGGTCTGATTATGTAGATATAAACAACGATTTAAAACCCGACTTGATTGTTCTGGACATGCTTGCAGAAGACCATATTCGTAGTAAACAAAATATGGCGACCATGAGTACCAATAATTTTAACTTATTGGTTGATAGCGGATATCATCATCAATATATGTCTAATATGCTTCAGCTTAATAATGGCAATGGCACTTTTAGTGAGATTGGACAATTGTCTGGAATAGCCAAAACAGACTGGAGTTGGGCGCCATTAGTAGCAGATTTCAATAACGATGGTTATAATGATTTGTTTGTAACCAATGGTATTGAAAATGACCTTTCTAATCAAGATTTCAGGAATCAGATGAAAACCAATATCCGAAATCGCAAAAAAGTATCTTTAGATGAAGCCATAAATATGATGCCATCTACTAAATTGAGTAACTATATATTTCAAAACAATAAAGATTTAACCTTTAAAAACAGGACACAAGATTGGGGTTTCGATAAAAAAATGAATTCAAGCGGTGCTGTTTATGCCGATTTAGATAATGATGGGGATTTAGATATTATTTTAAATAATCAAGGCGAAGAAGCTTCAATTTATAAGAATAATGCTATTAATAATTTTATCACATTCAAATTAGAAGGTTCTAAAAAAAACATAAATGGTATTGGAACTACGGTTCAGGTATTTGCTGAAAACTTACAACAATCAAAAACCCTATTTCTCAGTAGAGGTTACCAATCGTCCGTTTCAAATAGCTTACACTTTGGATTAGGAGACGTTAGCAAAATAGATAGTATTTCCGTGTTGTGGCCAGATAATAAACATCAAATAATCAAAAATTTAGAAGTTAATAAAACTATAACCATTTCGTATAAAAATGCAAATCATATATCTAATTCAAGTTCAAAACCTAAAGCCTTTTTTAAAAATATTGAACCCTCAGAATTAGGAATAAATTTTACGCAAAAAGAAAATAATTTTAACGATTTTGATTTGCAATTGTTACTACCCCAAAAACAATCTGAAAAGAGTTCGCCTATGGCAGTTGGCGATATTAATAACGATGGCTTAGATGATTTTTTTGTTGGAAATGCTAAAGAAGCAGCGGGCTCCCTTTATGTTCAAAAACCCAATGGAACGTTTATAGAAACCAATCAAAATCTATTCCATTTAGACCGTGGTTTTGAAGATACCGATGCTCAATTTGTTGATATTGACAACGATAATGATTTAGACTTATATGTAACTTCGGGAGGTTACGAAACTCCAGAAAACAGCAAGCTACTCCAAAATAGATTGTACTTAAATAATGGCAAAGGATTCTTTAAAAAAACGAAGTTGTTTGAAAGTTTAAGTCAAACCAAAAAGGCTGTGTTTTCAGACTATGATCAAGATGGTGATCAAGATGTCTTTCTTTCAGGTGGTGTTAAACATGGCAAGTATCCGTTATCACATAAACCCTATTTATTAGAAAATAAAGAAGGCAAATTTAAGGATGTTACTGCCGAAAAAATCAATGATTTGTCCAATATTCAGATGATTAATGATGCCCTTTTTTCCGATTATGATCATGATGGGGATTTAGACTTAATCATGGTTGGCGAGTGGATGCCTATACTATTTTATGAGAATATAGATAATACATTTTCTAAAAAGAACATTTCGGGATTAACAAACTATAATGGTTGGTTCCAAACCATTAAAGAAGCTGATATTAATCATGATGGTTTAACTGATTATCTAATCGGAAACTGGGGAAATAACAATAAATTTCATCCAACAGAAAAAAACCCACTACATATTTATGCCGATTACTTTGATGAAAATGAGACTTTCGACGTTGTTTTGAGTAAGGTCTCTAAAACAGGAGATTTAATTCCAGTACGCGGCAAAGAATGTTCATCGCAACAAACCCCATTTATAAATAATAAACTAAAGACCTATAAAGACTTTTCGCTATCAACCTTACCCGATATATATGGGGCAGATAAACTTGAAAAAGCCTATCATTTTCAAGTCCAAAATTTTTCCTCAATACTGTTAAAAAATAAAGGTCAAGGCGGCTTTGAAATTGAAAAGCTACCTAACCAAGCCCAATTTAGTCCAACCGTAAGTTTTGAAGTTCATGACATCAATAACGATGGGTATTTAGATGTTTTTGGCGTTGGAAACATATTTGATGCTGAGGTAGAAACTATTCGTTATGATGCTTCAAAAGGGTATGTCTTGTTAGGCAACAAAACAACAGGTGCACTGGATTATAGTAATGATTCCAGTTATTTTAATGATGGTGAAGCAAAAGCTGTCAAAAAAATTATAATTAACAAGAAAGTGCATTTTATTGTTCTGAATAAAAACAACACTCTTAAAATATTAAAACTCAATAATGAATAAAGAAAGTTCTTTTATAGAAACAAAATCTTACTATGAATTAACACATACAGAATCTATTCCGAGCAAGGCATTATATGAAAAATTCCTGAATTGGGTAAGTGGTGAGTTTGAACTTTATTTACAAGAAAGATTAAATGGGTTACAAATATTTTATCCAGGAGGTTTTTTTTATATTACTGAAACAGAGAGAAGCAGGGATGTTATTTATTTTAAAATAATAGTTAAAAATAAGTATAAGCAAAAAGGTGTTCAAATTAACAACCAGATATTCGGCATTTTAGATCATGTAATAAAACTGAAAAGACCTTCTATGTCTTAAAAGCCTTAATGCAGATGTGGAGGATATCGGACTCGAAACGATCGCCTCTACGCTGCCAACGTAGCGTTCTAGCCAAATGTGCTAATGCCTCATATTTTGGTAAAAAATTCTCTATTACGCTTTACAACACAAAACATATCAGGCTTATGAGATTCAAAATGCAATAAAAACGCTTTCAAACGTGGTAGCTTTTTTAGTTTTAGAGGTATTTCTTATTAAAGACTTTAAATCCTTATTTAAATGAAAATGGACTTCATTATTGATGGTATGGTGTTTTAGCCAATAAAAAATCTATAGTGGCTTTAAATTTTTCCTCTTGCATTATTGAATATATAGTGTAAACAAAACTATAGAATGATATAGTAGATAGTATTCTACAAATAATTTTTTTTAAGTTGTATCAATTTTATAATATCTAGTTTAACTTGTAAATAACAAGTGAACTGATAAAATTGCACTTATAGATGATTTTAAAAAGTTTATCGATTAAACGCGATCACTATCTTGATAAGAGACTATGGCATAAATGTTTAGAGTCAATCTAATTTTTTTGGTTCGAAAGAAATTATATATATTTGCTTTGTTAATGAAAAACGAGGGGTTTTTTTTAGTCAGATATACTTTTTTAATAATAAAGAAGTTATTCTTTTATGTAAAATAAAATTACAAAATATGTGTTTCGTCGATTTTTTCAGCGTTTCGCAGATGTTTTTTGCTGAATAAAAAGTATAAATATTTTGTAAACTCTCTTTTTTTCATACATTTGTTACCCCATGACCATACAAAATAAAAGAATATTTGCCTCAATCTTATTTGTATTAATAAGTGTTGTATGTACTGCTCAAGGTTCTATACCACCACCACCTGGGCCACCACCACCACCTGGTTTTCCTATTGATGGAGGTCTTCTATTTGGTATGATTTTCGCGTTATTTTATGGTGTTAAAAAATTAGTGTTTCCAACAAACAATAATTAAGATTACTTCTTAAGTTCTATAAGTTTAGCCACATATTTTCCTAAAACATCAAATTCTAAATTTACAATAGTACCAACTTTAAAGGTGTTAAAATTTGTATACTTATAAGTATAGGGTATAATAGCTACACTAAAGGTGTCTCTTTTTGAATTTACAACTGTTAAGCTAGTGCCATTTACAGTAATAGAACCTTTTTCAATGGTTATGTTATTTAGTTTTGAATCATAATTAAAAGTAAAAACCCAACTACCATTTTCTTCAACGATATTAGTGCAAGTAGCAGTTTGGTCAACATGGCCCTGCACAATATGGCCATCAAGCCTGTCGCCTAATTTCATGGCACGTTCAAGATTTACTTTATCGGTAATCTTTAAATGACCTATACTCGTTTTATCTAAAGTTTCTTTAATGGCTGTTACGGTATACTCATCGTTATCTATTGCAACAACCGTTAAACAAACCCCGTTATGAGCAACACTTTGGTCTATTTTTAATTCTGAAGTGATAGTACTTTTAATTGAGATATGAAGGTTGCCAAGATCTTCTTTTAAATTTGAAACGACACCAATATCTTCAATAATTCCGGTAAACATATTATTATCTGTTTATTTAGTTAAATTTGCCATACCAAATGAATATCAAAATAAGTTATTGTATTTGTTTCTTTGGTAGAAAATCAAAATTACAAACAAAAGTTGTCTTTTTTAATGAAGCAAGCAGAAAATATAATAGTAGGAATATCTATAGGAGATTTAAATGGTATTGGTGGGGAAATTGTTTTAAAAACGTTTGAAGACCCAAGAATGTTAGATTTTTGTACACCTGTAATTTTTGCTTCGGCAAAAGTCATGATGTTTTATAAGTCTTATTTTAAATCTGAAATCAATTTTCATGGCATAAACAGCATGAATCAATTGGCTATCGGAAAAGTAAATGTATTTAACTGTTGGAATGAGCCAGTAAAAATTGAGTTTGGTGTAGAAGACATTAAAATAGGGACTTATGCCATAAAATCCCTAGAAGCAGCAACCAAAGCTTTAAAGAATAATGACATTCATGTTTTGGTAACAGCACCAATAAACAAACATAATATTCAGTCGGAAGATTTTAAATTCCCAGGCCATACCGATTATTTAGCACAAGAACTTGAAGGTGAAAGCTTAATGTTTATGGTAACAGATACGCTAAGAGTTGGTTTGCTAACAGACCATGTACCCGTTAAAGATGTTTCAATTCATATTACTCCAGAATTAATTGAACAAAAAATAAACACAGTTTATGATTCTCTTAAAAAGGATTTTAAAATACAGAAACCAAAAATTGCTGTTTTAGGCATTAACCCACATACTGGTGATAATGGTGTTATTGGGAGTGAAGATGATGACGTTTTAAGGCCCACACTTCAAAAAATAAAAGAAGCTGGAAAATTGGTTTATGGACCTTATGCTGCCGATAGTTTTTTTGGGTCGGATAATTATAAAAATTTTGATGCTATTATTGCTTCGTATCACGATCAAGGTTTAATACCTTTTAAAACATTGTCATTTGGTCAAGGCGTTAATTTTACAGCTGGGTTAAATAAAGTAAGAACTTCACCAGACCATGGCACCGCTTATGAGATTGCTGGAAAGGGTGTGGCCGACGAAAACTCCTTTAAAGAAGCTGTTTTTACTGCCATCCAAATATTTAAAAATAGGTTTGGTTATGAACAACTAACAGCTAATCCTCTAAAAAAATCCCCAAGAAACCAGCGTCGTAAAGGCTTGAAACCTAGTTAAGATATATAATAAACAAGCAATTAAAGATATAAACAAAAAAATGTTTATAAGTACTGTAGCGTAAATAAAAATTCATATATTTGCAGGCTCAAAATATGTTGTGATAATGAAGCCATTGAAAGAGTTTACAATTCCATTTGTAGGGCTAAAGGTAGCAAAGCATCAATTTGAGTATAAAGTAGAGCAAGCGTTCTTTGAACATTTTGAGTATGAAGATTTTAACGATGTAAATATTACAGTTAGTGTTGAATTAGAAAAAAAGACAACATTACTAGAATTTCATTTTAAAATTTCTGGATGGGTTAATGTGAATTGTGATTTAACTAACGAACCTTATAATCAAGCCATTGAAAATGAATTTGATTTGGTTGTTAAGTTTGGCGATGCATATAATGATGAACATATTGATATCCTTATTCTGCCACATGGTGATTATGAAGTTAATATACAGCAATATATATATGAATTAACCATACTAGCTGTACCAGTAAAACGCATTCATCCTGGAGTAGAGGATGGCACATTAGATTCAGATATACTTGAAAAATTAGAAGAATTAAGCCCTGGGCTTAAAGAAAGTAAAGACAAAGAAGAGGACATTGATCCTCGTTGGAATACATTAAAGAAATTATTAACGGATAAATAAAAATATAAAATGGCACATCCTAAAAGAAAAATCTCGAAAACAAGAAGAGATAAAAGAAGAACACATTACAAAGCAACTGCGCCACAGATTGCTACATGCCCAACAACTGGGGAACCACATTTGTATCACAGAGCACACTGGCATGAAGGAAAACTTTATTACAGAGGTCAAATTTTAATTGATAACTCAGAAGAAGTAGAAAACGTAGCATAAATAAATTATGCATGCATATATTAAAACGCTCATTTATGAGCGTTTTTTTTATGAAATACTTTTTCTAGATGACAAAAACATGTAATTTGCATGTTATTACGTCAAAATTTAGTAGTTTTCGAAAAATTTTGAACGTTTTTGTCCAATATTTTAATAATTTTTTGGTCCAATTAACTATAAAGTTATGAGTAAAATCTCAGCAGCGATTACAGCTGTAGGCGCATATGTGCCAGAATATGTATTAACCAATCAAATCCTTGAAACGATGGTTGATACTAATGACGAATGGATTACCAGTAGAACGGGGATTAAAGAACGTCGAATTCTTAAAGACGAAGGAAAAGGAACATCATATTTGGCTATTAAAGCAGCCGAAGACCTTATAAACAAAAAAGGTATTGATCCCAAAGATATAGAGCTTGTTATTGTTGCAACAGCAACTCCAGATATGAAAGCGGCTTCAACAGCATCGTTTACTGCTTCTGAAATTGGAGCTACAAATGCATTTTCGTTTGATATGGATGCCGCATGTTCTAGCTTTTTATATGGTATGTCTGTAGCTGCTAGTTATATTGAATCAGGACGCTATAAAAATGTATTACTTATAGGAGCAGATAAGATGTCTTCTATAATTAATTATAAAGACAGAGCCACTTGTATTATTTTTGGTGATGGAGCAGGAGCTGTTTTATTTGAACCTAATGAAGAAAATTTAGGACTTCAAGATGAATATCTAAGAAGCGACGGTACCGGAAGAGCGTTTTTACAAGCCACTTACGGAGGGTCTTCTTATACGCTTACTCCAGAAGCTATGGAAAAAGGAGGGCAATATGCATTTCAAGAAGGTAGGACTGTATTTAAAAATGCTGTATTTAATATGGCTGATGCTACTGCTAAAATATTAGAACGTAATAATTTGACTAAAGATTCTGTTGATTGGCTTGCTGCACATCAAGCAAACAAACGTATTATTGATGCCACAGCTCAACGAATAGATTTAGAAGAACATAAAGTGATGATGAATATCCAAAAATACGGAAATACAACATCGGCAACCTTGCCATTACTTATAAACGATTATGAATCTCAACTCAAAAAAGGCGATAATATTATATTTGCTGCTTTTGGAGGCGGATTTAATTGGGGAGCCATTTATTTAAAATGGGCTTATAATTCAAAAAACTAACCACTAACTAATTAGCAAAATTATGGATATAAAAGAAATTCAAAACTTAATTAAGTTTGTTGCCAAATCTGGTGCGAGTGAGGTTAAATTGGAAATGGATGATATCAAAATTACCATTAAAACAGGGTCAGAGCAAGAGGGTACTGCAGTACATTATGCACCAGTTCCAGCTCCAGTGCCACCAGTTGCAGCAACTCCTGCTGCTGCTGCTTCAGATGCAGTTGCACCAACTGCTGTTACTGAAGATTCAAAATATATTACAATCAAATCGCCAATAATTGGTACGTTCTATAGAAAACCATCACCAGACAAACCATTATTTGTTGAGGTAGGACAAACTATAGCAGAAGGCGATGTACTATGTGTTATCGAAGCTATGAAACTGTTCAATGAAATAGAATCTGAAGTTTCAGGAAAGATAGTTAAAATATTAGTTGACGATGCTTCACCGGTAGAATTCGATCAACCACTATTTTTAGTAGACCCATCATAACCTATTAAAAATTCCAATATCTAAATCCTGATAACTATCGGGACTCAAAATCCAATATTCGGAATTTGGCGATTGGAATTTGTAATTTTTAATTCAAAAAGGTATGTTTAAAAAAATATTGATTGCCAATAGAGGGGAAATAGCATTGCGTGTTATTAGAACCTGTAAAGAAATGGGGATTAAAACAGTGGCTGTTTACTCTACTGCAGATGCAGAAAGTTTGCATGTTAAATTTGCAGATGAAGCGGTTTGCATAGGACCTCCTGCAAGTAGCGAGTCTTACTTGAAAATGTCTAATATTATATCGGCTGCAGAAATTACTAATGCAGACGCGATTCACCCAGGATATGGTTTTTTATCAGAAAACGCTAAATTCTCAAAAATCTGTGAAGAGCATGGCATAAAATTTATTGGTGCTTCTCCAGATATGATTGACCGTATGGGAGATAAGGCTAACGCCAAAGAAACCATGAAAGCTGCTGGCGTACCTTGTGTACCGGGAAGTGATGGTGTAATTGAAACTTTTGAAGATTGCCAAAGAATAGCTAAAGAGACCGGTTACCCTGTAATGCTTAAAGCATCTGCAGGTGGCGGAGGTAAAGGTATGCGTGGTGTTTTTAAACCAGAAAACCTTAAAGATGCTTGGGATTCTGCAAGACAAGAATCTAGAGCTGCATTTGGGAATGATGATATGTACATGGAAAAACTTATTGAGGAACCAAGGCATATTGAAATTCAAATTGTGGGGGATTCTCGAGGTAAAGCTTGTCATTTATCAGAAAGAGATTGTTCTATTCAGCGTCGTCATCAAAAATTGACAGAAGAAACGCCATCACCATTTATGACGAATGCACTTCGTAAAAAAATGGGAGATGCTGCTGTAAAAGCATCAGAATATATTAAGTATGAAGGTGCTGGAACGATTGAGTTTTTAGTTGATAAAAATCGTAACTTCTACTTTATGGAAATGAATACGCGTATTCAAGTAGAACACCCAATTACAGAACAAGTTATAGATTTTGACTTAATTCGTGAGCAAATTTTAGTAGCTGCAGGTGTTCCAATTTCTGGAAAAAATTATACACCAAAGTTACATTCTATAGAATGTAGAATAAATGCAGAAGACCCATTTAACGGATTTAGACCATCACCAGGTGTTATTACAACACTACATGCTCCAGGAGGTCATGGCGTGCGTTTAGACACTCATGTTTACGCTGGGTATGCGATTCCGCCAAACTATGATTCTATGATCGCTAAGTTAATTACAACGGCGCAAACCAGAGATGAAGCTATCAATAAAATGAAACGTGCTTTGGACGAGTTTGTAATAGAAGGTATTAAAACTACCATTCCTTTCCATAGACAATTAATGGATCATCCAGATTATTTAGCAGGTAATTATACCACTAAATTTATGGAAGATTTTGTCTTACAAAAGCAAATAGAAGAATAAATTGAAATCTCCGAAAGTAATTTCGGAGATTTTTTTTGTTAGGCACTTTCAGAAGTAAGTCCAAAAACTATTCATTTTTAAAAAGGATTGGAGTATTATTCATATTTCTTC
>NZ_BAABJJ010000015.1:0-9203 GCF_039543245.1 Algibacter agarivorans
TTCATGATTCAAAGTTAATTTATGTAACTCTAAATCTCGCAACATAATGTCCAGTCTAATATAGTAAGTCCAGTCAGGATATGCTAAGGTTTTTGTTGATGTTATTCCGTAAAGGTAATTAATTTTTCTTACAGAAATAAACAAAAAAACCCCAGTAGATTTCTACTGGGATTTTATAATCAAACTACGTTTTAAATTAGTTCACTTTAATCACTACAAAGTTGGTACGTCTATTAAACTGGTGTTGTGCTTCTGTACATCTTATGGTACCATCACAAGCATTAACCAGTTTTTCTTCGCCATAGCCTTTATATTCAAGTATTCTATCAGCATCTACGCCTTTTGATATTAAATAGTTATAAGTAGTATGGGCTCTTCGGTTTGATAGTATCATATTATAACTAGCGGGCCCTCTGGAGTCTGAGTGTGATTCAATTTTAATGGTCATATCAGGATATGTATTTAACATTAAATCAACCATGTTATCTAACTCTGTGTTATCTTGTTTGCGTATGTTAGCACTATCAAAACTATGATATATGGGTTCTAATTCTATTGATTTTGGATCTATGGTTTCCTCTTTTTCAGAGTCTTTTACTATTACTTCTGGTTTTGAAACAGGATCCATAGAGAAATCTGCGTTTAAACTAGATACTGTTTTATCGATTCCTTTAGAGCTTATTGGATTGGCGCTGTTAATAAATCCATTTTGTTTTACATGAATTATATAATCAGCATCTCTATCAATATTCATATCATAACGTCCATTTTCATCGGCTTCAAACGAAGCGATTTCATGGTCTTCTGTATCAAATAAAGCTACAAAAGCATTAGGTATTGGGGTGTTATTAATAGCATCATAGATTGTGCCTTCAAGTTTTAATCTAGTAACTCTACTAAATGCATAAATATCATCACTGCCAACACCATCTTCTCTATTTGATGCAAAATAACCCGTCACGCCATCGTTATTCATAAAGAATGAAAAATCATCCTTACTGGAGTTTAAGGGATATCCAAGATTAATCACGCCAATAGTGTTTTTGTTTTCATCTAAAACGGTTGCAAAAACATCTAATAAGCCTAAGCCGTTATGCCCATCTGAAGAAAAGAAAAGCACCCCTTCGCTATTAATAAAAGGGAAATTTTCATTTTTATTGGTGTTTATAGTGCGACCTAAATTTTGAGGCGTACCATAAGTACCATCTTCATTAATATCAACATAATAAATATCGGATTTACCAACACCGCCAGGCATATCTGAAGTAAAATATAATTTAGTACCATCTACATTTAAAGCAGGGTGACCGTTAGAATATTGGTTATCATTAAAAGGAAGCTCTTGGATGTTAGTCCATTCACCATCAATTAGTAATGCTTTATAAATCTTGAGGTTTGAAAAACCATTGCCATCTTTTTTTAGGTTGTTTTTTATAAAGTTGGTTCTAGAAAAATATAGCGTTTTGCCATCGTTGCTAATGGTTACTGGCCCATCATGATACACAGAATTTACATCGCCTTTTAATTTGAATTTGTGATTAACGTTAGATTCGGCAATGGTACTTTTATCGGCTACATAGACATCTAAAAAAGGCTCTTCATCCCAACTATATAAACTTTTTACCAAAACACCTTCATTTCTTGAAGAGGTAAAGTAGATGTTACCATCACGTTCATAAGCACCAAAATCGCTAAATTTAGAGTTAAAATTTACAGGTTCAGAATTGTAACGATGTTTCGCATTGAAAATAGAATTTATAAACTCACCATCTTTAGTAAATTTTATTTGGTCTATTTTTCCACCGGCGTTATGAAATTTTTTCAACCAAACACGAGATTCTTTATAACTTTTAATACCTCTTAATGCTTGTGCATAACTGTAATAATATTCAATAGGGGCACTTTCTTGTTGCACCACTTTTTTATAGTAAACTACAGCGCTATCCGGATTTCTTAATAGGGCATAACTATCGGCTAATTGTCTGGTTGCATAATCGGCATTAAAATTATTATCTATGAGTTGATGATAAACCTGAGCAGCCTCTGTAAAAGAGAATTTATTAAATAACGAATCTGCCTTTTTTTGTTTACTAGATTGCGCATAGGAGCAAAGGCCTATTAGCAATGCGATAGTAGCAATAATATAGTATTTTAATTTCATGGGGCTCATTTTAGATTCCCGAATTAACGGGAATGACAATTTCAACGGAAACCTCAAGGCAAACCTTAGAGGCATTCTTTTTCGATTAAAATCCAATATATGTAAATTGGGTTTTACTCCATTTTAACCACAATAAACTGGGTACGTCTGTTTAATTGATGTTGTTCTTCTTCACAATCTTCACCGTCTTCACAACCGTTTGTTAATCTACGTTCACCAAAACCTTGATGTTCTGTAATTCTTGCAGGATCAACTCCTTTAGAAATTAAGTACTCGTAAGTTGCGTTAGCTCTATCTATCGATAATTTATCGTTATAAGATAATTTACCTCTAGAATCTGTGTGCGATTCAATACGTATTACCATTTCTGGATAATCGTTTTGCATTAAATTCACAATTTTGTCTAATTGCAATGCCGCATCCTCTCTAATAGCATGGCTATTAAAATCAAAGTAAATGGTATTTAAATCTATTTCAGCTAGTTTTACAACATCCTGAACAGGGTTTAATATTAAATTGGCAGTAATGGTTATCAGTTCCGTTTGTATGTTTTTAGAGTGAAAATCGCGGTAATCATCAATATATTTATCTTGACTGGCAACAATTTTATAATCTTCGTTTCTATCAATATTTATTTGATAAAAACCGTTTTCATCAGTTACCATATAAGCAACTTGTTCATTGTTATCATTAAATAATGTGATTTTAGCATTTACAATAGGTTTTGTATTTATGGCGTCTGTGACTACACCTTCCACATGCATTACTGGTTCTCTATGGAATGCATAAATATCATCACTTCCACGACCACCTTGTCTGTTAGAAGCAAAGTAACCCGTAATGCCATTCGTGTTCATTACGAATGAAAAATCATCTTTATTAGAATTAACAGGTACGCCTAAGTTTATAACATCTACGATGCTTTTTTCATCTTCTCCTTTAATTGTGGCAAAAATGTCTAGTAGGCCTAAACCTGTGTGTCCATCGGATGAGAAGAATAAAACACCTTCATTGTTTATAAAAGGAAAGCCTTCAGCATCTTTAGTATTTACAACATCACCAAGATTTTCTAGATTCGATAGTGTACCATCAGGTTGGATAGTCATCGACCAAATATCAGATCCACCTTTGCTTCCAGGTCTATCTGACGTAAAATAAAGCTTAGTATCATCAATATTTAAAGCAGGATGTTGTGTTGAAAAGTCATCGCTATTAATTGGGAGGTCTTCTATGTTTGTCCATAAACCGTTAACCAAAGTAGCTCGGTAAATCTTCATATTAGTAAGACCTTTACTGTCTTTCGCCTCAACGCCTTCAGTAAAATTATTTCTAGAAAAATACATGGTTTTTCCATCTTTGGTAATAGTAACGGGCCCATCATGATAAATAGAATTTACATCGCCTGCTAGTTTTGCAGTATGGTCTACATTTCTTTTAGTGCCAGCTTTGGTTACGTAAACATCTAAAAAGGGTTGTTCGTTCCATCCGTATAAACGTTTTATCGCGGTACCTTCATCACGTGCCGATGCAAAATAGACTTTGCCGTCATGCTCAAAAGCACCAAAATCGCTATACTTAGAATTGAATCTAATTCTATCTAAAAAATACTGTTGTTTAGCACCAAATACACTAGTAATAAAATTGATGTCTTTTGAAAAATCATCAGAATTCACTACACCTCCGGAGTCTTTAAAGCGCTTAAGCCAAATTTGAGACTCATCATATTTTTTCATACCACGAAGCGACTGTGCGTATTTATAGTAATATTGTACAGGGACATTTTTTTGCTTAACCACACTTTTATAAAATCTAGAAGCATTTCTAGGATCTCGCAAAAGGGCATAACAATCTGCCAGCTTTCTGGTAGAATAATTTTTATTGTAGTTGTTCTGCAAGAGTTCTCTATATAACTTAGAGGCTTTTACAAACGAAAATTTATTAAACAATGTATCGGCTCTTTTTTGTTTTCTTTGTTGAGAAAAACTAGAAAGACTTAGCATTAATGCGATACATACTAATATGTAATTTTTAGTATTCATAGAAAAATTAGTATTAGAAATATCTTGGTGATTTTAGTTTTGAACTTAAGAATTTGAATTCATAGATAAGTAATATCTCATGCGTTCCAGTAGTGTAGTCAGCTATATCAGAAATGGGTTTCTCATAAGCATAACCAATACGTAATTGACGAGATACTTGAAAATCTACAATACCACCAATGGCTGCGGTTTGCTCATTAATTCTATACGAACCTCCTAGCCAAATCTTTTCATTGTATAAGAAATTGGCAGTTAAATCATAAGAAACAGGAGCGCCATTAGTTGCTTTTATTAAAGCCGCTGGCTTGAACTTGAAACTTTTACTGATGTCTAAAACGCCACCTGCTGTAAAATAATAGCTCACTCGATCTAGAGCTTTAAATTGATTTTTATTGTTCAAATCGTTATTTAATATTCTTGGAGCAGATAACCCAGCGTAAATTCTATTGGTACTCCAATAAACACCGGCACCAATATTAGGCGACCATCTATCTTCAGTCCCAAAAATTAATGGGTCATTTTGATTTGCTTCACTTAAACGAAAATCTGTATCAAAACTAAATTGTGTGAAACCACCTTTTAAGCCAAAAGCTAATTTCCCATTATTTCCTGTTGGAATGCTATATGAAAAGTCGGCATATAAATATGAGAAATTCTGAGGTCCTAGATCATCTTCAATAAAAGTTAAACCTAAACCTATTCTATCATTTCTAAGCGGTGTGTGTACAGAAAGTGTTTGCGTTATTGGGCCACCTTTAAAACCAACCCATTGACTTCTATGCAATGCAACAATACTTAAAGCTTCTCTACTACCCGCATAAGCAGGGTTTATTGAGATTGTATTGTACATATACTGCGTGAATTGGGGTAATTGTTGTGCAACTCCAACCGTACAGCTAAACAACGCAATAGCGATTATGTTATGTTTAATAAATTTCATAGGTTATCGTTTTATTTGGTTCCTAAGTATACGGGGCCAGTCAAAGGACTCAATCCACTATTTTGTAATTTGATTATATAATAATATGTTCCGTTAGGCAATTTGTTTTTGCCTCCAAATGAAGCAGTAGGTGTTCCATCCCAATCGCCTTTGGCACCAGAGGTTTTTATACTACCTAGGGTATAATTTTTAGAATCATAAACTAAAGCACCCCAACGGTTAAATATTTTAATTTCAGCAGTAAATCCACATAAATCAATTCCCGCAATATCAAAAGTATCATTAAATCCATCGCCGTTTGGTGTGATTGCCGTTGAAATTACAATATCATTTTCACCACAAGGTAATACCACACAATCTGCATGAATGTTCATAATGGCTTCTGTGATACTTATACAACCTTCATGTGTTGTGGTATACCTGAATCTATAATCCATTCCACCGTCTTTTGGTAAAAAGTCTTCGCTTAACTCCAATACCGTTGGGTCAAAAACACTTCCGGTAAGTGTTGCATCTGGATTTCCTTCTAATAATTCCCAAACACCATCTGTGTTTAGCGTATCGGATATTAAATCATTCAGATTAAATGTGCCTTCATCGAAACATCTATCTTCTGCAACTATTTCAGAATATACTTCATCAAGAGCAACATTTAAGGTTTGAGTGTAATCTTCTTCATTGTTACAAGCATCTCTAACTGTCCATGTTCTCACAATTTTGTAATCTACTAGATTGTTTTCATCAAATGAATTTGTTTCATTAAAATCAACAATGACGTTAGTTGAACAGTTGTCTTCAAATTTTAAAACAGGAACATCTGGTATATCCGTACAACTTACATCTAAAACAAGATCATAAGATGTTGTTGGTACTGGTGCAGTTGTATCTTGAACAGTTATAACTTGCGTATGCTTAGTTTCTAAACCACATTCATCAGTAGCTGTCCATGTACGTGCAATAAAGTAGTTTGAAGGACAATTACCGTCTGTTCTAACATCATTTACTGATACTATGGCATCACCACAATTATCTGTAGCTGTTAATGTTGTAACATCAGGAATGGCATCACATTCTACTGTTGTATCTCTTGGTAATGTTTCAACAAATACTGGAGCCGTAGTGTCTTGAACAGTTATAATTTGAGTATGAATAGTTGTTAAACCACAATCGTCTGTCGCTGTCCATGTTCTAGCTAAAGTGTAGTTGCTAGGACAATTACCGTCTGTTCTAGAGTCGCTTACTGCAACCGTAGCTGAACCACAAATATCTGTAGCTGTTAAAGTTTCAGCTGTTGGGACGGCATCACATTCAACTACAAGTCTAATCACAGGCAGTGTTTCTACAAACACTGGTGGCGTAGTATCTTGTACCGTAATGGTCTGTACATGGGTGTTGGTTATACCACAATCATCAGTAGCTGTATAAGAACGAGTAATTGTGTAATTTGAAGGACAATTCCCATCAGTTCTAACATCATTTACTGTAACATTAGCATTGCCACAATTATCAGAAGCAGTTAAAGTTTCTGCAACAGGAACGCTATTACATTCAACTACAACATCCGCAGGGAGTGTTGTTTGGTCAAATTCTGGTGCGATTGTATCTGAAGTTGAAATTGTTTGATCGGCACTTACTGTGTTTCCACAAGAATCCGTAGCTGTCCAAGTACGTGTTATCGTAAAAGTTCCTGAACAAGCCCCTTCTGTAGTTACATCGCTAAAGGTTATTACCGGATCGTTATCACAATTATCAACTGCAGTGGCAGTGCCAAAACTAGATGGTGTTAAGTCATCACTACATTCAGCAGTTACATTAGCCGGTAATGAAAGTACTGGAGGCGTGTTATCTTGAACGGTAATAGTTTGTACAAAGTTAGCACTGGTATTGTCACATCCATCTGTAAAGTTCCAAGTACGTACTTGTACATAGGCATTAGGGCAATTGGCATCTGGCGTTTTAATATCGCTAACTAATATTATGTTAGAAGTTGCTGAACAATTATCAGTAGCTGTAGGGCCTTGCGCTAATGCACTTACAAGTCCACCAGTATCGCTACATTCTAGTGTTGCATCTAAACTACCCGCGGCAGTATCCACTGTTGGAGCAGTGGTGTCTTGAACTGTAATGGTCTGAACAAAGTCCACACTTGTATTGTCACATCCATCTGTAAAGTTCCAAGTACGCACTTGCACATAGGCATTGGCACAATTGGCATCGGCAGTGGTTACATCACTGACAAGCGTTATGTTAGGCGCAGAACAATCATCTGATGCAGTAGGCACCAATGATAAGGCATTTGAAATACCTGCGGTATCACTACATTCCAAAGTATCATCCAAGCTACCAGCAGCAGTGTCCACCGTTGGAGGCGTATTGTCTTTTACTAAATAAGTTGCTGTTGTCGTACTGGCGTTATTACATTGGTCTGTTGCGGTAAAAGTGACCGTAATGGCACCGTTATCACATTTTACAGAGGAATCAGAGCCATAATCATTGGTCCATGTTACCGTACCGCAATTATCGGTAGCGGTCGCGCCAGCATTGGAATCTAGCCAAGCTGTTAAAAGTGCCTGTGTATCACCTACACCACATTCGATTTCAATGTTAGCGGTATTGGTGTTGTCTATAACAGGAGCGGTATTATCTTGAACCGTAATGGTCTGGACAAAGTCCGCACTGGTATTGTTACAACCATCGGTAAAGTTCCAAGTACGTACCCGTACATAGGCATTAGGACATGTAGGGTCAACAGTATTGACATCGCTTACTAACACAAGGTTAGGAACGGTTGTACAGTTATCGGTTGCCGTTGGCGCAAGGGCCAGGGCAGCAGCTATATTAGTAGTATCGCTACATTCTATGGTTGCATCTAAACTACCTGCAGCAGTATCTACTGTTGGAGCCGTGGTGTCTTGAACCGTAATGGTCTGAACAAAGTCAGCACTTGTGTTACCACATCCATCTGTAAAGTTCCAAGTACGCACTTGCACATAGGCATTGGCACAATTGGCATCAGCAGTGGTTACATTACTAACCAATATTAAATTAGGAGTAGTTGTACAGTTATCGGTTGCTGTTGGGGCAAGCGCTAGGGCAGCAGCTATATTTGTATTATCACTACATTCCAGTGTTGCATCTAAACTACCCGCAGCAGTATCCACTGTTGGAGCTGTAGTGTCTTGAACAGTAATAGTCTGAACAAAGTCTGCACTAGTGTTGTTACACCCATCTGTGAAGTTCCAAGTACGCACTTGCACATAGGCATTGGCACAATTGGCATCGGCAGTGGTTACATCACTGACAAGGGTTATGTTAGGCGTAGAACAATCATCTGATGCAGCAGGCACCAATGATAATGCATTTGAAATACCAGCGGTATCGCTACATTCTAGAGTATCGTCTAAGCTACCAGCAGCAGTGTCCACCGTTGGAGGGGTATTGTCTTTTACTAAATAAGTTGCTGTTGTCGTACTGGCGTTATTACATTGGTCTGTTGCGGTAAAAGTGACCGTAATGGCACCGTTATCACATTTTACAGAGGAATCAGATCCATAATCATTGGTCCATGTTACCGTACCACAATTATCGGTAGCGGTTGCGCCAGCATTGGAATCTAGCCAAGCTGTTAAAAGTGCCTGTGTATCACCTACACCACATTCGATTTCAATATTAGCGGTAGTGGTGTTGTCTATAACAGGAGCATCTTGATCAGAACCCGTATGGGTCATAGTTACCGTAAAGTCATTGGCGACACAGCCATCCGAGATGTTATAAGTACGCTCTAAAGACCATGCACAAGCATCGCCAGTAAGGGTTTGGCCAACAAAAGTAGCCGTTACCGTCCCACAATCGTCTGTATACGCAGTTTCCAAGGCAGTAATATCAGAAGCCGTAGCTGCAATGGCATCAATTTCAGTTTCATTGGCACATGCATTGATATCAGTAGTGCCAGAAGGTGTTGTTCCTGTAGCGGCATCTTGATCAGAGCCCATATGGGTCATAGTCACAGTGAAATCATTGGCGACACAGCCATCCGAGATGTTATAAGTACGCTCTAAAGACC
>NZ_BAABJJ010000016.1:0-549 GCF_039543245.1 Algibacter agarivorans
AAAAGCAATGAAATAAATCAGTAAAATGGTTAGATTTAGTGTGTCCAAAATTTATTTAGGACAGGATTGATTTGAGATCAATAGCGTCCTAAACGATTAAAAAAGAGAAAGGGAAATTTGTTCCGCAAAGTTACCTTTGTGGTGCAACACAAAAAACACCTTTCTCCGATGCTAAATATAACGTTGTTTTCCCAAATAATCTCAAAATTGGATAAGTCAAAATTCAAGAAACTGGTAAAGTCTCACCATAGTGATAAGCACCAAAAAGGATTTGATAGTTGGTCCCACTTGGTTTCAATGCTGTTCTGTCAATTTTCAAAAAGTCAATCTGTTCGTGATATTAGTAATGGGCTACGTTCTGCAACAGGTAACCTGAACCATATGAGCATGCTCAAGGCGCCTTCAAAATCCACGGTAAGTTATCAGAACAAAAACCGAAGTTGGGAACTGTTCAGGGATTATTATTACATTCTGTTAGAAAATCTAGGGCAGCAAGCCCATATGAAACGGACCAAGTTCAGGATAAAACCAAAAATATTCCTGTTGGAT
>NZ_BAABJJ010000017.1:0-12562 GCF_039543245.1 Algibacter agarivorans
GGCATTGATGTCAGTAGTGCCAGAAGGTGTTGTTCCTGTAGCAGCATCTTGATCAGAACCCGTATGGGTAATAGTTACCGTAAAGTCATTGGCTGTACAACCATCGGAGATGTTATAAGTACGTTCCAAAGACCATGCGCAAGCATCGCCCGTAAGGATTTGACTAACAAAAGAAGCGGTTGCCGTTCCGCAATCTTCGGAGTAAGCTGTCTCAATAGCAGTTATATCATTGGCATTAACAATTGCTCCGATTTCAGTTTCATCGGCACAGGCATTGATGCCTGTAGTTCCAGAAGGTGTTGTACCCATTGCTGGATCTTGGTCGGACCCGGAATGCGTAATGGTAACGGTAAAGTCATTAGTCAAACAACCATCTGAAATCGTAAAAGTACGTTCTAACGACCATGAACAAGCATCGCCCGTAAGGGTTTGATCAACAAAAGCAGCCGTTACCGTACCACAATCATCGGTGTAAGCCGTTTGTAATGCGGCAATATCGCTGGCTTTAGTTACAATAATGTCAATTTCAAACTCGTTAGCACAAGCATTGATGCCTGTGGTTCCGGAAGGGGTTGTTCCTGTAGCGGCATCTTGGTCAGATCCAGTATGTATTATTGTTACCGTAAAGTCATTGGCTGGACAACCATCCGAGATGTTATAAGTACGTTCCAAAGACCATGCGCAAGCATCGCCCGTAAGGGTTTGACCAACAAAAGAAGCCGTTACAGTACCACAATTGTCTGAATAAGCCGTTTCCAAGGCTGTAATATCAGAAGCGACGGTTATTATACTATCAATTTCAGTTTCGTTAGCGCACGCATTAATTCCAGTGGTTCCTGAAGGTGTTGTACCTGTGGGTGCCGTCGTGTCTACCACGTTAATAATTTGCTCAAAATTGGCTATAGTTACTCCACATTCATCAGTGAAATTCCAAGTATTAGTATATGAACCAGAGTTAGCACAACCGGCGTCAGGAACAAATGCTCCAGAAGTTTTAATCGGTGTTAAAGCACATTTATCAGCAACAGGAGCAAGAGCCTGCGCAGCAGTTAACCCAGTTGTATCATCACATTCTACGGATCTATCTAGAGACCCATCAGGGGTTTGCCAAGAAATAGTAGGTTGAATAACATTTATAATAGTTGGTGTATTACTTCCTATACCACAAGCATCTATACTAGACGAGCTATTAGTAGTTTGTGTTTCTGGATTTATTACGCCATTATAAGTAGCTGTAAATTCTAATTCAGAGCTTAAATCACAATCATCTTCTAAAAAATAACATTCATCTTTAATTTGTAAATCAAATGCTACATTAAAGGGCGTACTTCCAACCGTGACTAAACTATCATCAACAAAAAATTCTAGAAGATTTGTTGCTGTGTTGTATTGATAAGTTACATCAGTAGGTAATGATGCATGTGATGTAGGAGTCGCAGCAGGAGGTAATGTCGAAATTATTTGAGGCGGAAGTGTTGAAAATATTGTAACATTTTGAGCATCATCATTACCTTTGTTCTCAACATCAAAACTTCCAACAATTGTGGTACCTGGTGCTTGCGGTGTACTAGTTGCACTAGTTGTTACTTGAATAGGACCAAGATTAGGCTCAAAAACATCTACAGAAAGTCCTAGCAAAAACACACCATAGGTTTCTAGGGTAGAAGTAAGTCTAAAAGTAGCCGATGTTTGATCATTATCAATAAGAGAATTACTAGGATTGTCTAACTGAAAAATTGCCGCATCAAAACCTAATGTGTTAATACTGGCCGGTGTTCTATCTAAAAAATCAGTGTTATCTATAGATATTCTACTATTAAAAAAATTATTTGTTCCTCTTATTGGAGCAGTAGGGGCTGTAGTTAAATCAACATAAGTATTAGGAGCTGTTACGATTTGTAATTTATCACCACCATAACCTCTATCGCCTTCAAGTGCACCAACTAGAATTTTAGCACTTACATTTTGCGGAGCAGGCACTGTTTTAAAACCACTAATTGTAACCTCATAATCTTTCTGTCCAGCTATATTTCGTACGTGGGCATAACCATCATAAATACTTATATTTTTTAATGGTAATAAAGGGCTTTCATAAACAAAAACTATTTGCCAACCACCAGAAACACCAGTAGGTGTAGTAAAACCAGGTTCTTGTAAATTACCTATTTTTCCTTCAACATTTGCGACTTGGTAGTCTCCATAAGCAGTACCTCCATTATCGACATAATCTGTTACTAATGTTGTAATATCTTTAACACATATATAAGGGTCGTTACTAAAATGATCGTCTGGTGTCCCATCACCGTTATCATCTCTTCCTCTATAAATAACTTCGTCAGCATCATAATCAGTATAATCTGTCTGGCCAGGTAACATAAGTTTTATGTTATCAAAATCCCATAATGGTTGGTTTTCAGATGAAGGGTCTCCATTAACAGGTTCAAAATCAGAAGCAGCCCAATATAAAATAACTTTCTTGATTGTTAAACAAGGATTGGTTGGAGCTGGGTTTATAAATTCAGCACTACTTGAGTTAAATGTATTAGCACCTATACCTGAATTACCATCAATATCCACATATACAAGATTAAAACTGTCGTTATTATCACTGCCATTATAAGGAGCTGTAACATCTATTGAAACCATGTTGTTTGCTATCATGGCGAAATCACCATTTACAGCTTCATTAAAGCGAGGGTCGAAATCATTTTTTAATTGTGCTTGCGCAAATGCACTCATTAAAAGTACCAATATCAAAATTATTTGATGGTATTTTATAGATTTGGTAAACGTTTTCATAAGCCTTTGATTAACTAATTAATATTTTCGTTTCTATTTAAACTTATATTTTAATGTCCTTTATTATTAGAGTTTCGAACAAATGTTTCTATGGTAACAGATTTGGTAATGCTAGATTTCCCATTTATGGATTTGGCAGGAGATAATTTTGAAGCATATAACTTTGTGCAATGCTTCGAATCCAATTCCATATTGTTTGCCTGTTTTGTTTTTAAATAAATTTTTGCAGACTCATTTGGACCTAAAGATATTGGCTCAATAATCTGTTGTTTATTATTTAAACTGTTTAAGTATATTTCTGTAATGAGTCCTGAGTGTTTTTTGCCACTAGATTTACTCAGGGTATTATCATCATTTTTTGAACACTGATTATTTTTAGCTGAAATAGTATAAGTTGAAGATACTTGCGACTTATTTTTAAGCTCAATAACATGAATGTGTTCTTTTTCGAAATTAGGCTTCTCAGAATACTTCACTACAACCAAAGAGAAACTATTATTTACATGCTTTTTTTGAGCACATACACTTATAGTCATACAACAAGTAATGATTACAGTAATAAATTTATAAATCGATTTGGTTTTCATGGTAGAAATAATATTTTATATAAATAAATATATTTGATTGATGTTGAATATAAAGTTCATCAAAATTCAGACAGTATTATCTAATTGTTGATTAAAACGGTAAAAGCGTTTTTGAGAGAATAAACAGTGAGGGAAAACATTGGAGTCCAATGCTACAGTTACAGGAATAATTAGATTTGGGGTCATAATTTTAAATTTTGTAGGTAACACAAAAAAACAGATATGATTTTTGATAGTCAAAAATACATGGTAAATCACTTAAAAATTCGATTAAGAGCTAATAATAATCGTTTAATCGATATAACGTCCCATTTCAGCGATTTGAATTTTTTCATAACTCATTAATTTTATGGTGTTTAGGTTTTTTACATATCTTTTTAAGATAGATACTAATCTTAATTATACAAATGAAAGAAATTTTATTAACATATTGGCGTTTTATCGATAAAAAACGCTTTTTATCTATTATTTTTATTAAAATTGCTAATTTGAAACCAAAAAAACCGTTAAGATTATTTCTTAACGGTTTAAATTCGTTAATCCATTTTTATAATTATAAATTGGGTTCGTCTGTTTAATTGATGTTCCTCAGGTGTGCATTTTACACCATTAACACATTTATTTAATAACTGGTTCTCACCATAGCCTGTAGAGCTTTCTATTCGGCTGTTACCTATACCTCTAGAGGTAATATATTCTTCTGAGGATTTAGCTCGTCTATCAGATAGTTTCATATTATATCTATCGCTTCCTCTACTATCTGTATGCGATTCAATTTTAATTATCATACCAGGATGAGTCCTTAGTACATCAATAACTTTTTCTAACTCATATTCTGCGTCTGTTCTAATGTTCCATTTATCAAAATCAAAGAAAATGGGATTGATAACTATTTGGTTGCCCTTTATTAGTGGTTCTAAAAATAAATCAGCATTTGTTGTAGCATCATTTTTATCATCTAAAATTAGATCCTTCTTTTCATCTTTATAATCTGGTTTAGTGCCTAAAACCACATACGATTTGTTACAATCTGCATCAAATGTATAAGTTCCATCGCTATTTGTAGTTATTTCGTTAATGACTTTTCCCGTTTCATTAATAAGCTTAATTATGGCGTTATCAAGAATTTCCTTAGTATCACTATCTCTAACTATACCTGTAATTTTTTGAGAACATTCGTATGATGTAAAACTGTAAATATCATCGCTTCCCTGTCCTCCAGGTCTATTAGAAGAAAAATACCCTCTTTTATTTTCATCATCAGAATCTGTATAAAAAGCAAAATCATCATACCCACTATTATAGGGAGCTCCTAAATTTTCAGGTTCAGCAGCTTCATCTTTAATGATATTAGATTTGAAAATATCTAAAAGTCCTAAGTTTAAATGTCCATCTGAAGAAAAATAGAAAATACTGTCTTTGCTAACAAAAGGAAACATTTCTCGACCTGGTGTATTAATTTTTCCGCCTAAGTTTTTAGGTTTACTATATTTATTATTGTCAAGAATATCTACTTCATAAATATCTGTTTGCCCAAAACCACCATCTCTATCAGAAACAAAGTATAATTTTTTATTATCAGAACTCAGAGCAGGATGACCTGTTGAGTAAACTTCGTCATTAAAAGGTAACTCTTTTATATCTGACCAACTATTTTCAATAAAAGTAGCCTTATATATTTTTAAATTTGTGGTTCCTTTCTTGTCATAATCGAGCTTGTTTTTCCTCGTAACATTATCTCGGGTAAAATACATGGTTTTTCCATCGTTGGAAATAGCTACAGATGCTTCATGGTAATCAGTATTAATTTTTGAAGCCTTTATGAAATCTGGGGTTCCAAATTCTAACTCGCCATCTTTTTCTTTAACAGAAACTTGAAATAAATCTAAAAAGGGTTCTTTGTTCCAAGCGTAAACTTTAGCTTCGCCTGTTCCTTTTGATGAAGCAAAAAACAATTGATTATTATGAATATATGATCCAAAATCGGATAGGCTAGAATTAATAGGTAAATTAACTATTTTAATAACCGTTTTATCATCATTGGTCAGTAACTCATTATATTTTTCAAAGTGACTAACATCATAGTTTTTTGATTTACTTTCGTCGTTATAAATATCATTGAATTTCTTCATCCATTTATCAGCTTCGGTATAATTGCCTAAACTTTTTAATGTTTGAATATATTTAAAGACATACTCTGCAGATATCTTATCATATTTATTTACTGCTTTTGCGTACCATATTACAGCTTTTTCTGAATTAGAATTGTTATAATAGCAATCGCCTAAACGTGTTAAAACATGCTCGCTATCTTCACCCTTTTCTATGGCCTTCTCATATAATTCGCTGGCTTTTACATATGCATAATTATCAAAAAACTTATCTGCAAGTTTTTTTTGAGCAAACATTGAGCTAGTAGAAAAAGCTAATATTAGTATTAAAAATTTTATTTTCATAATAATTTATTTTAGAAGAATCTAGGTGACTTAATACGTTTACTTTTAAATATTTCGTACATAAGCAAAACTTCGTGAGTTCCACTCGTGTAAGCTCTTAATTCTGATATAGGATACTCATAAGCATAACCAAGGCGTAACTGTTTAGAAACCTGAAAATCGGCAATGGCACCAAAAGCGGCTGCGGATTCGTTGATTCTATAAGACCCTCCAAGCCAAAATGTATCATTAAATAAAAAGTTAGCTGTAATATCAAAAGATAAAGGAGCTCCATTAGTCCCTTTGAGCAATACAGCTGGTTTAAACTTGGTACTTGCGCTTAAATCGAATACATAACCCCCAGTAAAATAGTAGCTAACACGCTCTAATGCTACATAATCAATAGTGCCATTTCCACCTTTATTATAATCTGTATTTAATATTCTTGGAGCAGAAAGACCTAAATACCATCTGTTGGAATGTAAAAAAGCACCAAACCCTAAATTGGGACTCCATCTATTGGAAACATCATCAAAAAATTGATCATTAATAACTGTTGGGTCATCCAAAAGTGTTTGATCGATATGGTATTGGGTAAAACCCGCTTTCATACCAAATGCTAATTTAGTTTTTTTACCTATTGGAAGCGTATATGAAAAATCTCCATATAAGTATGAGAAATTTTCATATCCAAGTTCATCATTAATAAATGACAGACCTATACCGACTCTATCATTTCTTAGAGGCGCATGTATAGATAGTGTCTGTGTATTTGGTCCACCTTCTAGGCCGACCCATTGGCTTCTGTGTAAACCTACAACACTTAATGTTTCTCTACTACCAGCATAAGCAGGATTTATTGAGATTGTATTATACATATACTGTGTGAACTGGGGGAGTTGCTGTGCAGCTCCAATCCAGCAATTTGCCAGTATAAAAACAATGATATTTAGTTTTAATGACTTCATAGTATATTTTGGTTTATTTAGTCCCTATATAAAATGCTTTCGCAAAAGGTTCTAATCCACTATTTTTTAAATTAATAATATAGAAATAGGTTCCACTAGGGACTTTATCTGATTGTCCAACAGATGAATTATGAGCAAATCCATTCCAATTATTTTGATAACTAGAATTGTCATAAATTTTTGCACCCCAACGATTGAATATTTTTAACTCTACTACGAAACCACAAGTTTCAACACCTGTAATCGTAAAGAACTCGTTATGTGCATCGCCATTAGGGGTAACAACTTTTGAAATAATAACATCTTCTCTACCACAAGGTAAAACAATACATTCATCATGAATTTCTAATGTTACTTCTGTTGTATCTAAGCAACCGTTATTTGCTATAGTATAGCTAAATTTATAGTTACCTAATTCAACATTTTCAGGGTCAAATATATTTTGGTCTAAGGACGTATTGCCTTCAGTAACAGTCCAATTCCCACCAGTTTGATTATTTTCTAAATAGTTATCTAAATCAATTGTACCGTCATCAGAACAAGCTCTATCACTTACTGTACTAATAAAATCATTTAAAGTTACTGTAATTGTTTGGGTAAAAGTTTGTCCATTATCACACTCATCTGTAACAGTCCAAGTTCTTATTATCTCATAATCTGTTGGATTGTTACCATCAAAAGTATTTGTTTCTTCAAATACAACACTAATATTTGCTGAACAATTATCAGTAAATTCTATAGTTGGTACATCAGGTATATCTTCACAATTAACAGCTATAGAAGCTTCAATAGTAGTTGTTGGATCTGGAGCTTTTGTGTCTTGCACAGTAATTGTTTGAATATGGGTTGTTGTTAATCCGCTTTGATCTGTAGCGACCCACTTACGTTCTAAAGCGTAATTAGATATACATGAACCATCGGTTCTTGTTTCAGTAAAAACTACATCTACAGTACCACATGGATCTGTTGCTGTTAATGTTTCTGCAACAGGAACATTATCACATTCAAAAATTCCATCTATAGGTAGAGTTTCGACAAATGTAGGGTCAATATTATCGGTCACTGTTATTTTTTGTGTACAGGTTGCTGTGTTCCCGGAACCATCGGTCACGGTCCAGGTCACGGTGGTGTCGCCCAGCGCAAAAGGCTCAGCGGCATCATTTGTTACAGAGGCCACGCTACAGTTATCCGCTGTTGTCGGTGTGCCCAGTGCCACGCCAGAAGCGGTACATAGACCGGCATCCACGTTCACTGCCACATCTGCAGGACAGGTGATGGTCGGTTTGATAGTATCGGTCACTGTTATTGTTTGCGTACAGGTTGCTGTGTTCCCGGAACCATCGGTCACGGTCCAAGTTACGGTGGTATCACCCAGAGCGAATGGCTCAGAAGCATCGTTGGTAACCGTAGCTACCGAACAGTTATCTGCTGTTGTCGGTGTGCCCAGTGCCACGCCGGAAGCGGTACATAGACCGGCATCCACGTTCACTGCCACATCTGCAGGACAGGTGATGGTCGGTTTGATAGTATCGGTCACCGTTATTGTTTGCGTACAGGTTGCTGTGTTCCCGGAACCATCGGTCACGGTCCAGGTCACGGTGGTATCTCCAAGCGCAAAAGGCTCAGAGGCATCATTTGTCACAGAGGCCACGCTACAGTTATCAGCTGTTGTCGGTGTGCCCAGTGCCACGCCAGAAGCGGTACATAGACCGGCATCCACGTCCACTGCAACATCTGCAGGACAGGTAATGGTCGGTTTGATGTTATCGGTCACTGTTATTTTTTGTGTACAGGTTGCTGTGTTCCCGGAACCATCGGTCACGGTCCAAGTTACGGTGGTATCTCCAAGCGCAAAAGGCTCAGCGGCATCGTTTGTCACAGAGGCCACGCTACAGTTATCCGCTGTGGTCGGTGTGCCCAGTGCCACGCCAGAAGCGGTACATAGACCGGCATCAACATTGACTGCAACATCTGCAGGACAGGTAATGGTCGGTTTGATAGTATCGGTCACCGTTATTTTTTGCGTACAGGTTGCTGTGTTCCCAGAACCATCGGTCACGGTCCAGGTCACGGTCGTATCTCCTAGCGCAAAAGGCTCAGCGGCATCATTTGTTACAGAGGCCACGCTACAGTTATCGGCTGTTGTCGGTGTTCCCAGTGCCACGCCAGAAGCGGTACATAGACCGGCATCAACATTGACTGCAACATCTGCAGGACAGGTAATGGTCGGTTTGATAGTATCGGTCACTGTTATTGTTTGCGTACAGGTTGCTGTGTTCCCGGAACCATCGGTCACGGTCCAAGTTACGGTGGTATCACCCAGAGCGAATGGCTCAGCGGCATCATTTGTCACAGAGGCCACGCTACAGTTATCGGCTGTTGTCGGTGTGCCCAGTGCCACGCCGGAAGCGGTACATAGACCGGCATCCACGTTCACGGCAACATCTGCAGGACAGGTAATGGTCGGTTTGATGTTATCGGTCACTGTTATTTTTTGTGTACAGGTTGCTGTGTTCCCGGAACCATCGGTCACGGTCCAAGTTACGGTGGTATCTCCAAGCGCAAAAGGCTCAGCGGCATCGTTTGTCACAGAGGCCACGCTACAGTTATCCGCTGTGGTCGGTGTTCCTAGGGCTACAGCCGTAGCGACACAAGTTCCAGCATCCACGTTCACTGCAACATCTGCAGGACAGGTAATGGTCGGGTCAATGTTATCGGTCACTGTTATTGTTTGTGTACAGGTTGCTGTGTTCCCGGAACCATCGGTCACGGTCCAGGTCACGGTGGTATCTCCCAGCGCAAAAAGCTCAGCGGCATCATTTGTTACAGAGGCCACGCTACAGTTATCGGCTGTTGTCGGTGTTCCCAGTGCCACGCCAGAAGCGGTACATAGACCGGCATCCACGTCCACTGCAACATCCGCAGGACAGGTAATGGTCGGGTCAATGTTATCGGTCACTGTTATTGTTTGCGTACAGGTTTCTGTGTTCCCGGAACCATCGGTCACGGTCCAGGTCACGGTGGTATCTCCCAGCGCAAAAGGCTCAGCGGCATCGTTTGTCACAGAGGCCACGCTACAGTTATCTGCTGTTGTCGGTGTGCCCAGTGCCACGCCAGAAGCGGTACATAGACCGGCATCCACGTCCACTGCAACATCTGTAGGACAGGTAATGGTCGGGTCAATGTTATCGGTCACTGTTATTGTTTGTGTACAGGTTTCTGTGTTCCCAGAGCCATCGGTCACGGTCCAAGTTACGGTCGTATCACCTAGAGCGAATGGCTCAGAAGCATCGTTGGTAACCGTAGCTACCGAACAGTTATCCGCTGTGGTCGGTGTGCCCAGTGCCACGCCAGAAGCGGTACATAGACCAGCATCCACGTTCACTGCAACATCTGCAGGACAGGTAATGGTCGGGTCAATGTTATCGGTCACTGTTATTGTTTGTGTACAGGTTGCTGTGTTCCCAGAACCATCGGTCACGGTCCAGGTCACGGTGGTGTCTCCTAGAGCGAATGGCTCAGAGGCATCGTTGGTAACCGTAGCTACCGAACAGTTATCCGCTGTGGTCGGTGTGCCCAGTGCCACGCCGGAAGCGGTACATAGACCGGCATCCACGTTCACTGCAACATCTGCAGGACAGGTAATGGTCGGGTCAATGTTATCGGTCACTGTTATTGTTTGTGTACAGGTTTCTGTGTTCCCAGAGCCATCGGTCACGGTCCAAGTTACGGTCGTATCACCTAGAGCGAATGGCTCAGCGGCATCGTTTGTCACAGAGGCCACGCTACAGTTATCAGCTGTGGTCGGTGTGCCCAGTGCGACGCCAGAAGCGGTACATAGACCGGCATCCACGTCCACTGCAACATCCGCAGGACAGGTAATGGTCGGTTTGATAGGATCGGTCACCGTTATTGTTTGCGTACAGGTTGCTGTGTTCCCGGAACCATCGGTCACGGTCCAGGTCACGGTCGTATCTCCTAGCGCGAATGGCTCAGCGGCATCGTTTGTCACAGAGGCCACGCTACAGTTATCAGCTGTGGTCGGTGTGCCTAGGGCTACAGCCGTAGCGACACAAGTTCCAGCATCCACGTTCACGGCCACATCTGCAGGACAGGTAATGGTCGGGTCAATGTTATCGGTCACTGTTATTTTTTGCGTACAGGTTTCTGTGTTCCCGGAATCATCGGTCACGGTCCAAGTTACGGTGGTATCACCTAGCGCAAAAGGCTCAGCGGCATCATTTGTCACAGAGGCCACGCTACAGTTATCCGCTGTGGTCGGTGTGCCTAGGGCTACAGCCGTAGCGACACAAGTTCCAGCATCCACGTTCACGGCCACATCTGCAGGACAGGTAATGGTCGGGTCAATGTTATCGGTCACCGTTATTGTTTGCGTACAGGTTGCTGTGTTCCCAGAGCCATCGGTCACGGTCCAAGTTACGGTGGTGTCTCCCAGCGCAAAAGGCTCAGAGGCATCGTTTGTGACAGAGGCCACGCTACAGTTATCCGCTGTTGTCGGTGTGCCCAGTGCCACGCCAGAAGCGGTACATAGACCGGCATCCACGTTCACGGCCACATCTGCAGGACAGGTAATGGTCGGGTCAATGTTATCGGTCACTGTTATTGTTTGTGTACAGGTTTCTGTGTTCCCGGAACCATCGGTCACGGTCCAAGTTACGGTCGTATTACCTAGAGCGAATGGCTCAGAGGCATCGTTTGTCACAGAGGCCACGCTACAGTTATCGACTGTTGCCGGTGTGCCCAGTGCCACGCCGGAAGCGGTACATAGACCAGCATCCACGTTCACGGCCACATCTGCAGGACAGGTAATGGTCGGGTCAATGTTATCGGTCACTGTTATTGTTTGTGTACAGGTTTCTGTGTTCCCAGAGCCATCGGTCACGGTCCAAGTTACGGTCGTATCACCTAGCGCAAAAGGCTCAGAGGCATCGTTGGTAACCGTAGCTACCGAACAGTTATCAGCTGTTGCCGGTGTGCCCAGTGCCACGCCGGAAGCGGTACATAGACCGGCATCCACGTTCACGGCCACATCTGCAGGACAGGTAATGGTCGGGTCAATGTTATCGGTCACCGTTACAATCTGCGTACAGGTTGCTGTGTTCCCGGAACCATCGGTCACGGTCCAAGTTACGGTCGTATCACCTAGCGCAAAAGGCTCAGAGGCATCGTTGGTAACGGTAGCTACCGAACAGTTATCCGCTGTGGTCGGTGTGCCCAGTGCAACACCTGAAGCGGTACATAGACCGGCATCCACGTTCACGGCCACATCTGCAGGACAGGTGATGGTCGGTTTGATAGTATCGGTCACTGTTATTGTTTGCGTACAGGTTGCTGTGTTCCCGGAACCATCGGTCACGGTCCAGGTCACGGTGGTATCACCCAGAGCGAATGGCTCAGAGGCATCATTTGTCACAGAGGCCACGCTACAGTTATCGACTGTTGCCGGTGTGCCCAGTGCCACGCCGGAAGCGGTACATAGACCAGCATCCACGTTCACTGCCACATCTGCAGGACAGGTAATGGTCGGGTCAATGTTATCGGTCACTGTTATTGTTTGTGTACAGGTTTCTGTGTTCCCAGAGCCATCGGTCACGGTCCAAGTTACGGTCGTATCACCTAGCGCAAAAGGCTCAGAGGCATCGTTGGTAACGGTAGCTACCGAACAGTTATCAGCTGTTGCCGGTGTGCCCAGTGCCACGCCGGAAGCGGTACATAGACCGGCATCCACGTTCACGGCCACATCTGCAGGACA
>NZ_BAABJJ010000018.1:0-92533 GCF_039543245.1 Algibacter agarivorans
AGAAATATGAATAATACTCCAATCCTTTTTAAAAATGAATAGTTTTTGGACTTACTTCTGAAAGTGCCTAATATTTTGGGCGTTACCCAAGGGTCTGGCTTTTCGTTACAATCTTTTTAAAACGTCATCGCAAGTAGTATACGGTGTGGCAATCTGTTTATTATTTGCTTAAAAGCTTGTTGAATTCTGGTCATTTTTAAAAAGGATTTCCTCTTCAATCTCTAACGCGGGCTATTTTCCAAGAAATAGTCTTCAATTCATTGTTACTTCCTTATCTGCTAAATGTAGAATTCAGAAGTTTTAATAAGAATTAGCTTATTTTTTGCCACAGTCCTTTGTTAGCTATTGTTTTTTTTTAATTGTTCTCCAATTTCTTTCCATCTTAAAACAGTGTTTTTTCATTTAATATTACTTTCAAATGCTGATTTTAATTGAGGTGTAATTAGCAATAGTCATAGTTGTAATAATAAAAACGAAATACCAAATATGCATAATTGCAATAGGTGAAAAGTATTTATGATTATAATCATAGAGTTAACGTACAGATACATTTTATGTGAGTTGAAAATATTAAAATGAAAAATGTACGCTAAATTGAAGTTGCTGATTTGCGTTAGTGATTGTAGTAGTTAGCTTTTACCGAGGCGAGTATCGAGGCAAACTAGTAACGAAAAGTTAGACCGCCTGCCCACCGGCAGGCAGGCGCTCAAAATACGGCATAATTAATTAGCTACTTCGCTTATGAATTTTATACGATATAATCGGAGTTCATCATCATCATAATCGCCATCAAACTCTTCAATGGCAGCATTAAGATCATCAGTTTCAGATTCCATAAAATAATCATGAATTTCTTCTTGCTGATCTTCGTCTAAAATATCGTTAATCCAATAATCTATATTCAATTTTGTTCCTGAATACACTATAACTTCCATTTCTTTAATAAAATCTTCCATAGACATCCCTTTTGAAGACGAAATATCATCTAGCGGTAATTTTCTGTCTATATTTTGAATGATGTATAGTTTATTAGCAGAATTGCTTCCTGTAGATTTTACAACTAAATCGTCTGGACGAGTAATATCGTTTTCTTCAACATAACTAGCTATTAATGCTACAAAATCTTTACCGTATTTTTTTGCTTTACCATCTCCAACTCCATGCACATTTGCAAGTTCCGTAAGGTTAATGGGGTATTTTAAAGCCATATCCTCTAAAGAAGGGTCCTGAAAAATAACAAATGGTGGCACACCTAGTTTTTTGGCATTCTTTTTACGTAAATCTTTAAGAATTGCCATTAAAACATGATCTGCAACTGCTCCACTTCCTTTTGCAGCGGTAATAATGCTACCGTCTTCCTGAGCGCCTTCAAATATATGATCTTCGGTCATCATAAAAGATATTGGCTTTTTTATAAAAGCTTTGCCAGTATCTGTTAATTTAATAACGCCATAAGTTTCAATGTCTTTTCTAAGATAACCAGCAACTAAAACCTGCCTTAATAATGCCATCCAGTATTTGTTGTCTTTATCTTTTCCTTTACCAAAAAAGGGTTGTTCATTGGTTTTGTGGGAGTTTATCAAGGCATTCTCTTTACCAATAAGAACATTTACTAAATCCTTAGATTTATATTTTTCGTTGGTATTATCAATAGTTTCAAGAAGCAATTTCACTTCATCTTTAGCCTCAACCTGCTTTTTAGGATATCGGACATTATCATCCATATCGCCACCTTCACCAGTTTTAGTGTCAAACTCTTCACCAAAATAATGTAAAATAAATTTCCTTCTTGAGATAGAAGTTTCCGCGAAAGCGACAACCTCTTGCAACAAAGCCTGCCCAATTTCTTGTTCGGCTACAGGTTTGCCAGACATAAATTTTTCTAACTTTTCAATATCCTTATAAGCATAAAATGCTAAGCAATGGCCTTCTCCGCCATCACGTCCTGCTCTGCCTGTTTCTTGATAATAACTTTCTATACTTTTAGGAATATCATGATGGATTACAAAACGCACATCGGGCTTGTCAATCCCCATTCCAAAAGCAATGGTAGCCACCACCACATCAACATCTTCCATTAAAAATTTATCCTGATGACTCGACCTCGTTTTGGCATCTAAACCGGCATGATACGGTACTGCTTTTACACCGTTTACTTGCAGTACTTGTGCCAATTCTTCAACACGTTTTCTACTTAAACAATAAACAATACCTGATTTGCCATCATTTTGTTTAACAAAACGAATAATATCGGCATCCGCATCTTTAGTTTTTGGTCGAACTTCGTAGTATAAATTAGGTCTATTAAAAGAAGCTTTAAACGTTGTTGCGTTACCTATTCCTAAATTCTTGATAATGTCTTCTTGAACTTTTGGCGTTGCTGTAGCAGTTAAACCAATTATAGGAATATTATCGCCTATACGACCAATGATATGACGTAAATTTCTGTATTCTGGTCTAAAATCATGACCCCATTCGCTAATACAATGCGCTTCATCAATGGCCATAAAAGATACTTTTACCGACCTTAAAAACTCAACATTTTCTTCTTTAGTTAAAGATTCTGGTGCTACATATAGTAATTTGGTAATACCATTAACAATATCTTCTTTAACTTGCTTTACTTCAGTTTTATTTAATGAAGAATTCAGAACATGTGCCACACCGTCTTCTTTCGAAATCCCTCTAATGGCATCTACTTGATTTTTCATTAAGGCAATTAAAGGCGACACTACAATAGCTGTTCCTTCTTGCATTAATGCTGGCAATTGATAACAGAGCGACTTTCCGCCACCGGTTGGCATAATTACAAATGTGTGATTACCAGATAGTAAACTTTCAATAACGTCTTCTTGTAGTCCCTTGAATTTACCAAATCCAAAATATTTTTTGAGTGCGATATAAATATCACTTTTTGCTATTAACATGAATTGTATAAATATTATTTTACTTAATTAAAAACTCAAACAAACATCACAAATCCTATCGATTAATTTAATAATGCATTTGAAGAACCCTCATATTTTTTTTCGTTAGTTTTGTAACGAAATTCCAAATTACAACAATATTTAATTTGAGAAACATTTAAAGATAAGAAAATCTTTAAAACATCAACAAAAAAATTGCAAATTTTGAAAGACATAAATTCTATTATTAATATTGCGAAGCAAACTATTGAAATGGAAGGTCAAGCCATTTTAAACTTATCTAACTTAATAACAGATGATTTTGCTGAGGCTGTTCAACTTATTTATCACTCTCAAGGCCGTGTTATTATTACAGGCATTGGCAAAAGCGCTATCATCGCTAATAAAATTGTGGCCACATTAAATTCTACAGGTACACCTTCAATTTTTATGCATGCTGCTGATGCTATTCATGGTGATTTAGGGTTAATACTTAAAGACGATGTGGTTATTTGTATCTCTAAAAGTGGTAATACACCAGAAATTAAAGTATTAGTACCATTAATTAAAAGTGCTAAAAATAAAATGATTGCCATTACCGGGAGTACAGACTCATTTTTAGGACAGCATTCCGATTATATTTTAAATGCTTTTGTTGAAAAAGAAGCATGCCCAAATAACTTAGCTCCAACCACGAGCACAACAGCTCAGTTGGTTATTGGCGATGCTTTAGCTGTTTGCTTATTAGAATTACGTGGTTTTTCTAGTAACGACTTTGCTAAATACCATCCAGGTGGCGCCCTTGGAAAAAAATTATATTTAAGGGTTCAAGATATTTCTTCGGTAAATGAAAAGCCTAAAATTAATGGAGGCACTAGTATTAGAGATGTTATTGTTGAAATTACCGAAAAAATGTTGGGCGTTACCGCTGTAGTTGAAAATGATAAAATTATAGGCATCATAACGGATGGCGATTTACGTAGAATGTTATCTAAAGTAGATGATTTTTCTAAGTTAACAGCCAAAGATATTATGAGTTCAAACCCAAGACGTATTGAAGCAGAAGCCATGGCTATTGATGCTTTAGAGGTTATGGAAACGAATGGTATTTCTCAATTACTAGTTGAAGAAAACGGAAAATATGCAGGCGTGGTGCATTTACATGATTTAATAAAAGAAGGCATTATATAATGGGGAAAAAGGATATTAATGAGATGTCTTTTTTAGACCATCTTGAAGATTTACGTTGGCATTTAATTAGGATTTGTATAGCAGTTATTACAGTTGCAACTTTTGCTTTTATTTTTAGTCGTTTTATTTTTGACGAAATAATATTCGCACCATTGGAAATGAACTTTCCAACTTATGACATGCTATGTCAAACCGCTAATTTTATTGGCTTAAACACGACATTCTGTGCTGAAGAAATGCCAATGATATTACAAAACAGAACCATGGCAGGACAGTTTTCTGCAGATATTTGGACCGCTATTTTGGCAGGTTTTGTTATTTCTTTTCCTTATGTTATTTATCAACTATGGAAGTTTATTAGTCCTGGTTTACATGGTAACGAGCGTAAACACTCGCGTGGTTTCATTATTATTTCATCACTTTTATTTTTCATTGGCGTACTATTTGGATATTATATTGTAACACCCTTGTCTTTAAACTTTTTAGCGAATTATAGCATTTCTACAAAAGTAGACAATCAAATAGATATAAGCTCTTATATAGCATTAGTAAGGTCATCTGCTTTGGCATCAGGGTTAATTTTTGAGTTACCAATTATTATATATTTTTTAACTAAAATAGGATTGGTTACGCCAGAAATTTTAAGAAAATATAGAAAATATGCTTTGGTAGTTGTACTTATTCTTTCGGCAATTATAACTCCACCAGATATCGCAAGTCAAGTTATAGTTGCCATTCCTATTCTAGTATTATATCAAGTAAGTATTTACATTTCTAAAATTGTTATTAGAAATCAATCGAAAAAAGAAAAGCGACAAGCATAATATTAACATTCCGTTATAATAGTGTATATGATTTTACTATTTTTAGCGTTCAGTATATAAAATTATGATATTAAAAGCCGAAAATTTGATGAAGTCCTATAGCGGACGAAAGGTAGTAAAGGACGTTTCTCTTGAAGTCAACCAAGGCGAAATCGTTGGTCTTTTAGGACCAAATGGTGCTGGAAAAACTACATCTTTCTATATGATTGTTGGTTTAATCAAGCCCAACGGCGGTCATATTTTTTTAGATAATACAGAAATCACAAAATACCCCATGTACAAACGTGCACAGAACGGTATCGGGTACTTAGCTCAAGAAGCGTCTGTTTTTAGAAAATTAAGCATTGAAGATAATATTCTGAGTGTGCTCCAACTTACCAAACTAAGTAAGAAGGAACAGATTGACAAAATGGAATCTTTAATTGAAGAGTTTGGCTTAGGTCATATTAGAAAAAGTAGAGGAGATTTATTATCCGGTGGGGAGCGTCGTCGTACCGAAATTGCACGTGCTTTAGCAACCGACCCAAGTTTTATTCTTTTAGATGAACCTTTTGCTGGTGTTGACCCCGTTGCGGTTGAAGACATACAACGCATTGTAGCACAGCTTACCAAAAAAAATATCGGTATTCTTATTACAGACCACAACGTACAGGAGACTCTAGCTATTACCGATAGAACCTATTTAATGTTTGAAGGTGGTATTTTAAAGCATGGCACTCCTGAAGAATTAGCTAATGATGAAATGGTGCGTAAAGTGTATTTAGGACAGAATTTTGAATTACGTAAAAAGAAGATTCGCGATTAGACACTAAGTGTCATTTGGTTGTTTTTAATTCATTATAACATAGATTTGCCATTCCTGATTTTCGACTGAGCTCAACATAAACTTCAACAGGAATTCGCTTTTAAAAACAGGTTTTTACTTCTTTCCCTACTCATCATTGGAAAACTTCTTCTTAATAAAAATAAAGATTTTTAACAGCAAAAATGCCAGAAGCCCAATAATTAAACCTACAATAAAATCTCTAATAAAACTTGGTAGTGCTTCTAAAAAATGATGTAGAAACTCAATGTTATGAACAAAAATACCACCTGCTACTAACAACAAAGCTATGGTTCCAACAACAGACAAACTTTTTATAACCCATGGTAATGTTCTTATCAAAAGGTTTCCAACTATATGCGAAATACTTTTTTTATTATCATTTAAACTAACTAATTTCAATCCGAAATCATCCATTCTAACAATAAGAGCTACAATGCCATATACTCCAATTGTAGCCACAATAGCCACTACAGACACGACTAAAATTTGAAATAAAATAGGTTTACCAATTACTGTTCCAAGTGCTATAATCACGATTTCTACAGACAGTATAAAATCAGTAAAAATCGCTGATTTAACTTTCATTTTTTCAGCAATAGCGAGCTCTTCTTCAGATAAAACAACATCGTCCTCAGAATGATTTATTTCAGCGTCTTCATGCTTATGTGGAACTAAAAAATGATACACTTTTTCAAATCCTTCAAAGGCTAGATACACGCCCCCTAAAATTAAAGCTAAAGTAACTCCCCATGGCGCAAAAGCACTAAGCAAAAAAGCAATTGGTAAAATAATTAATTTATTAAGCGCAGAACCTTTGGTTATTGCCCATAAAACCGGAAGCTCTCTGGAAGCTAAAAAACCTGTTGCTTTCTCTGCATTTACGGCTAAATCATCACCTAAAATTCCTGCTGTTTTTTTGGTAGAAATTTTACTCATAACTACCACGTCGTCCATTAAGCTTGCTATATCGTCTAAAAGTGCAAAAAAACCTGATGCCATTAAATTAATTTCGATTTTAAATTATCTAAAACAGACATGATTATATAAAGTAATATAATTAATGGGATTGCAGCAAATTGAAGAACAATTAAAAGTACTACACACAATATTATAAAAATATATCTCGTGGCATTATTTTTAAAACTATAGTCTTTGAACTTTAAGGCAAAAAGTTTAATGCTTGAATTTAACATATAGCAACTCACTAATGTAAGCCCGATTAAAAACCATTTATTTAAAATAATGCTATTTATAGCATCGCTGTTTTGAAATTCTATTATTAACGGCAATGACATTATTAATAGTGTGTTTGCTGGTGTTGGCAAACCTTTAAAATACGTTTGTTGGTCTTCATCAATATTAAATTTGGCTAATCTATAAGCTGAAGCTAACGTAATTAGCAAACCTAAAAGAGGAAGTATTGGCAAATTAAAATTCATCCCAGTTGTATTTGATGACCAGCTACTATTTATAGTGCTCGGAGTATCAATAGTAAACTCTAATAGCTTATACATGATAATTCCAGGAACCAAACCACTTGTTACCATATCAGCAAGCGAATCTAATTGCAAACCTAATGCCCCCGATACTTTTAATTTTCTCGCTGCAAAACCATCAAAAAAATCGAAAAATATGCCTAGAAATACAAATAATGCAGCGGCAACATAATTATTATTTACAGCTAAAAGGACAGCAATACTTCCACACAATAAATTTAAAAGTGTTAACGCATTAGGTATATGTTTCTTCATATTCAGAAATTTATTTTGTAAAAATAGCAAACAATTTTCGTCTAATACCAAATAACTAATTCAAATTATTTTAGCATAATCATATAGATTATTTGTTATGAAGCAATATCTATTATAATTTCAAGTTTATAACTTTAAATATTATGCCGATTTGAACATGATATTTTATGATTAAATTGGTATTATGTGCATCTTTGTAAAAAATTGCGATTGAGACTTTACATAACCACATTATTTTGTGTAATATCTATATCTGTATTCAGTCAGACCGTTAGAAAATATTCTAACGAGTTTATGAATATTGGTGTGGATGCCGCTGCTTTGGGCATGAGTAGTGCAGTGACATCACATACTGCTGATGTTAATTCTGGATATTGGAATCCTGCAGGACTCGTAAATCTTGAAGACAATCAATTATCGCTAATGCACTCTAGCTATTTTGCAAATATTGCGAATTATGATTATGCAGCTTATGCCATGCCTCTTGATAACAGAAGTGCTGTTGGAATTTCCTTAATTCGTTTTGCGGTTGATGATATTTTAAATACAACACAACTTATTGATTCCGAAGGCAATATAAACTATGACAGGATTAGCTTATTTTCTACCGCCGATTATGGACTGACTTTTTCGTATGCAAGGAAACTACCTCTAGACGGTCTAAATTATGGTGTAAATGCCAAAGTAATAAGACGTGTTATAGGTGATTTTGCATCATCTTGGGGATTTGGTTTGGATATCGGTATCCAGTTTGAAACCGATAATGATTGGAAATTTGGTGTCATGGCGAGAGATATTACTACCACATTTAATGCTTGGGCTATTGATGATGAGCAATTTGCAACAATTAGAGATGCTGTTGCTGGTCAAAACCAAGAATTACCTGAAACTACTGAAATCACTATCCCAAAATTACAAATAGGCATTTCAAAATTAGTAGATTTCAATTACGACTACACACTTTTAACTGCTGTTAATTTGAATGTTCGTTTTGAAGAAAATAACGATATCATTTCAACATCTGTAGCAAGCATAAACCCTGCTTTAGGGTTTGAGTTTGGCTATGTAGACATGGTTTATTTGCGTGCAGGAATGGGTAACTTTCAAAATGAATTACAGATTGATAATACTGAGCAATTAAGCTTCCAACCAAGTTTTGGTTTGGGTTTTAAATATAACGGTATTCAAATAGATTATGCGTTTACAGATATTGGAGACCAAAGTGTTGCGCTATATTCTAACGTGTTTTCTTTAAAAATTGACTTTAGTATCTTTAGGTAATCTTAAATTACATGCAAAAAACGCTACTCCTCTTATTTCTTTTTTTATTTGCTGAAATATCTCATGCTCAACAAAACATATTATCTGAACAAGCTGAAATTAGCGTGCTTACCGTTGGGCCTGGTACGTCTTTAAATGATGCTTTTGGACATAATGCATTTAGAATTAAAGACCAAATACATGGTATTGATGATGTTTATGGCTATGGTGAATACAATTTTGACGCCCCTAACTTCTATTTAAAGTTCGCCCAAGGAAAATTAAACTACTTAATAAATAAAACAGATTTTAACAAATTTTATCAAGTATATGTTTACTATAATAGAACTATAAAAGAACAAGTTTTAAATCTATCGCTAAGCGAAAAACAAAAACTTTACAATTTCCTTCTGAACAATTATAAACCAGAAAACAGAGCCTATTTATATGAGTTCTTTTTTGATAATTGTGCTACAAAAATTAAGGATGTCGCTAATATTGCTTTAAACAACACAGTTGTTTTTAATGCTCCTGAAGATTTTAAAGAAGCCTCTTTCAGAACCTTAATTCAAAATAATTTAAACCGGAATTCTTGGGGAAGCTTGGGTATCGATTTAGCTTTAGGTTCTGTAATTGATAAAAAAGCAGGCACAGAAGACCACATGTTTTTACCAGAAAATATTTACAATTTCTTTGATAATGCTACAATAAAAAATGGAGAAAGGTCTTTGGTTAAAGACAGTCGCGTGCTTTTCATTCAAAAGAAAATTACTGAACCTAATTCTTTTTTAACAAGTCCTATTTTCATATTTGGAATTATTGGACTACTTATCATTTTTATAACCTATAGAGACTATAAGAATCAAAAGCAAAGTAAATGGTTAGATATAACTCTGTTCACTATCACGGGGATTATTGGTATTGTTATTTTGTTGCTTTGGTTTGCAACAGACCACAAAGGCACACATCAAAACTATAATTTATTATGGGCGTTTGCGCTTAATGCTTTAGTAATAGGCCAGTTTTTTAGAGAAAAAGTTCGTGCTTGGTTTATAAAATACATAAAGCTTTTAGTTATTCTATTGTGTCTATTAATACTACATTGGGTAATTGGCGTTCAAGTATTTGCTATTGGATTGATCCCTTTATTGATAGCGCTATTTATTAGATACCTCTTCTTGGTAAAGTACTTCACGCAAAGCCACTAAGACGCAAAGGTGTTAGACTGGAAAAAATCAAAAGGTGCAATCTTAACGTAAACAACGGAACACTGCGACTGATCACTGAAAACTGAATCACTGTCCTCTAAAGAAAATAACTGTACTAAGTGTTTTTATTAAAATATTTACATCAAGAAAGAAACCCCTATGCTTAATATAATATAAATCATATTGCAGCTTAAGCAAGCTATCATCTACAGATTCACCATATCTGGTTTTTACTTGAGCCCAACCAGTAAGACCAGGTTTAACAATATGCCTAGTTTCATAAAAAGGAAGCATCTGCGATAGTTCGTTAACAAAAAACGGACGCTCTGGTCTTGGTCCTATCAAACTCATTTCACCTATCAAAATATTGATAAACTGAGGTATTTCGTCTAATCTTGAATGCCTTAAAAACTTGCCAAATGGATTAATTCGAACATCTCCTTTTTTTGCCCAAACCGCTCCAGATTTTTCGGCATTTTTAATCATAGTTCGAAATTTAAGTATTTTAAAAATTTCACCATTCTTCCCTATTCTATCTTGAGAATAAAAAAGAGATCCACGATTAGCAATGGCATTACCTAGTAATATAAGTGGCAAAAATAGTATCCCTACTAAAATACCAAGAATGGAAATAACAATATCAAAAAGACGATGAAAAAACAAGTATAGTTTATTCTGATTACTCCGACTAAACGGGAAATATTTATAAAAATCTTTTCCAACAAATTGTACAGGGATACGCTGTGCCAATTCCTCATATACCTGAGTATATTCTTTTATGGGAAAACCTTCTTCAAGCAACTTTATTAGCGTATAATAAATCTCAGAGGTTATAGATTCTGAGTTATAACTTGCTATAACAATTTCAGATATACTTTCACTTTTAATAACTTCTAAAATTTGATTGGGGTCATATTCAGGAATTGCTTTAAACCTTAATGCTTCAAGTTTATTCATTTCACAGTTAACAAATCCAACAATTTTATAATTAGGGTCTGAAGTTTTAAAAGCTTCTATGATTGTTTCAATATTTGATGTCTCACCTATAATTAAAACCTTTTTATAAAATCTGGGAGACACGACAAAGGTGATATAAGCTAACCTCCATAAAAAGAGTGCAACAAGAATTGCAAAATAAAAGAAAAGTATTTGCAAACGATTATCTGGTAGTATAGGCGTAAAATACGGGGTTAAAAAATAAAACAATACGGTTGTTGAAACCGTAAAAATTATACTAGTAGAAATTTTTTCAATCTTACTAGATTTTTGTAAATCATAAAGTTCGAAGACTGTTCCAAAAATTGAAATATATAAAATAAGCACAAAAACCCACCTCCATTTTTCTTTCGTTATCGTAAAATAATCAAAATCGAACGTGTTGCTGACAAAATACAATACTAAGAGTATTGAAACGATATCGAGAAGACGTAAAAGAATTTTACGCTCTGATATATTAAAATGAATACCGCTATTAGACATTATTAAGAACAAAATTGAGAGACCATAAAGATAGTAAGTAAATTCAATTAAGCATCAAATTATTGCAAGACTTTAATCCACTGATTCTTAACAATTTCCCAATCAAACAGTGCTGCCTGTTTTCGTGCTAACCGTCCAATTTCTTTTGTTTTATCGGGTGAATCAATCAATTCTTTAATGGACTTAACAAATGCTTCTTCAGAATTCGGAGTTACCAAAACACCTGTTTTGTTATGCTCAATTAAAAAAGGCACACCTCCAACATTTGTAGAAATTACAGGCAAGCCTAATGCCATGGCTTCTATAACACTAACAGGCATATTATCAAAATTGGTTGTATTAATGAAAACATTATAGCTTTCTGAAAGTGTAATCCAATCTTGTTTTGATAATTTATCTGTAAAAGTAACATCTACATCCAATTCTTCTGCAAGCAGTCTCGCCTTTTGCATACTTCCATCTGCATCTGGACCAACCATACACAATTCAGCTTCAATATTTTCGTCTTTTAAAGCCTTAATAACTTTTACAGCTAATAACGGATTATATATTTTTGAAAATGAGCGCACCCATAACAAACTAATTTTACTAAAAGTACGTTCTTTAAAACGATAATTTTTTAATGCTATTGAATTAGGAATACACTCGATATTACCATACCCTAAATCTTCGAAATTTGATTTCATATATAGTGAAGGCGCAACATTTGTATTCGCATTTCTAAATATTGCTTTTGATAAAATAGGAGACTTTTCTAAACGACTAGGCAAATTACCTCCCCTTAAAATAGGGATATACTCTAGTTTAAGCAACCGGCATAATTGGCTAACTATATATGCATAATAAAAATTCGACGTGCTATAGGTATCAATTAACACAAAATCCACCTGTTTTCTATACTTTAAAACACTAAACATCATATCTAACAACCTTAGTAATTTATTTGACTTACTAGAAGCTGTATTAACAATAAATCCTTCAGCCTCTAATAACTTTCCTAAAGTTTCTATAGACGTTTGGGTTTTACCTTTACTTGATAATTTGTTTCCTATGTATAGGAGGTTTTTCATAATTTACATTTAATAAACATAACCCATAAATAAAGGCGGGTGCAGCAATTCGCATGGACGAATGATTTATTGTTAAAAACCAGAATAAATAAAATGAATAGAAATATATATTTTTTTTGTTTTGTAATCTTAACAATAAAGGTGCTAATAATAATATTGAAAAAGCAATAACGCCAAACAGACCATGTTCGCCAACTATTCTACTCATTTCATTATGCGACGAAACTCTAACTCCTTCTTTTTCTATTCTTAATTCCTTAAGTTTTCCAACGCCTACACCAAGAAAAGGATTTTCAAAAAACTCGTTTAATTCATTGGCTAATAAATCTGATCTTCCTGTTGTTACATCTTCTTTGGTCCTTCCAATAGCGTCTTGGTTTTTATAGCGCTTATCTATTAATCCTTCTGTTCTTAAAGAACTTATGTACCAAGTTAATGCCATACCTATACTAAATATAACTACAGAAAACATAATTCTACTTCTTGTTTTCGAAGCTGCTTTTAAGTAAAATGCTGTAACAAAAGCTAAAATAATTATAATAGCAACCAAAACCCCACCACGACTAAAGGTTATTATAGCTCTATATGTTATTAATCCTAAAATGGAGATATTTAAAACCTTTAAAAACATGGTTCTGGATTGCAAAAATATTCTACCAGCAATTGCAAACATACCCAATCCTAAAATGGTTGACACTTGATTAGGTCCAAAACCGCCAGAGGCTTGAAAATTAGACTGCGTACCCGATAAAATATATTCTATACTTGGCGTATATAAAAACAAATAAAAAGTAGTCGATACAATAGGCAATAAAGCGGCTAATAAAACATCTTGAAGAAGTTTTATAGATACTTGCCTCTTGTAACAATATAAAGCAGCTATACCAAGGCAAAACGGTCCGCTTAAATTAAATGCAATGGCCTTTCTTATATTTGTTTCAAATCCTAAGTTAGAGGTGGCAACTACAATTCCAGGTAAAAGTACCAGCAAATAAATAAAATACACATAAGATCTTTTCCCAACACCATCGCCAAGAAATATGCCTATTAATAAAAATAAAATGATTAAATATTTAGACGCTTCATACAATAGGTTACCTCCTGTCATTCGTAATAAAACCTCAGCACCAACTAAGTATGAGCAAGATATTAACACATAAATATACCTTTTCTGAGGAGGTGCATTAAGTATACTATAAACACTTACAATTACGATTCCTAAAAAATAAATTTTAGAAAGAGGCTCAAACAAATAGATGCCAATAGCAATGCCTAAATGAAATATGATTTGAACTATGTAACTGTACTGTTTCAATTATTATGATTTATAAATTGAGATTAATTGCGTTATTGCATTATCAGCACTAAAGTTAATTTTAACATTTTTATACACCGACTCGCCATGTTGCTTGCGTAACTCAGAATCGTTTATATAAAGTAATAAGGCTTTAGAAAAAGCATCTACATTTTGAGAATTAATTAATTGCCCTTCCCTTTTATTAGTAATAACTTTATTACAATCGCCTACATTTGTTGCAACAATAGGTAATTTAGCTAAGCCATACTCTAATAAAGTTAATGGTAAACCTTCAGAAGAAGACGTTAAAACCCCAATATCACTTTGGTTTAAAATATAATTTACATCTTGTTTTTGTCCATAAACAAACACCTTGTCTTGCAAATTATGGCTGTCAATAAATTTATTTAATTCATTTGAATAAGCATCATTAAAATTCTTACCTATTAAATGTAAACTCCAGTTTTCCATAAACTCAGTTGCTTTAAAAAATGCTTCAAGTAAAAAAATATGGTTTTTTGGATGCCTCAAATTTGCTAAACAAACAATACGATTTCCTATATTGCCTTTCAAATTTGTAACTTGTTTTTCCTCACCTTTTAAAACAGAAAAATTAGGTAAACAATAAATTTCTTTTGTAAGCGTATTTTGTTCTGACCACAATTTCAAATCTTCATTTACCGTAATTATTTTATTAAAAAAATAAGAACAGCTTTTTAAAACGCTGTTATGAGATTTATTAGAAAACAGTCTATTCCCATTATGATCGTGCCAAATAACAATTATTTTTCTATTTATAAGTTTTAAAAGTGTCGCAAAAAAATAGGATGTGGAGTGCGCATGAATAACATTAATCTTGTGGTTTTTTATAAAATCATTTAACTTTTTTAACGCTTTAAAATCTAATGTTCGCTTCTTGTTCAAGAATAAATATTCCACATCTTCACTTAAAGCAAGTTTTAAAGCCCCTTCCAATCTTGTTGCGCATAAAAATGATTTTTCAATTTCTACTGACAATAAATTAGCATAATTAACGGCGGTACGTTCTGCACCACCAACTTGTAAAGAATCTATTAATTGTAAAACTCTCATAGTCTCTTAAGCAATTTAACAATTTCTGATTCAAAAGTTTCTAAAGTATAGTTTTGAGACCATATACTAGCAGATTTAGACATTACTTTTAGACGGTCAGTATCTTTTAAATGTTTCAAAACACTTACAATAGCATCATCAATATTAGGTTCAATTAAAATTCCTCGATTCCCATAATCAAGCATGTAAGGGACAGATGATACTTTTGTAGCTATAGGAATCGTTCCAAAAAACATAGCTTCGGCAACAGCTTTTGGCCAACCTTCAGATTTTGATGGTAATATTAAAAAATGAGCCGTTTTCAATACCTCTTGTATGATTCCATTTTTTTGACTTCCTTTCAATTGAACGCTAGATTCTAAATTATTATCAACTATATATTGCTGCAATTCGTTTTTCAAAACACCTTCACCATACAATTCTAATTGAACTATATTGCCTTTTTTTTGTAATGATTCTACAATCTTAATAGCCAATAACGGATTTTTTCCATTAACTAAACTACCTATGAATACAAAACGTAACTTATTGTCATAATCGCGTTCTGAAGGGGTTATAATATCTTTATTTTTAAAAGTTGCCGTAAAAAAAGGGATGATGTTTTTAGATTGATTTTCCCAAAAACCATAGACTAAAACGGTCATGTTTTTACTAAAAAAAGTGTTTCTTAATATTGCCTTTTGAAATCTATAACTTAAGGGCTGTTTACTTTTAGAATCCCAATTACCTGCATACTTAGCGGTTTTTATTTTCTTAGGAAAAAATATTTGAATCAAGCATCCTAACAAACCGATATTACCTGGGCAACGTAAATGAATGTGGTCTGCTCTTTTACAGGCATTAAAAATTGAAATAAGTATTATTGGAATTTGAATTGTAGATACCAAACTCTTTTTAATAGAAGTAAAAGCTATAGATGGAATCTTATTTAAAATAATATCTGAACGTTCATAACACACTTCTAAATTAGTTGTTGGATTGTTAATTTTTGGTGCTACCACCTCAACCTCATCAACATACTTTAACCATAAATTCATTTCACGTACATAAGGTGCATAAGCAAAAAGTGCGTTTGCTTCTTGCTTATGCGGCGTATGTGAAATAATTAAAAACCTCATGCTTTTACTTTTGGTTTATTAAAAAACAAAGAAACCCAGCCTACAACACGCCCCAAACTTTCTGTAAAAGCTTCCTTTTTTTTATTGGTAGTTATAACATTAGTAAACCGAATGATAGTTAATAACAAAGACGTAGCATGCCATTTTATTCTAGCTTTAAAATTTGGATTTGGGTATTTAACACGCCAAACATACCAGCCATTTCTAACTACCATTTTACCATATGCATACTTGTTTGGTCTGCCAGAATCATCATGATAATGATATAATTGCGCTGAAGTATTAACATATAGTTTTCCTAGTTTTGAAAGTCGCAGGCTAAAATCGGCATCTTCATACAAACCATATCCTTCAAAATAAGTTGAAAAACTAATCTGCTCAAAAACTTCTTTTTTATATGAAGAGACACCACCCATAATTTGCTCAACTTCGTAAATTTTCCCTGAAGGTGGCAAGAACCCAATGCTTCTTCCATGAGCGAATGTAGGAAGAAAACCTGGTACTTTATCTGGTAATAAACCAAACTTCCCTCTTAATTTAAAACGCAATGGTTCATTGCGCATCCACTCACCAAAATAAAATTTATTATTACTTTTTTCATCTGATGTTTCTTCCCAATTTACATTATTTAAAATATAGCCTCCAACAGCTAAAGCATCTTTTTTTAAGGTATAAGTACTTAATAAATTTTCAAAATAATCAGTTTTCAAAATAATATCATCATCCAAAAAACAAATAATTTCTGAAGCCTCAGAAACTAGATTAATCCCATAATTGCGTTGTTTTGTTAAACCTCTATCGACTTCATTGACTTTATAATATTTTAAATCCTCGAAGGTGTTATTTTTTAATTGTTTTTCAGTTTTATTGTCAATAGACCCATCTATAATTAAAATTTCATTTGGATATAGAATTTGTTCCTTTATCGAAAATAGTAGTTTCAATAGAGGTTCGCTTCGCATGTAAGTGCATATAATTAATGAGAATTTCATAATATATCCTTAGAAGTTGTAATGAATTTTTCTTTCACATTAAAAAGAAAATCTGTATTAATATATATAAAACTAAATAACAAAGCTAAACCATAAATAGCATTAAATCGTAAACCTGTGTAAATGTAAGCAGCCATAAATATTTGACCAATTAGTATTGAGAAAACGACTAAATAAACTTTGTCTTTTTCTGATATTATTTTGAATCTTCTGTATTTAAAAATCCTGAACAAACATTGTGAAAACAAAACAACATAAAGTAATCTAAAAACGATAGCTAAAGACTCTAATCCGCCTTCTTTTGGCTTTTCTGGAAACGGATTAAAATTAGACTTCAACTTAATAAAAATGATTTTAAAAAAGTCTTTAAAGCTTAAATTTTTAATATAATTGATTGTGCCCTCTTTATAAAGTTTACCTAATTCTAAAGTTGAATTTTTGGCTTTACCCTCTAAGTTTTCTACATATTTTAAATTTAAACCTTCATCGGCTAAATCACCATCAACATTAGTGTAATTTGTTATTACATTTTCATTCCACCCTTTGGAAAATGTTGCACCTTGCGATGCTGTTAAATAAAGTCCCTGATTAAAAGTTTGTAGATTTCTGAGTGGCCATAAAACCATTAATCCAACAATTAACATAGCATGAGTTAAGACTCTAATAGGATGCTTTTTTAAATTGGTTAAACCGTACATAACCAATAGTGCTAGTACGAAAAACACAGAAACAGGGTGACATAGAATAGTTATTACGGATAGCAATGGAATAATAATACTATATTTTTTTGATTCACTAAATAGCACAAAAGATAATGCCAATAAAAGCACTAGAATTGAAGTTAAACTCTCTGATAAAAATAATGTGGAATATTTTAAGTAGTAAGGTTCTATAAAAAGTATTACAAAAATTAAAAAATGAATAGGTTTAATATTTTCAAGACGCTTTATTAATGAAAAGGCAAAAATCAACAACATCAATTCTAATATAGATTTTGCTATAATTAAACCAAATGGATTGTTAGTTATATAAAAACCCGAAGCCAAAACATAAGGCCAAAGTGGTGGTCTCCAAGTAGCACTTTCTGTAGAAGTTCCTGAATTATTGTCTGAAAAAACACCAAACGTATTTATGTTTTTAGCAATTTTTAAATAATGTGAACCATCACCACCAGCATACACTTTTTCAGGTGTGTACAATTTGTTATTGTATGACAAAACCAAGAAGTAAATTTTAGGCAGCAATACGCATAAAAAAGCTATGGCTATAAAACTAGGCTTACTTAAATATTTTGTCATTATTTAAAAAATCTGTATTTTATGATACAATATATAGCTCTAAAACCGTCTTTCCATCCTATTTTTTTTCCTTCTTCAAAAGTTCTTCCATAATAACTAATACCAACTTCGTAAATTCTAACTTTTGGAATTCGTGATATTTTTGCTGTTACTTCGGGTTCAAAACCAAACCTGTTTTCCTTTAAACTTAAAGACTTTAGCATTTCTGCGTTAAACATTTTATAGCAGGTTTCCATATCTGTTAAATTCAAATTAGTCATCATATTACTAAAAAACGTTAGAAATTTATTCCCTATACTGTGCCAGAAAAACAAGATTCTATGCGGATTACTTCCCATAAATCGGCTTCCGTAAACGACATCGGCATGCCCATTTAAAATGGGGTTTAAAAGCTTGTTATATTCCTTTGGGTCGTACTCTAAATCGGCATCTTGAATAATTATTATATCTCCGTTAGCTTTATCAATTCCAGTATGTAGTGCTGCGCCTTTACCTTTGTTTTTTTTATGTTCAAAAAGTTTTATATTTAAGTCGCCATTAGCACTCATATACTTTTTTACAGCTTCTGAAGTTCCATCGGTACTAAAGTCATTTACAATAACAAGCTCACGACTAATATTATCTAATAGCTTTACATCTCTAATTTTATCTAAGATTTGATGAATTGTTGCCGCTTCATTGTAAGCTGGAATTATGATGGATAATTTAGTAAATGTGTTGTTCATTTATACTTTTTTGTTTTATAAAATAGTAATTGTTCTATCTAAACTGTTCTCCTTTTTTTACTAATCGTTTTGCATATAGTAACGATTTATTAAACTGTATACATTTATATGGTAATTTTAATAATCTTAAAATGATTCCTTTTTTTTCTCTTTTAAAAAGGTATATAAAAAAATGCTTCCAACGCCATTCTTTAATTTGCGATGGCGTAAAATGTTTCAAAAATTTATATGTCACTGTTGGGCTAGGTACCGGACGAATATACTTTACTGGTTTATCTAATTCCCAAGGTTGAACTTTACGGTTTTTACCTAGTATTTTTGACTGATTCCCCCAAAATCGATACCCTCCCATTGGTGGTTTTAAATGCAAATTAGGCGAAAACGGATTGTGTAATACTACTTCGCCTAACATTAATATTCTTAAACCAAAATCTGCATCCTCTCCGTAGCCTCCATCAAAATTCACATCATTGCCTATTAACTTTTCTACAACAGTTCTTTTAACACATGAATTGGCATTACTAAACATGTGTGAGACTCCAACTTTCCATCTATCAGCCTTTAACGTTGAAAGTTTTTGTTTTAAATCGGTAATATTTTGATTTGTGTTATCTGCCATAATATCTAAGCCATTACAAGCACTGGCGTTGTAAGTTTGCAGTATCTTTATATGATTCTCAACAAAATCTGGCAATATCCTCACATCATCATCAGCAAAAATAATATAATCGCCAGTACACATATTTATAGCTTCATTTCTGGCACGACAACTGCCTTTAGTCGTTTGCCATTTTACTTTAACTTCAAACTTAAAGTTTTCTGGGTTGTAATATTTTGCGTCTCGCTCCTCCTCTGGAGTTGCATCAACAATAATGGCTTCCTTAATAAGATACGTTTGTGCGTTATGGTCTTTTAACAGCAACTCTGTATATTCTTGACGCTTCATTGTTGGAATAACCAAACTGACTGTTGGATTACCTTCTATTGTATTTAAATCCCTGTAATCAAGAATTGTATTTTTCTTTTTTAAAACTTTTCTAGAAGCACTTTTTAAAGCTTTATATTCAGATAAAAAACCAAACACCTTCCTAAACAACATATAATAACTATGATGCATTTTGAAATTTTTAAAAAAAAACAAATACCTGTCTTCTTTTGAAATTGACACATCAATTGACGCCTTTGGAAATAAACCTTTTACATAAAGTGGGGTACCTCCTGAGTTTCTTATCAAATTAAATCCAAAATCTAATCCACTAACAACAACTTCTGAATATTGATAATCAAAGCCACCTAACACTTCCCAAACAGATGCTCTAACTACGAAATTATGCGCATTCAACCTCCAGTTAACACAGGTGTCTACACCTTCAAAATCATTAATAAACCACCAATACACAGCAGATTGATACACCAATTCTTGAAAACAGTTTTCAAAGCCTTGATCTAAACCACTATGCCATAAATCGCCAGCACCTTTGGAGAGCTCTTCCAACATTTCAAAATCTGGGTCTCCGTTATAAAACAAAACTTCACCACTATGCGTGGTATATGTATGGAGTTTAATCATTTTTGGGAAGTAGTGATTTATATAGGTCTATATTTTTTTTAAGAACAACAGATGTCGAAAAATTAGAAATAACATGTGCCCTTCCATTGTTTCCGAAGCGTTTATTCTTTTCTTCGTCCATTAGAAGTGATACAATTTTATTTGAAAACAGTTCATGATTTCTGGGGTTTACCAAATATCCTGTTTTTCCATCTTCCATAAGCTCTGTTGCCCAACCAATGTTCGAAGCCACCAAAGCTTTTTCCATAGCTAAAGTTTCAAGCCATGTCATTGGGAAAGCTTCTGCAAAACTTGGTAAAACCACAACTTGAGCCTTCGCTATATGATTTTTTATGTCTTTATAAGGCACTTCTTGTATATGCGTCACTTTAGATTTAGCTTTTTCAGTTAGAAGTTCGAAAAACAAATCGAGTGTTGATTTATTTTCAAAAGCATCCTTAACATCTTTTCCTATTAGAAGTAAACTTGTATCTTCATATACTTCCACAACTTTATTAAATATACTTGCTAACTCTAACACGCCCTTTTTCCTAATAATAGTACCAAAATATAATACCTGTCCTGTCTTAATTTTCGTGTCAATAGGTTTGAATATTTCAGTATTAATTCCATTATAGATAGTTTTAATATCACATTTTAAATGAAACAATTCCTTCGTTAAGTTTCCGGTAAATGTACTTACAGATACTATTCTATCTGCTTGTTTTAAAGCTATTTTTTCAAAAAAATAATTTTTTCGTTTTTGATGTTGCCCTTCAAGGTTACAAAAATAAGTATCGCTACCGTGTAAACGAATAATTAACGGTATAGAAAATGACATTAATGCAGTAATTCCTGTCCAATCAGGCGCTTCAACAACCTCTATTTTGGAGGTTTGAATTTCTTGTTGAATTTTTTTCTGTATGTACTTGCGCTCTAAATACCAACCAAAAAACCTATACCCTTTACGTGAGATTGAAATAACTTTTATACCATCATCATAAAATATTTTTTCTTCGTTTTGAAAAACCACAAAAACAGTAATACTATGCCCTGTATGCACCAAAACAGATGCCATATTTTTAATGCTTGACCCTAAACCTGCAGAAGGCTTCAAATTATTATGTGGATATTCTGGGGTTATGAAGGCTATGTTCAACTTTAATTGATTTTAAAAGTATAAAAATCCTTAATCAGTATTTTGGTAAATTCGCGAGCACCATCTATATTTAAATGTCCACAATTAAAAAAATACTCTTCTTTATAATCAAAAACTGAGCTATAATTAAATATGTTAGTTAAGCGAGATTTTAAAACACCAAATCTATTCCTGTTCTCCATTTCCATACAATAAGGAGCTATAAAAAATTTAAGGTTAACTCTTTTTTCTTTCATCAAACTAATTAAAGACTGAATTTCTTCATTTTTATCATTATAAATAGTAGGTAACTGACCTGATTTAGTTAAGCCAACACCTACTTTAGGATTAAACCCTACTTCAAGATTTATTTTTGGTTTCTTGCCTAAAAATGCTAATAAGCTCTCTCTAAAACCTACTACTTTGTCATATTTCATATACCTATAAAAAGGAATACTGCTATAATAAAAGTTTTGCTTATCCTTTTTTAATTCTTTTTTTATATCAGTATTTTTAATAAACGGAATTAAACTAGCTTTAAAATTATTTGATAGTCCTTTACTATTATAGTTATAATCAACTTGTAAAAAAACATCATCAAAAGTAACACCATTGGAATCTGCTAAAGTTAGCAAAATAAGCATATCTCCTATTGACCCACCAGATAAACCAAAGTTTACACAAGATTTTCCTGTTAATTGTTCGACCAACGCGCAATCAATATGATTTTCAGTCCTAGAGGATCCCAAAAAAACAATATCGTAATGTACATTTTTTGTTTGAAGTATTTTTTGAATTTTGTTTCTTGGAATACCATTTTTAAAAACATAGGAATACAAAGTGTCTAACCCATACATAAGGATTATAAGGATCCCAATAACTTTAGATATGTATATTAAAAACTGTTTCATTAAAATTGAAAATAAATAAATTCTAGATGATTGGAATACACTCCCAATGTTAAAATCATTATAATAACACCAACGATTTTCAGCCATTTTACTCGACCTAAAAAAGGATGCTCAACATGTTTGTGGAACCATTCAAAGAGTATAAATATACCTATTAACACTAATATTTCTATACTATACCTTTCAATACTTAAATATTCAATATTGAAATTTAAGTTAGACACTAATCGCTTAATATAATGACATGCCACTGTACTGTTATCTGCTCTAAAAAACACCCACGCCAATGTAACTAATGTAAAAGTTATTAGCATATCCATAAATTCCCTAAAAGAAGGTATAACTCCATTTTCTGAAACTTGATTTATGTTTTTCCTGTTCTTTTTCCCAATTAATAAAGGAATAAAAAACAAGGCATGCAATGCACCCCAAATAATAAACGTCCAATTTGCTCCATGCCAAAAACCGCTAACTAAAAATATAATAAAAACATTTCTAATTTGTTTATTTTTAGTTGTTCTAGAGCCTCCTAATGGGATGTATAAATAATCTCTAAACCAAGTTGAGAGCGATATATGCCATCTTCTCCAAAACTCTGCCACATCTCTAGAAAAATATGGGTAATTGAAATTTTGCATTAATTCAAATCCAAAAAGTCTTGCTGTCCCAATAGCTATATCGCTATAACCAGAAAAATCACCGTAAATTTGAAAAGCAAAATATACAGCACCCATAAGAAGAGTTAATGTATTTACTTCTTGATAATTGTCAAAAATGGCATTTACATAAGTTGCACAGCTATCGGCGATTACTATTTTTTTAAATAGTCCCCAAATAATTAAATGTATTCCCGATTTGGCTCTTTCTAAATTAAAGATTCTTTTTACTGAAAATTGAGGTAATAAATTTGTAGCTCTTTCTATTGGCCCCGCTACTAGTTGAGGAAAGAAAGCCACAAAAGTCGCGAAATTTATAAAATTCTTAGTTGGTGTCAATTTTTTACGGTAGACATCTATAGTATAACTTAAGGTTTGAAACGTGTAAAACGAAATACCAACAGGAAGCACAATTTGCATAGTTGACACATGCATTTTAACTCCTGACATTGCCCAAGCATCTATCCAACTTTCAACGAAAAAATTGTAATATTTAAAAAAGCCCAACATGCCTAAATTGAAAATTAAGCTTAAAGCTAATAAGTAGTTCCGCTTTTTTTTAACCGTTTCGCTTTGTAGTTTTAAACCAACAACATAATCAATCCCCGTACTTAATGCAATAAGTATCAAAAAGCGATAATCCCACCAGCCATAAAAAAAATAGCTAGCAACCAATAAAAGGATATTTTGAACCTTAAGGTTTCGTTTCAATAAAAACCAATACAAAAAAAACACAGTAGGCAGAAATAATAAAAAAGCAATTGAGTTGAAAAACATAGATAACGTCGTTTATAATTGCTTATTTTTTAATGAAATCAACTTATGCATATCATTCAATATACGCTCTGATGCAAGTGAATGCGGATATTGATTAATTGCATTAAACCACTCTTGTGAAGCTTTTACCGTTTTATTAGAATCTTTTAGAAGGTTTTCTATATCCTTTGAAATGTCATCAGGATGTTTTAACCAACATACAACATCCTTTGATGGTTTAGATCGAAAGTGTACAAAATCATAAACATATACCCCTTTTTGTGGCTTCGCTTCATCATTAAAATAATTGTAATTCATAAAGGCACAGGGTTTGCCATAAGCGGCATAATCAAAAACCATTGAAGACCCTAAATTCACCACACATTCAGTATGTTCAACGATATTAGTTTGAAGTTTATAATCTGCTTTTGTTGGCATTATACTATTCCAAGCGCCACCTTTTTTTTCCCAAATAGGTTCAATAGAAACAATAATATCTTTATATTTTTCTAACACACCATCATACCTGTTTGAAAAATCGACAGGGCACCTTCTAAAAATTATACCCACATTGTGTGACTTATTATTAAGTACTTCCACAGCCTTAGCCAAATCTCTTAAATACAACTCGTCTTTTGGAGACGTTGTTATATCATCCCCACTAAAACAAATATATTTTTTATTCAAATCTAAACCATGTGTTTTAAAGAACTTGACTTTTGATTCTTTAAGAGACGCATCAAAATGATTTTCAAATTGAGGTGTTCCCGTTACTTTTATTTGTTTTGGTTCAATATATTTTTGATAATGAAGCAATTCCTTTTTCATGTGTTCGCTCCAAACACAATAATAATCGGCTGTAACAACAGTAGTTGCTTTTGGAATATTGTCCCAAGAATAAATAAAAGCAGCTGTTGTAATGTCTAAATCTTGAGCTGCCGTAAGCGGTGAAATAGCTGTAACGGCACGCTGGCTTGTAGAAAACACAAAATCTGGTTTTTCCTTTTCTAAACTCAACTTACATTGTTTGTAATATTCGGTTTTTCGTTCTAAAACAATCATTTTAGAACGCAATTGCTTAATGCCTTCTTCTGAATTGAATATACCAACAATCAACTTAACAAATAAGCTTTTTATAGTTGACTTTAAATTTTTATAAGACAACGGGAACTTATATTTCTGATAAATTAAATCCTTATCACGTTTTGTAAAAAGGTTAAGTTCAATACGTATTAATGCCGTTTTTATTAAATCGGTTAAAGCACTTGGTTTAGGTTTATTAATTTCAACCTCTCTAACATTTATATCTTGCAAGCTAAAAGGCGTACTATTCCAAAATACTAAATCTATATTTTTTTCTTTGGCCAAATATAGAAATGAAGTATAAGCAAAGTTCCGAATACTCACTCCATCTGATACCAAAACAAAAACCTTTTTACTCATTCTGCTTACTATAATTTTAATTTCTAAAATTTAGAATTCATTTTACCCTAAATTATTTTCCTTTAGTAAAAGACTCGCGTTTATCCATTGCCATATATGAAAACTACTATCTTGATCACCGTCAAAATAAACTTTCAATTCATCATCCAATAGTTCATTATCAAACCAATTTAGCGTCTTTAAATTATTTGTTTCAGACTGCACCCAATCTTTTAAATCATTTGCCAACCACTCACGTTGTGGTGTTTGCAATGCTCTTTTTGGTGCGTACCTTATAGCATCTGGCAAGTATTCTGAGGCCAAAACTCGTAATAAATATTTTTGTTTTCCTTTATTAATTTTATATTCCAAAGGTTGCGCAAAAGCAAATTCTACTAACCTATAATCTAAAAAAGGTTCTCTCAATTCGGTACTTGCAGCCATGGAAAGCCTATCATTAAACCGTAAGGCTCTCGGGATTTTAGTATAGAACAAATCTCGATATTGCATATTCTTAATAGCATCATCAAAAGGTTTTGGGTACTCAATTTTCTCTGACAAATTTAAAAATTTAGGATTCAAAATTTTTGGTCTAAACGGGGATTTATTTACACCTTGAATAACACTAGCTGTCCTTTTTACGTAATAATCATAACCTGCCCATTGCTCATCCATTCCTTGTCCATCCAATAAAACAACTACGCCATTTTTTTGAGCTTTTTTAAAAATTTCAGCATAAGCAATAGTTGGTACCCCGCCAAAAGGTTCATCTTGAAACTGACACATTTCATTACTCAAATTTACTATGTCCTGAGCTTTCAAAAGAACCTTATGCAACGGATTATTTGTGTTATCTAACAACGCTTCGACCCAAGGCAGTTCGTCATATTTGGAATTATCGGTATAAAACGTATATGCATTTATATGCTTTCCTTCTTCATTTTTATTAACCAATGCCAATAAAGTTGAGCTATCTACGCCTCCACTTACGTTGAATCCTAAAGGAACATCTGCTCGAAACCTCAACTTAATACTATCTTCTAATAAATCTCTATAGGTTGTTTTTGCTTCTTCAAATGAAAGCTTTGTTTGATGCTTCTTAACTTCTTCTTCAAAAACATACCATCTTTCTATATTTAATTTACCTTTTTTATAAGTTAATACATGTCCTCCAGGAAGCTGTAAAACACCCTCCCAAAATGACTCATCTGGCATGCCATAACTTCCAAAAGCAAAATAATTGGCCCAAACTTTATTATTTGTTTTCTTTGGAATACCAGCTGAAAACAACGTTTTAATTTCTGAAGCAAAGTAAAACGACTCATCTTTTAATGCGTAATAAAATGGCTTCACACCAAAACGGTCTCTTGCTGCAAATACTTCTTCTTTAAAAGTATCCCAAATTAAAAACGAGAACATCCCGTTCAATCTTGACAGACATTGATTGCCCCATTTTATGTAGGATGCCAATAATACTTCGGTGTCAGAATCAGTATAAAAATCATAGTTATTTTGTAACTCATCTTTCAACTCAATATAGTTATATATTTCACCGTTAAAAATGAGAATATATCTTTTATCATTAGAAAAAAAAGGTTGATTAGCACTAGATTTAAGGTCTATTATGGATAATCTATTATGGCCTAAAGCTACATTGTTATTCAAAAATTTTCCAGTAAAATCAGGACCTCTATGATGCTGAACTGAAAGCATTTTACCTAAACTATCTTCTGTAGCTTTGTTACCAATAATCCCAGCAATTCCGCACATTATAATTTCTGTTTTTGTGCCATAGTAACCGCTTTTTCCCAATCTTCCATGGTATCAATATTAACATTGAAATTGGGTGGCGATTCGATATACCCCAAGGAATTGCCATAGAGTGAATTTTGATTTAAAAGGACGTTGGTTTTTGTTAAATAAATAATACCGTCTCTATGATACGCCACAGGTAAATCTTGACGTCGGCCTATGATTTTTTCTTCACCTGTTGAAAGTTCTAAACAATCGTTATCGTTTACTTTGAATGTCCAATGTGGATTATATTCATCCGGCACTTTTTTAACAGAAACTAACGCATCGGCTTTGCTTTCAATAAATCTTTCAATAGCATTGTCTATAAATTCCGTTGTTTTAAAAGGGCTTGTAACCTGTAATAAACAAACCGCATCAAAATGAATACCTTGGTTTTTATAAAAATGTAATGCATGTTGAATAACGGGTAATGTTGGTGAACTATCTTGCGCTAAATCTGAAGGCCTTTTAAACGGAACTTCTAAATTCAGTTGCTTTGCCACATTAATAATAGCATCATCATCTGAACTTAAAATTAATTTAGAAAGGTGTTTTGATGCTTTGGCAACATCCACAGTATATTGCAAAAGCGGCTTGCCAGCTAAAAGTTTTATATTTTTTCCTGGTACCGTTTTGGAGCCTCCTCGTGCAGGTATAATGCCTAAAATATTCATTAATAAGAAATCGTTTTATGAAAACGTAGTTTAACATCAGCTAGAATATTAGCTATTTTTTCTCCTGAATTTCCTTCTCCATAAATAGCGCTTTGCTTTATAACTTTTGCTTTTTCAAATCTATTATTAATCCCATTTTTTATAGCTTCGCTGCTATATGATACATCAATTACATTTTCGCCTCTAGCTCTGCCATGTTGCCTTGTGCCTATATTCACTACTGGAACGCCTAAAAAAGCACACTCCCTGATACCAACACTAGAGTTACCTATTAGGCATTTACTATTTACTAATAATCTTAAAAAATCTTCAGGAATCATATTCTTAAAAAAGTGGATATTCTCTGGTTGGTATATTTCACGATATGACCGTATTCCATTTGATGTTCCATCGGCACCAGCATCTACATTAGGCCAAAACCAAAAGGTTGGAATCCCTAATTCATGTATTACTTTCAAAGATGTTGTAACATGCAATCTAGCTTCATCATACTCTGTAGTTACAGGGTGTTGCATAACTACCAGATAACCATTTTTCCAATCTATATGCTTTCCTACACCACCATATTTTTGAATAGGATTAAAATTTAATTCAGGAGATTCTCTAACCACATTTGCTATATCTATTGATGGGCAGCCTGTATTGAATACATAATCAGCATCTTCGCCCATTTTAAGTAAACGTGCTTTTGCATCATTAGAAGCTACCAAATGAATATCGGCCAATTTGGTATTGGCATGTCTAACTTTTTCGTCGATATTGCCCGTAACTTCTCCGCCTTGAATATGTATTAATGGTATATTTTGATATGCCGCTGCAATAGAAGTTGCTATAGTTTCAAAACGGTCTGCAATTGTAACTACCGCATCTGGTTTTAAATTATAGAAAACGGTTGCCAACTCCATAACGCCCAAACCAGTGGTTTTAGCCATAGACGTTTTGTTTTCTCCCTCTAACACCATAAATACTTTGGCGTCTATTTTAAATCCATCTTGCTCTATATAATCAACAGCATTACCGTAACGATCCAACAATGCAGAACCTGCAATAACCAATTGCAATTCTAAACTTGGGTGTTTTTTAATTGCTGTTAAAGCGGTTTTTATTCTACTATATGATGGTCTTGCAGTAACTACAACACAGATTTTTCGTTTAGTCATTATGCGATGTCTTCATTATTTAAAAATTCCCATTGTGTCATATTTCGTTGAAGTCTAGTTCCAATTACACTTCTAAATTCTGAAGCTTTAACACCTTTATTTGCAGGTTTTTTTGCTTCTAAATCTTCAAATCTAATAATATGTCCTTTATTTAGATTTTTGTTTACAGCCAATGATTTTTCAAAAATTAGTTTTAATTCTGAAAACTTGCTTGTATCGTTTTTATTGATAGATGATTGAAGTGCAATATCTATATTCCTAACAGCTTTCACCAGTGTTTCAACCTCTTGAATGGTTAATGAAGATGTGGTGTCTGGTCCAAAAACCTGTCTGTTTAAAACCGCATGAAATTCTAATATTTCAGCTCCTAAAACTTTAGCCGCAATACAGGTTTCTATTTTTGCTGAATGATCTGAAAAACCGATAGGGATATTATAACGCGATATTAATTCTGTTATTACATTCAACCCATATTCTTGTGGTTTTGTTGGATATGCCGTGGTACACTGTAAAACAGCTATTTCTATATGCTTCTCTTTTAAAAATTTTACCGCGGCATCAAGCTCATTAAAAGAACTCATTCCTGAAGATAAAATTACAGGCTTTTTAGTTTGAGATATGCGTTCTAAAAGTAAAAAATTAGTAACCTCACCAGAACCTATTTTGTAGCGTTTGACACCAACTTCTTCTAACAAGTCAACAGCTGCATTACTAAAAGGTGAACTCATAAACTCTAGTCCAGCATCATCACAATGCTGTTTTAATCCTTTCCATTCACTAAGCTTAAATTCCATACGCTTCCAATAATCGAAACGTGTTGCATCTTGGTCTGAAAATTTTACTCGAAAAGGCTCGTAAATACTACTTTCTGCATTTGCAATATGGGTTTGAAATTTAATAGCATCCACTCCTGTTTTAGCCAATGCATCAATATAATCATGAGCAATATCAATACTTCCATTGTGCGCTTGACCTATTTCAGCTATTATAAAACTCATTACCTGCAACTATTATTTTGGAACCATGGCAATTTAATAATTTATCTGAACCGAATAAAAGGAAAACGTTTTTAGTTATACATATTTTACTTATACCAATTTAACTAAAAATGAACAAGCTTGAATACGTTAATGTATAATTACATTGGCGTTACTTAAATGGGCAAACATCCATTAAGCCTTTTTTAAGATTATTAATTATATTTTTGTCCGGAAGCGCCTTATCCCTTTCGAATAATTTTTCAAAATTCTCATTATCGTTTAACAATTCGATACTAAGTGGAGTATATGGTTCTATGGATACTGATTTAAAATAATCTTTAAACTTTATATCGTCACCAAAAAGCTTATCAGAAAACTTAATCCACAAAGCTGGTATTTGATACGCATGAGAAACTATAATTCCATGTAAAGATGAGGACATGATGTATTTGCATTGTAATATTTCATTGGTTGTATGCTCAATATCATTAGTCATTAAATCAATAACTACAACATCTTTTATATGGCTAAAACTATTCTTAACAAACTCATAATCTACATAATGCGGAATAATTCCTAATTGATATTTTTTATCAAGTTTAGGATTGTAATAATCTGATAAAAGCAACGCAGGGTCTCCATATATTTCTGGCACATCATAACCTTGGCTCATTAAAACTCTTCTAGTCTCTGGGCCTCTAACCGCCAAAAATTTTGCCGGTTTTACTATTTGATTATCTTGAATAACACCACTACCCCAAACCACACATTTTTTATTGATATGCGCTAAAATACTGCCAGCAGTAACATAAATAGGCTGCCAAAAATCTAGGATACTAAACTTTTTAGGATGAGAAAAAAGTACTTTTTTATTCGAAATTTTTTCCACTAAATACCTACCTAAAACATCTCCATAATTTTCTTTAGGCTTTCCCATTAACAAAGGTTCACTCCACCAGAACAATCGTATTTTTTTTCGACTCCTCATTAGTTTCTTAAATCTATAGTAAATTCAACAGAATTTAAATATTTAGAAACTTTATATGAATAATTATAGTTTCTGTAATCGAAAAGTATTTTTTGCAATATCAAATCATTGACTTCCTTCATTGATAAATACGGTTGCGTTTGCTTATTCAGAGCTGTTTTAAGTTTGTATTTTGATGAATTGTAGAAAGCCGACTCCTTGACTATTACTTTAACAATATGGCTTTTAAAAAGTGGTAACTCATAATTTAAAACATGAATGACTTCTGCTTCAATATTATCAATCTCTATTATTTTTGAAGGTTTTTCAAGTATTTCGTAATCTGAATTGGAGTAGTACTTTCTAGTTTGAACTGCATCTAAGGCGAACTTTTGAGTTTCTTTATGTCTTAAAAAATGTCTTTGATTAATTCGCTGAATATTTGACAATCGTGGTATTGCCGATAAATTTTCTTTAGCCTTTTGTGGATACCTTTCGTGCCATTGATGAAGTAACATATTTGATTGGCATCGGTTCATTTTATAACCAGCAGCTACTAACCTGAAATTTAAATCTTCATCTTCTGATCCATAAAAATGAAAGAACTCATCTAAGCCTCCAACTTTTTCTAAAGCTTTCTTAGGGAATAAACCAACGCCAAAAGTATCGCCATAATGTTTGGGTTTTAACATATCAAAATCTGAGTTTTCAATAACATTGGAAGTCACACGTTCTGGTAAATAACCTATTCTGAATAACGAAAACTGATTTGGCTTTATTAATGATTCTATTACTTCTGAAAAATCTGGAGCAACTAACACATCTACATCTGCAATAAAAATGGTATCTGTTTTGGTTTTTGTAGTTCCGTAGTTGAGCGCTTTGCTTTTATTCCATAACAACCCGTTATGACCAATATGGTAGTAAGTTGCAAATTCAAAAACTTCAACAACTTTTTTTATGTTTTCAGAAAATTCAAGTGTGCTACCATAATCTACAAAAACCACTTCAAAATTTATATGTTTTTGCTTTTTTAATGATAATAAAGACAGTTCAACCCTATTCGGTTCCCTGTTTCTATACGCATATATTATGGTAAATTTCATTACACGATTATTTACTAAATTGAAATAAGGTTTGGTTTTTCCATGTTCCAATGATTTTAGATTGCCAATTAAGTGCCTTGGCAATAGCTATAATATCAGATTCGCTTAAATCGCTAACCCAACCATGAAATCTTCTTTCAGAAGTGTTAGCAAATGTATTGGTCGTGGCATACGAAAGCACGAAATGATTTGTAAACTGCGATAAGTGAACGATGATTGTATTAATTTCGAATACATATTCTAAAACACCGCTAAATATAACATAATCTACTTTTGGGAGTTTTGGCAATTCCTTATTTAAATCTACGACTAAAGTTTCCTCATTCCTTTTTACAATATCTGAATGTAAATAAGTGCAGTCTTCTGGCAACATGTTTTTTAAAACTAAACGTGCAGCACCAAACTCAAAAACTTTACTGTTTGGCAACACTTGACTGGCCAATAATTGTGTTCGTTCATCCCATGATGAAAACAATGATTTTTGTTGGCTCCAACGATTTATATCCGATTGCTTTTGAGATTTATTAAAATACGTATTTGAAATCTTACTATATTTAGTTTTTAATCTTCGAAGCTTATTTTTTACTTTTTTAATCATGCTTTTATAGATACCTCTTTTAGTCGCTCAATAGTTTCTTTTAAATTTTCATAAGATAAATACACTTCTAAATCTGGCCTATTTAAAAACTGCTGTTCTGTTTTGTTTTTCCAATGATGGTATAATACTTCAATATGACTTGCAATTTTATCGACTTCATCAATTTCAGATGAAAATGGATGATTTCCCCCTAAAAGTCGTAACGTTTCGCTTTGTTTAGGACCTAAATATAAAATGGGCTTATTAGCTTTTACACAATGTGGAAACTTGCCTGGTAAAAATGGACTAATTTCAGATTTTGCTTCTAAAATAACGTTTACAGAAGTATTGTTTTGAATGTATTGTACTTCATTAAAAGGAACATATCCTGAACTTAAATATAGTTGAGGCAACTCCATTTTTTTAACGTTTAAATAATTTCCAAAATACTCTTTTTTTCCTAAAATTAGTAATTGAGCATGTATTTTTGCTCCTTTATTATTCTCTAAAAATTTTTGAAACCCCTCAACTAAACCACTTGGATTCCTGGGTTTCATTAAACTGCCAGCGTACAAAATTGTAAACTTATTTTCTTTGAAATAATCTGGTGTTTCTTTATTTATTTCTAAATTATCCGAAATTTGATGAGGAATAACAATACTTCGTTCTAAAAAATCTGAATAATAGCTTCCCATCCATTCTTTTAGAAGTTTACTCGGAAAAACACTATGTGCCGCTTTTTTTGAAACCGCTCTAAAAAACTCTTGTTGCTGATAATAACCTGGAGCAACCCAATTATATGGTCTAGGATAAAAATGCATGGGATATGGATCGTGAACATAAGCCAACCATTTACTATGCCATTTGGGCAATTTCAATAGTGCTTTATGGGATCTAAAACTAGCAGCTTTACTAAGGGTTAATATCCAATCTGGATTAAAATCGACTTCTTTATCTAGAGCTTTTTTAATGCTATTAACATCATTAAAGAAAGAAAAAGAAAAACCAAATTGCTTTTCAAAAAAAGTACTGATATTTATTTTAAAAGTGCGGCGAATAGAAACTTGCAATTTACTTAACAAATAAAATATATTTACTTTCTGCTCTTTTATAGCAATACATTCAACACCTTCTATAAAAATATTTTTTCTTGTATAGTGATATACTTTTAGTTTAAAACCACATTGTTTTAAATTATTAATGAGAGCAACACGCCCCTTTGTAGCACTGCTATCATTAACATCTATGGATTCACATAAAACTAATATTTTCATTTTATACTTTAGAATCAGATTCCAATTATTTTTAAACACGATTTTTAAACTTAAAAAACGTTTCTCCCTTTTTAAAAATTGAATACAAAGGAACACCTAACAAAACTCCTCGATATATTTGTTTCCAATATATTGTATTTATTCCATACCATAATAAAGAAAACGACATTTCAAATATATTATTAAAATACAGATGATAAGTAGATTTTTTAAGTGCATTCAGCATAATTTTAAACAAATAAAACTCTAAATTACTATCCAGCTTCCTGTTTTTTTTCAAAGTCCTGTATATCATTAATCTAGAAACATACCTTGACCAGAACTTTTGAGCGCTCACACTTTTCCCTATCCTTTTATCATGTCGTCTTACTCTTATTGTATCTATATTTAATATTTGATAACTCATATCATTTAGTAACATTGTAACATGAAAAAACCATTCTTGCGCATCTTGTAATGCTTCATTAAATGGTCTAATAGGAAGACTGTTTTTTTTCCATGTTGGTGATGGTGTAGCCCAACTTATTCTTCCGCAAATCATATCTTTCCAATCTTCTTCATTTGGGGTGATTTCAGACCACAAGTCATTTAAATCTTCTAGATTAGACCCAAAGGTTAAGGCTCTTGATACTACACAATTAACATGGCTTTTTTCGTGCTCATTTATATGTGTTTGAAAATGATTAACTATTAATAAATCATCGCTATCTAGCCAATTAATTATAGCTCCATTACTTTTTTCTAAACCAAAATTCCTACATGCATTTGCACCTTTAAGCCTACCTTCAGGCCTTCTATAAAATGAAATCCGAGAGTCTCTGTTTATAAACTCATTAACAACCTGTTCTGTATTATCCGTAGAACCATCATCCACCACTATACATTCCCAATTTGAGTAACTTTGGTCAATTACACTTTGAATAGTCTCCCCTATTAAGGTTGCTCTATTATAAGTTGGTATGATTAAAGAAAATTTCATTTTAATGAACTTTTTAATCGAAGTCTAACGGATTCATTTCTTCCAAAAATATATTTTAATAATCTAGAAAACATATAATACATTAATGATTTAACTCCAAAAAAATTATATAAATCGGTAATTAACAAAAGTTCCTCTTTAGGCTTCAAAATGATATTTACTCTTGTTATATTTTTAATAATATTTGCTATAAACCAACGTTTAACCTCATTTGAAGTTTTATCATATATTTCCAAAAGTGTTATAACTCTTAACTCAACAGTATACCTATCTACCTCATACTGAGTAAATTGATTTTTTATTGAAACATCATGTAATCTTCGCTTAGTTAGAAATTTATTTAAAAAATAACCTTTTTCAGATAAGAGTGTAAGTTTAGTATAAAAATTATACTCCTGTCCTCGAAATAGTTTCTCATTAAAGCGAATTTGTCTTACAAATTTCGAACTAATTAAGGCATCTGGTGTTAACCAATTTAATGATTGACACACATAATTATAATGATTTAAAGGGTATGTTTTAAAATTATAATTTGTTGATGTTGACGAAAAGACCTCATTTGAATTTGGGTGATTAAAATCAATTGTTTTTGAAATTACATAATCTACTTTAGTCTCATACAATACTTTTAATTTTAATTCGATTTTATTAAAAACCATTAAATCATCACTATCAAAAAAATTAATATAATCTCCATTACTTAATTCAAATCCATAATTTCTACATGCATTAGCTCCTTTTGGTCTATCCTTTGGTCTGTGATAGTATTTAAATCTAGTATCTTTTTCACAATACAATTTCATAAATTCCATTGTATTATCTGTACTTCCATCATCTACAACAATGCATTCCCAATTAGCATAGGTTTGTACCAATATAGAATCAAGTGTTTCTCCAATTACATGAGCGCGGTTATAAGTTGGGATAATTATTGAAACTAGTGATTTCATTTATGTGTTGAATACTTTTTTAAAATGTAAATAAAAAATCATAGTTGAATCTATAAATAATGTTTCCCTTTTTTTGAATTAATCCTTCTACTATTAAAAATTTCTGGAAGAATATGATTTATCAAACTCAACTCCTTTTTATAATAAATTGCTTCTTTAAATTTAAATTTAATTAAAAGCTTTAATATTAGTTTCTGCAATTTATTTTTATGTTGTTTAATATCCCTTTTCACTTCAATATTAATATTAGCCCATTTGTATTTATAATATCGTTCCTTAAAAATCAATTTTTCTTTTTCGCTTTTATCTTTCACTTTGTTACTATTTTCTCTATCGTGATAGACATATGCATAAGGGCTAACACCTATTTTAAGGTTATGAAATAATATGCGTTGACAATAATTATCATCTTCTCCATAATGAAGAAAAATAGGATCAAATCCTCCTATTTTTTCTATGGTTTTTCGAGGCAATAACCATGCTGCCGCATTTACAAAAGGAACCTGATATATAGTTTTACCATAATTTTGTTGTAATACATCAAAAATTATAGAATTGTTCGCTTTTAAATAATTAGAAAAATTTTGATCCAATCTACTTCCATCTCCATTTAAATGTATTGGGCTTATAATTCCATAATCTTTATTACTTTTATGAACTTTTATTAATTCACTTATTGTATCTTGCTGTAAATAGGCATCTTGATTCAATAAAAACACAAAATCTGCATCTTTTGATAATGCATAGCTCACACCTATATTATTAGCTTTTCCAAAACCTAAATTTTCTTTTTGTTCAATTAATATTAGTTTTTTTAAATGTATTAACTTTTTAAATTTTAAGTTTATTAATTGTACTGTATCGTCATTACTAAAATTATCAACTAAAATAATTGTAATTGATATTGAACTGAATAAAACACTGGTTAAACATTCTTCAATCCATTTCTTTCCATTATAAGTTGCTATTATAACATAAACTTTCATAGAATTATTTAAAAATAAAGCATAGCAGTCATTGAGTCAGAATTTGAATATAAATCTGTACCACATTTACATTTTAATGTCATATAATTAAAATCACTTCTGTTACATGCATAACAATAATCAGGTAGTATTGATCTTTTAAAAATTTCTATTTTTTTTACTTTATTATAGAGTAAAATTAATTCTTCCTCAGTAAACAAACTTTGTTTAAAATTAATAGAATTGTTAAAATCGACTGTAGTTCTGTTCATTCTTTTAAAATGCTCTAAATGTAATAAGCATTGCAAAGTCATGTAGTAATCTATTTTCTTTTTTTTAAAAAATTTCAAAGAAGAATTAATTTTATTTAATCGACTCTTGAAAAGTGGGTGCTCAACATGTGAAGTATGAATATCCTCTAAAATATATACTGAGCCTTTTTCTAAATATGGAAGTGTTTCTATTAAAGATATTTTTTGATGCAAAGGGTCATGACTCCCATCCTCTATGACAATGTCAAATATTTTATTAATTTCTGACAAACAAAGTCTATATTTAGTAACATCACTTTGGTCTATTTCAAAATATTTTATATTATTATCTTTTGGCCAAGATTCACGTTCACCAATTATATCAATTCCAAAAATATTTGCAAGTTTATAGCGTTCTCTCCAATATTTTATAGAATTTCCTTCAAAAACTCCAATCTCAAGAATATTGCTTGCCTCTTTATTAGGCAATCTAGGTTCGTAAAAAACATCGAACTTATGCCAAAATATTTTATCTGAAACTTTATTCATCTTTAAAATTATTTTTAAGTTAAATTTTCCGTTAACTTGTTATAATCAATACTATTAACTTTTAACCAAGTTCGACTATTTACACCGTCAAAACCATCTATTAGGCTACCAAAATCAAATAAAAAAATATTAAATTTATTTAAAAGCAATCTTTTCATCAAAGGTCTACCTGAGCAGCCCATAGCAACAACAACAACAGCAAAACCATCAAATTTTTCAATTTCAAATTTCGATTCTGTATATATTCTTTTAATGTCATCATAAGCATTTTTTGATGGTGTTTTAATATGAATGGAATTACCAAATAACATTTTAATAACAGATTTATTTAATTCTTTATTTCCTATAAATAATTTTGTCTTTGACTTCAACATCTTTAAAAAAGAATTTGTCCTAATTGGGTTTTGAGTTGCTGTAAAATGTAAAGCTACTGGACTATATATTTTTTGACCAATAAAAAACATATAGGTAGATTTTAATAAACTAATAGATAAAACTTGATTATTTTTATGATTCCCATCAAACATTCCATCTTCATAACCAAATTTCTCGGAATGTATTGCCAATGACTTGAAAACGTACTTATCATTAATCTGAAAAGCTTCTAACATTTCTTTTGCTAAAAATTCATTAGCATTTTGATAAGAATCATGTTTTTTATTTAAAAGATAAATATCTCCATCTCCAAACCGCAAATAAGCTCCTCTTTGATTTAGTTTTATACAATTTTCAAGTTCATTTAAAGTATTAAAAGTCGTTTGAATCCTTATATTATCCATATTTTCAAGAATTATTAATTCCTTAAAATCTCTATAAAAATATTTATACGACAATTTTTTTAATATAGGTCTTAATTTTCTTTTTATACTTTTTTTAAATCTCATTTAATCCCATTTAGTATTTAAATAAAGCTTGGCATGTGTTGGTAATGGTTTGGTTCTTTTGGTAAAACCACTCTGTTCTATTTGAAAATTAAAAATATTTTCAACCTGATAAACAGTTTCTATATGAGCTGTTCCAATCCAAAAATTAACAAAATATCGTCCAGGAATAAATAAAATTCTATCTGTAATAACATTAATATTCAAATTGCTTCCTTTTTGGGCTTTACTAATATAGTATCCAGAATCTTCATTTGTTACATGACATATTAGTTCATTCTGTAGATTAAAAAAGTCAAAAGAAATTGACAAATCATTTGTCTCTTTAATAATATTAAAATTAAAATTAAATATTAATCGAGCTCCTAATAATATAGAATTTGAATTTAATATTTCTTTATTCTCCTTTAATACTGTAAAATTAAAATTTGAAACCACTCCATTATCATTATGGTGTCTTGCTTCTTCATTAAATTTATTAAGACCCAAAGATGTATAAAAATCAATAGCACTACTTTGACTTCCTTCAAACACAACTTTCCCATGTTCCAATACAATTCCTCTTGTGCACAAGTTCTTAACAGCTGCCATATTATGGCTAACAAACAACACCGTACGTCCTTCACCTTTACTAATATCCTGCATTTTACCTATCGCTTTCTTTTGAAACTCCGCATCGCCAACCGCCAATACCTCATCAATCACCAAAATATCGGGTTCTAAATGAGCTGCCACTGCAAATGCCAAACGTACTCTCATACCTGAGGAATACCGTTTAACAGGTGTGTCAATATAACGCTGACACCCAGAGAATTCAATAATCTCATCGATTTTTGAAGCTATTTCCTTTTTGGTCATACCTAAAATGGCTCCATTAAGGTATATATTTTCTCGACCAGTCATTTCTGGATGAAACCCTGTACCGACTTCAAGTAAAGAAGCAATACGTCCTTTGGTTTTAATTTCGCCAGTGGTAGGACTGGTAACTCTAGAGAGTATTTTTAAAAGTGTTGATTTACCAGCACCATTTTTACCGATAATACCCAAAACTTCACCACGTTTAACTTCAAAATTAATATCCCGCAATGCCCAAACATAATCACTATCGCCTTTAGTGCTCCTATCGTTGGTTTCTCCTATTTTTAAAAACGGATCGCCCTTACCTCTTACCCTATGCCACCAACGGGTCAGATCATGACTTAAAGTGCCCGAACTAACAAGACCTAAACGGTATTGTTTAGAAATATTTTCAGCCTTTAAAATAATATCAGACATGACTTGTTTGTTTTGGCATTTTATAAATTATGGTTTGACTTCTCGCTCCAAAATATTGCATGAATTTTGGTGCGTATTTTTCTAACTTTAATGCAACTCTTCTGTATTTTCTGAGGGTTTTTGTTGAAAAAGGCAAAATGCGATAAAAACGCTCTAGCATACCCATTGGTATAATCTCAGTAGTATCAAAAAACTGATGTCCTAAACGTTTAAAATGTTTTGAACTATTATCGCGATGCGGGTGTGGATCTGAATCCTCCCATTGCTTAAAAGCTTTTGGGCTTAATAATTTGGATGGCCTGTTGTTCATAGGTACCGCCCAACGCAATTCATCCAAAATCTTACTATTTACAGCAGGTTCAAAAAAACGTGCTTCGCCATCTGGTTTCAACACTTGACTAATTTTTTTTATAACTTCAAATTCGTGTTCTAATGTTAAATGATGCAAAAAGGCTTTGCCAATAACCATATCCAATGATTGTTCTTGTAAATTATGACTAGTAAAATCGCCTTTTACAAATGTTATATTGTGTTCAAATTTATAATTTTCATTTAGTGCTTTAACAATATCCTCACTATAATCTGAAATATCATTAGCTACAACTTCGGCTCCTAAAGCTGCCAATATAGCTACATTGGCACAATTACCACAGCCCAATTCCATGATTTTTTTACCTTTAACCGTATCTTTAAAATTATTGATATACATCCCTACCCAACTAATATCGGTGGTTGTGGCATCGTTTAAAAATGCATCTAAGTTATTTAAGGTTTTTATAAGTCCACTAACATTTACACCTTTATATTTTTTATCATAAAAGTCTCTGTTCTTAGTAATGTTGGAAATACTTTCCTTTCTTATCACTTTCATTATACCGTATCTATAAAGCTTTTTTCAGTTTTATTAAAAATAATTAACCCCACTAAGAATAAAACCGAACTCACTACAATAACATATATGAGTTTCGAAAAAGAAAAATCGCCCACGCCAAGTGTAATAAACCTAAAGGCTTCTACAATAGTTGTCATAGGGTTATATTCTATTAAAATACCTGTTATATTAGGAATACTACCTTCGGCAACTTTCGTTTTAATTAAATCTAGAGGATACATAACTGCCGAGGCATACATTAATAATTGCACACCAAAAGTGACCAGATATGATAAATCCCTATATTTTGTGGTCATTGATGATATAACCATACCGAAGCCTAAACCAAGAAGCCCCATAAAAAATACCAACACGGGTAACAAGAGCAACTCCATTTGTGGGGACGCCTGAGTTGCTTGATTTGTAAAAAACACATAATACACATAAAAACCAACAAATACCAACAACTGAATTCCAAACTTTATAAGGTTTGAAACCACCACCGATATGGGCATAATAACTCTAGGGAAATAAACTTTTCCAAAAATATTTTGATTCTTCCTAAACGTATCACTTGTACCCACTATGCATTCTTTAAAATAGTTCCACAAAGTGATGCCTGCTAAATTAAATAAAAACGAAGGTATACCATCTCCTGTAGAAATATTGGCAATATTGTTAAATACTAAGGTAAAAATTACTGATGTGAATAAGGGCTGTATAAAATACCATAATGGTCCTAAAATAGTTTGTTTGTATAAGGTGACAACGTTGCGTTTTACAAACAAAAGCATCAAATCTTTATATCTCCAAATTTCTTTAAAATTTAAGTCTATAAACTTCTGCTTTGGCGTAATACGATATAACCACTGGTCTTGTTTGGGTGTATTCAATTTCACTTAAATAATAGTTAGCCTTTAGGGTTAAAACAACAACATTAGATGTTTCAAGAATTATTTCAATTTTAACAGGTTCTTCAGTTTTCCTATAAAACCTTTCTTTTTGGAAGGTTCATGATAAGCATTACCATATACGCCATAACCGTAGCCATAACCGTAGTCGTAACCGTAGCCGTACCCTTTTTTATGCTTATAAAAATTTAAAATATAACTTATATTTTTTAGCTCTCCAGTTTTATACTTGGCATTTACCAATTCGAGCATCCCTTTTTTTGTATAATTTAGTCGGATAACAAATAAGGTAGCATCTGCATATTGCGATAATTCTAAAGCATCGGTAACCAAACCTAATGGTGGTGAATCAAGTACAATCATATCATATTTTTGCCTCAATATCCCAATGAGTTCTTTCATATTATCGCCCATTAATAATTCGGACGGGTTAGGAGGAATAGGACCAGAAGTTATAATATCCAGATCCTTTATATGGCTTTTAAAAGTAACTTCTTCTAAGGTTTTATCTCCAATGAAATAATTCACAACACCTTTATTGTTGTCCAACTTAAAGTCGCCAAAAATTTTAGGTTTTCGCAAATCTAAACCTAATAATATTGTTTTTTTGCCCGATAACGCATAGGCACTTGCTATATTAATAGAACATGAAGTTTTACCTTCTCCACTTACTGAAGACGTAATCATTATGGTACGCCCTTCTTCTTTATCCAGCTTTTTATAAAAAAATTGCAAACTAGACCGAACAGCTCTAAAAGACTCCGCCACGGCAGATTTTGGCTTTTCGTAAACCACTAAATTATTATCATGATCATATTCGCCAATTAAGCCCAAAATGGGGATTTTAGACAAACGCTTTACTTCATCTACGGTATGAATGCTATTATCTAGTATAAAAAGTATAAACACTAATAGCATAGGTCCAAAAAAACCAATGACTAACGCCATCATGTAATTCAAATCCTTATTTGGCCCGATAAGTCCGCCGCCTATATCTTTGGCTGCTTCTATAACCGAAATATCAGATACATTTGCCGCTTTTACAATGGCGGCTTCACTCCGTTTTGCCATATAAATATCAAAAGCTTCTTGACTTAAGTTCAACTTGCGCTGAATTTTAAGGTATTCCTGTTGATCTGCGGGTAAACCACTTAAGCGTTTTTCTAAACTTGCTTTTTTAGAATTTAAAGATTTTATCTGTACAGCAATAGTTTTCTTCGTGGAAGCTAAGGTTTCTAGAAGCACATTTTTTTCAGCATTTATACTCCCATCCAATTCTTTGAGCGAAGACGACCCTTCTTGCACCAACTGTTCTAGTTCTTGTCGTTCAATTGCTAAACGGGTAATTTTACTAACACTATTAACAATATTGCCTTCTTCGATACCTGCTGAGGTTGGTGCTGCTATTTTTGTATAATCCGTTTTAGTTTTTAAATAATCTTGAAGAATATCCAAATATTGTAATTTAGACTGCTCTCCTTCAATTTCTAATTCTAGCTCTCTAATTCTATCTGATACTTGTAATAGTTCTTCATCTAAATTGAATACTTTATTTTGCTTTCTAAAAGCATTCATAGTCTCCGTAACCGACTCTAAATCAGTATTTACAATGCTTAAGCTACTGTCTATGAATTTTATAGTATTGGTGGCATATATGTTTTTTCTTTCTAACTCGCTTTTACTTAATATGGCGCTAGTTGTGTTTAAATAATCTACAATTTTAGCTTTATTATTTCCTGAAAGCGTTAAGGTTAAAATGGATTGCGATGTTTTAGAATATGTTTTTACAGAAATTTTATTTTTAAAACTATTAACAACACGATCAAAATTTAAAAATTGAATGTAATATTCTGAATCTGGTACTATAGTTCCTTCTGCTACTTTATTTAATGTAAAACTCGCAAAAGGCAGATTAATAATTTCTCCAATAGTTCCCGTTTTTTTAAATTTGCCTTGAGGAATTGAAATTTTATTTATTGATTTATCTGAATAATTCTGTGCACTAACTTGGCTAGTTTCAAAGTTGATAAAAACCTCATACTGCGTACTGCTTAAAAAACGAATACCGATTGGCCTTCCTAAAACCTGCGGCTTAGATTTATCAATTTTAATTACAAATGGCACACTTTTATAAGCATCAACCTTAATATACTTGCCTTGTTTTAAATACTGAAGGTAATATTGTAACGAATCTACAACCTTTTCATTATGATTTCTGGTTACTAATGAAATCATTGTTTTTCCTACTTTTCCAGAAACACCTCCCCAATTAAACGAAATATTCGTGCTTGATCCGAAAATAGGATTTTGTTCATTATCTAAAGAAATAAGAGAATTTAACCTGTAAACATTTTGCTTTCTATCATTAACGGAATACGCTATAATTAAACCTACACCAATACATAAAACAAAAAGTTTCCAGAACTTAAGCACCTTAAACAAAAACCCTCTAGCATCAAAACTAACGCCTTTGCCTTCGCTAAATTCTATATCTTCTATGTCGTCGTAAGCCATAATTATATTCTATTTAATAATAAAATAGTTGTAGTTATTAACGACAATACGGTTGCTACCGCTCCAATATTCTGAATGGCCGTAGTACCTGTACCCCAAGATTTTTGTTTTAGGGGCTTCACATAAATCATATCGTTGGGTTGAATGTAATAATAAGGGGAATTCATTACGTTTACATCGGTTAAATCGACATGAAAAATTTTTTGCCCTTGAGGAAATTGTCTGACTATTAAAACATCTTTTTTATCTCCTGTATCAGGAATATCACCAGCATTGGCTATAGCTTCAAAAATATTTACACGTTCTTTAAACAAGGTATTTGTTCCTGTGCTACCAATCTCACCTGTAGTTGTATATTGCAAACCCGTAAGTTTTACGGTAACAAAAATATCATTAGCCGCTTTATATTCGGTTTCTAACAGCTTAGTTTCTATTACATTTTTAATTTCATTGGTTGTAAAACCCAACACATTAATCTCGCCTAGTTTAGGCATTAAAATATTACCGTGTAAATCTACCGTAAACCCATCAAAATATGCACGCTCTTCTTTACTTGCATTCAAATCGCCCTCTCCTATAGGGTTAAAAATGGTAACCGTTTCTTGTTTTGCTGCTTTAATTCTAATATTTAAGATATCATTAATCTGAACACGGTAAGGCTTCTGTTTTTCAACTATAATTTGAGTAGAATCAGTAGCATTGCTTTTATTCTGAAGATAAATTGTGTCTTTATAAGGAATACAGGACACAAACACCACATTTATAACGACTAATACTACAAGAAAACATCTCTTCATTCTGAGGCAATTGATTTATCACAAATATAAGTTTTCGTCTTGAACCATGAAACTTATAACGTGATTTTTGGTTTTTTATCCGTTATTTGCAGAAAAAATATCTTTTGAATTATTTAACTGTTGAAAACATATCAAAATCTTACGGAGAACTTACACTTTTTGAAGACATTTCGTTTAGTGTACACAAAGACCAAAAAATTGCTTTTGTAGCAAAAAATGGTACCGGAAAAACCTCCATTTTAAACATCCTTTCTGGTGATGACCAAGCGGACACCGGCTCAATTGTTTACCGAAAAGGAATAGCTGTTTCGTTTCTGTCGCAAGATCCAAAATTTGACAATGCGCTTACCGTTGAAGAAACTATTTTCGCTAGTGACAACCCTATACTAAAAGTTATTTCTAATTACGAAAAATCACTTTTAAACCCCGAAGATTCAGAAAGTTACCAAACTGCTTTTGAAGCTATGGAACAATACCAAGCGTGGGATTTCGAAACACTTTACAAACAAATACTTTTTAAATTAAAACTTGAAGAATTAGGTCAAAAAGTAAGCACCCTTTCTGGCGGGCAAAAAAAACGTCTTGCCTTGGCTAATGCATTAATCAATAAACCCGACCTATTGATTTTAGATGAACCTACCAATCATTTGGATTTAGAAATGATTGAATGGTTAGAAGCCTTTTTTGCTAAAGAAAATATCACCCTTTTTATGGTGACACACGACCGTTATTTTTTGGAACGTGTTTGTAATGAAATTATAGAATTAGACGAAGGGTTACTTTATAGTTATAAAGGCAACTATTCCTACTACCTAGAAAAACGTGAAGCTAGAATAGAACTAGAAGCAGTAGAAACCGGTAAAGCAAAACAACTATTCAAAAAAGAGTTAACGTGGATGCGTCGCCAACCTAAAGCACGAACTACCAAATCAAAATCTAGAATTAACGATTTTGCAGATATAAAACATAGGGCGCACCAACGCAGAAATGACCATGAAGTTCAATTAGAACTGAATATGGAACGCTTAGGAAGTAAAATTTTAGAATTCCATAAAGTCTCAAAGGCATTTAAAGACAAAACCATTCTTGACGGGTTTAATTATATGTTTCAAAAGGGAGAACGTGCTGGCATTATTGGTAAAAACGGTACAGGAAAAACGACCTTTTTAAATATTCTAACGCAAACAGCTCAACCCGATTCTGGCAAAATAACAAAAGGTGAGACCGTTAAATTCGGGTATTATACCCAAGACGGCATTACCATTAAACCCAATCAAAAAGTAATAGACGTTATTCGGGAATTCGGAGATTATATACCCTTAAAAAAAGGGCGACAGATAAGCGCCCAACAACTATTAGAGCGCTTTCTATTCAGCAGAAAAAAGCAGTATGATTTTGTTGAAAAGTTAAGTGGTGGCGAACGTAAACGCTTGTATTTATGCACCGTTTTAATTCAGAATCCTAATTTTTTAATTCTTGATGAGCCCACAAACGATTTGGATATTGTAACACTTAATGTGCTTGAAAGTTTCCTTTTAGATTTTCCTGGCTGCATCATTGTGGTATCACACGACCGCTATTTTATGGACAAAGTGGTAGACCATTTGTTTGTATTTAGAGGCGAAGGTGTTATTGAAGATTTCCCTGGGAATTATACAGATTATAGAGTTTACGAAGATAGCCAACCCGCTATTTCAAATACGTCTTCTGAAGATAAAAAAGACAAAAATGCTTGGAAGCAAAATGATGCTGCTAAATTGTCTTACAATGAAGAAAAAGAACTTAAAAATATCGAGAGTAAACTGAATTCGTTAGCCTTTGATAAGAAGGAATTGGAAAACAAGTTTAACAACCCAGAGTTATCTCAAGACGCCATTAATAAACTCTCTGAAGAGTTGCAAAACATTATTGATACCATGGACGCTAAAGAGGAACGTTGGTTTGAATTGTCGTCAAAGCTTGAGGGATAAAAAAGTTTGCAGTCGCAGTGGCAGTTTTCAGTTGTTTTCGTTAAAATTGTGACGCTTTGCATCTTTTAAACTTTGAGACTGAATACTGACACTGGATTTTTTTCGCGCAAAGACGCAGAGACGCAAAGAAAAAAAGATGGAGCACGGAAGACGGAAAACGATAACAACTGAAAACTGTGACTGAAAACTGTGACTATGACTGAGACTGAGACTGAGACCAAAAACTGAAACATGTACCAAATCAAACAATACATAAAATTCTTGTTAAAATCTACCAACCAGCATGCCGTACACTCCCCTTTTGTGTATAACTTGGTAACCAAGTGTTTTTATGATAAAACAAAATATGACGATTACAAGTCTATTTCAGACTATAAAAAAGAACTTCTTGAAAACAATACAATAATTAAAGTCACCGATTTAGGGGCGGGTTCGCAAGTCATGAAACAAACAGAACGTACTGTTTCAAAAATTGCTAAAAATGCGGGCACAACTAATAAAAGAGCTAAACTTTTATACAGACTTACAAGCTATTTTAAATTTGAAAACATATTGGAACTCGGCACTTCTTTAGGTGTTGCTACTCATGCAATGAGTCTAGGGAATCTTATTGGGGAAATAACAACTATTGAAGGCTGCCCGAATACTTCTGCGTTTTCAAAAGCTCATTTAAAAATTCATAATATAAAAAACACTACGCTCATCACTGGAAATTTTAATGATGAAATCAAAAAAATAACTTCAAACCATTACGATCTTGTTTTCTTTGATGGCAACCATCAAAAAGAAGCTACTTTGAGTTATTTTGAAACCCTTTTACAGACAGCTAATAACAACTCTGTTTTTATTTTCGATGATATTTATTGGTCCAAAGGTATGACCGAAGCATGGGAAACCATCAAAAAACATCCAAAGATTACCGTTACCATAGATACTTTTTTCTGGGGCTTGGTGTTTTTTAGAAAAGAACAGGTTAAGGAACATTTTGTGATTAGAGTTTAGTATTTCAGTTATGAAGTTTTAAAGGAACAACACTAATACCAATTATTACACAAAATAACCCATATAATCTGTTTCTATTTCGCTCATATTTCAATATAAAATAAAACCGTAACTAAGGCTATGCTTGAATTTCCTATCTCATTTGAACAAAATATAATTCAAATTATTTATGGCTCATTTTAAATAATAATTGGTATAACTAAACAAAAAACTCCCAGAGTATTTAAACCCTAGGAGTTTTAAAATATTTTTAAATAAAAGTTTTTTTACTTAACTAAATTAATTTCAACTCTTCTATTTTGTGCTCTTCCCGAGCTAGTTGCGTTGTTAGCAATAGGTAAGCTTTCTCCAAAACCTTTAGATGTTAACCTAAATTGGTCCACACCATTATCAATTAAAAATTTCTTAACTGCATTTGCTCTAGAATCCGATAATCTTTGGTTTAAGGTATCACTTCCTGCACTATCTGTATGTCCTTCTATTGAAAATTTAGAATTAGGATATTCTTGCAGTATTTTAACAATTTCTGTTAATACTTCATTTGATTCAGCTTTAATAGAAGATTTCCCAGAATTAAACAATATAGTTTTTGCATAATTATTTAAGGTTTTTTGAACCTCTTTAGTAACCACGGGTTCTGGTACTACTGGTTCTGGCACAACCTCAGGACAGCCATTATTAGCAACCGTACCTACAACATCAATACACTGATCGTCTTTATCTAAAACACCATCTTTATCTGTATCTGGCCAAGGACAACCGTTATTTTCTTCTGCTCCTGCTACTTCTGGGCACTCATCAACATTATCTAAAACAGAATCTTCATCCTTATCACCCCAAGGGCAACCGTTATTTTCTTCTGGACCTGCTTGCTCTGGGCATTCATCAACATTATCTAAGATAGCATCATCATCTTTATCACCCCAAGGACAACCGTTATTTTCTAAAGGACCAGCCTCTTTTGGGCAAGCATCCAATTTATCAATAACACCATCTTTATCTTTATCTCTTGGTTTACCTTGATATACCGGTATTTTTAAACCTGCATAAACGTCAGCACCTTTTGTATTATCACTAGTTAAAACAGATAGAACTGATCCTGACCCAACATACAAAGGTCCCATTCTTAAACCTGCTCCAGCTTGAAATCCGATGTTCTCAACAACGCTAAGTGGTACATAAAAACCTAACCATCTACTTTCAAAACGCGGCGTTAAAGACACTATGTTTGAAATACGACTTGTCCCTATTTCTCCTTTTTTGGTAAGCGCAAAATCTGTATTTAAATTTAAATAAAACTTACCACTAAAACTCCAATCTGCATTAAAATGAAGTGCTGTTGGTAATTTTGTTTTGTAGCTACTGTTAGATTCTGTTAATGTATAGAACGTACTTAAAAAATCTTCAATATCATCAGCATCATCAAAATTGTCTTCATTAACACCAGAATTAGTAATATCATAAACATCTTCCACGCCGTTTTTATAGTTAATAGAACCTAAATCGGTAATAGACAAACCTAATTTCAATTTATACTTGCTTTTATGCTTTAAGGTATAAGCATCACCTTTGGTGTTTGTTTTAGTATAGTCCGCATGATTAGGTCTCCATTCGTAAACAAAACCTAAATCTACTCCAAAACCAGTGGCGTCAGGCAATTCGTAATCATAGTCATCACCATCAAAATTATCAAAACGACCGTATGTTAATTCACCTGTAGAATTAATACTTCCTGTGGTTTCTCCACCTCCTAAATCGGTTCCATCAGCATCGTAATTTATGGTAACATTTTTACCATAAACATAACCACTACCTATACCTTGCAAATATTTTAAAGAAAATCCTCCTTTTAAAAAGTGCTGCTCGTTATTCATAAACACTCTAGCATAAGCCAAGCCAACTTCTGCCCAGGCCTGTCCAAACATAGTAAAATCACCTTCGTTCACCACAAAATCATCGGTTTCATCATCATCAATAGCATCAATGGTATTGCCGTTAATTTCATTAATACCAACAAAAGACCTAGCTCTAGTAAAAACAGCAATAGAACTTTTTTTAGATAAGTTAAACATAAAAGATGGTCCCATAACATCGGAGTTTAAACCTATGTTATTATCATTACTTGGAGATTTTGTTGCATCCAAATCAAAATCATAATCATCTTTTAAGGCATCCATGACATTAACACCGTAATAATCATTACCTGCAAACACACTGGCTCCTGCCAGATTGATATCTAATTTAAAACGAGAATCTACGATATTTGCTGGGTTGGAAATAACACTATTTACACCACTATAGTTGTCAGTAAGGAATCCAATATAAGACTGCGCTTCTACATAAAAAGAACCTACAAGAAGCAATACATATAAAGTAATTTTTTTCATAATTTTGGTTTAGGTTAAAATATAATTCATCGCCAAAAGTAGTTTTTTTATCGACAAAACGTAAGTTTATATGTGCTTTTTTATACAAAAAAATCATAAACAACTAATAATTAACACTTTAATCGGTCATTATTTCTCTCATTACCAACAGCATTTCATCCTTTAAATTCCATTACCGAAAATCAATAACCTATGGGCAAGCCTACAAAATATGAATCAGAAAATGTCTTTTCATTCGAGGCAAACCTTGGGATATCAAAACCCGCTACTCGGAATAAATAGAAACAAAAAAATCTCAGAGCATCTAAACTCTGAGATTTTCAAAATAGTCTCTTCTTATTTTATAAAAATTTTACTTCTTGATTAAATTAATTTCTACTCTTCTGTTTTTAGCTCTACCATCTTTATACATATTAGTTGCAATTGGTCTGCGCTCACCATATCCAATAGCTATCAATCTACTTGAATCTATTCCGTTTTTAACTAAAAAGTTTTTAACAGCGTTGGCTCTAGCATCTGATAATTTTTTATTTAATCCATAACTACCTATACTATCTGTATGACCTTCAACTGTAAACGTAGCATTTGGATACTCATTTAAAACTTCAATAATTTCAGATAAGACTTCATTAGATTCTTCTTTAATAGAAGCTTTCCCGTAATTAAAAAGAATGACTTTAGCATAATCATTCAACGTTTTTTGAAGTTTTTCTATAACGTCTTCTGGACAACCATTATTGGCTACAGTTCCAACTTCATTTATACAAACATCATCTTTATCGTAAACGCCATCACCATCAGTATCCTTATATGGGCAACCATTATTTTCTTCTGTTCCAGGCAAATACGGACAAGCATCTACATTATCTAAAATTAAGTCGCCATCTTTATCTCCCCATGGGCATCCTTTATTTTCTATAGTACCTCCTTCTTCCGGACAATCATCAACATTATCCAATAAACCATCTTCATCTGTATCCCCCCAAGGGCAACCATTATTCTCAACGGGGCCTGGTTCTTTTGGACAATCATCTAATTTGTCAATAATACCATCTTCATCCTTATCTTTTGGAACACCTTGATAGACCGGAATTTTTAAACCTCCATATACATCTGCCTCTCTATTATTGTTACTAGTAAATCCAGAAATTACAGATCCTGAACCTAAGTACAGTGGCCCTGCCCTTAAACCTGCTCCCATTCTAAAACCATTGCTTTCTATAACACTTAATGGCATATAAAAACTAAACCACTTACTTTCATAGCGCGGTGTTAATGATACCACATTAGAAATTCGATTTGCAGTTATTCTATCTTTAGATATTAGTGAAAAATCTGTGTTTAAATTCAAATATAGCTTACTGTTAAAGCTCCAATCTGCATTTAAGTGCAATGCTGTTGGCAGGTCAATTTTATAACCTGTATCAGCATTAGTTAGTTCGTAAAACCTATCTAATGCAGCTCCAAAATCTGGCTCTGATTCAAATTGATTTTGGTTTACATTGCTTTTCCTAATATTAAACCCTTCCTTTATACCATTTTTGTAATCGACAAAACCAATATCTGTAATGGATAGCCCAATTTTTAGCTTGTATTTGTTTTTATGTTTAAACCCATTAAGGTTAGGGTCATCGGTAATATAATCGTCATAATTTGGTCTCCACTCATAAACAACACCAAAATCTGCTGAAAACCCATTTGATTTATCAGGCTTTTTATAATCGTAATCATCGTTATCAAATTCAGCATAACGCGCATAAGTTAAATTACCATTTGATGTTATACTTCCTGTAATTATACCACCTCCTAAATCGATTTCATCGTCATTATAATCAATCGTTACATTTTCTCCAACCACATAAACACTGCCCATACCTTGTAAGTATTTTAAAGAAAGTCCGCCTTTAAGAAAATGCTGCTCGTTACTCGTAAACACTCTAGCATAAGCCAAGCCAACTTCCGCCCATGCATGCCCTAAAGCATTAATGTCATTTTCGGTAACAATAAAATCATCCGTGGTATCATCATCCAAAGCTGCTATTGATGAACCATTAATTTTATTAATGTTTACAAAAGACCTTGCTCTAGTAAAGAGTGCTATGGAACTATTTTTAGAAAGATTAAACATGAAAGCTGGCCCTAAAGCATCTACATTTACTGCTGCCCTATTATCTTCTGATGGAGATGTTTTTGCTTCTAAATCAAAACTATACCCGTCTTTTGTTGCATCCAAAAGATTAATACCATAATAATCATTGCTTCCAAAAACGCTTACTCCTGCAAGATTAATATCGGTTTTAAAGCGAGAATCAACAATATTTGCAGGATTAGAAATAACGCCATGCACACCACTATAATTGTCTGAAAGGAATCCGATATAAGATTGAGCTTCTAAAAAGAAGGAAACTGTAACAAGTAAAATTGATAATGTAATTTTTTTCATTGTTTTGGTTTAGCTTTCTCTCAAAAGTAATTGTTTTCTGTTAGGATTAGTTAGAAGCGCTTATATTTTAATTAACATAAAATGTTGAAAACAGAATTATTAATCAATTCTGCTAAATTTATATTTTTTGAAGTTTTAAATTTTACATTTTGCCTCCATCTTGATAGTAGTTAAGTTTGCGCTTTAGCGGGAAATGATTTAACTTTGAATACATGAAAATCTACACTAAAACAGGAGACAAAGGCACTACAGCATTATTTGGCGGCACCCGAGTCCCCAAACATCATATACGTATTGAAAGCTACGGAACGGTTGATGAATTAAACTCGCATCTAGGATTAATCCGAGACCAAGATATTAATGAGCACTACAAAGATTTAATTATTACTATTCAAGATAAACTCTTTACCGTTGGAGCTATTTTAGCAACCGACCCAGAAAAAGCGATTTTAAAAAACGGGAGCGAACGTTTAAACATTGAGAAAATCACTTCGGAAGACATTGAACGTCTAGAACAGGAAATGGACACTATGAATGAGGCACTACCCCCTATGACACATTTTGTGTTACCTGGCGGGCATCAAACGGTGTCATTCTGTCACATAGCGCGCTGTGTGTGCCGTAGAGCCGAACGTTTAGCATCTGCACTTAACGATTTAGAACCTTTTGAGGCAAATGCGTTGATTTACTTAAACCGTCTTTCTGACTATCTTTTTGTATTGGCACGAAAGTTGTCATCTGACTTACAAGCAAATGAAATTAAGTGGATTCCTGAGAAGATGTGAAAAAGCTTGAAACAGGGAGTTTGAAGTTTGGAAAAAGAAGTTTAAAGTAATGCTTTAACTGCAGACTGAAAACTGACTACTGCGGACTGGTTCGCGTTAGGGATTGCAGTGGAAAGCCCACAGTGAGTCCCGATAGCTATCGGGATGAGCGAGGACTTGTAACGGAAAGCCCGACCCTTGTGGTAACGCCCACTTCTCGATACAATTCCGAAAAAACATCGGAATTACTCGAAATTACAAAACAATTGATTTTGCTAGATTATTATTAACCCGCAGGAATAATTTGCAAGGGTTTAGAGTACAAAAAGATACGTTCTTATAATTAATGATAAATAATTCATTTTTTTCTTGTGTGTTTAAACTAAAAAATTATTTTTGCAGAAAATTAAACACAAAGAAATGTATTGGACATTAGAATTAGCATCTTACTTAAGTGATGCGCCTTGGCCAGCAACTAAAGACGAATTAATAGATTACGCTATTAGAACGGGAGCTCCTTTGGAAGTTGTTGAAAATTTACAGTCGATTGAAGATGAGGGTGACTCATATGATTCGATTGAAGAAATTTGGTCAGATTACCCAACAGATGAAGATTATCTGTGGAATGAAGATGAATATTAATAAAGCATAAAGAATTAGTTAAAAAAGTCTCGATTTGAGGCTTTTTTTTTGTTCTAAAATGTATCTTTGAATGCATTACCAAACACAAAAATAATAAAGCAAAATAACTAGGCAAATCCTAGATAAAATATAAAATAAATACCCATGAGTTTTTTAAATTCTGTACTAAAAATATTTGTTGGCGATAAATCCAAACAAGATGTAAAAGCCATAAACCCTATTGTTGATTTAATAAAAGCTGTAGAGCCTACTATTGCCAAGCTATCTCACGATGAACTTAGAGCAAAAACGGCTGAGTTTAAAACCACTATTGCCGAAGCCATTAAACCTATTAATGATGAAATGGCCAAGCTTTTAGAAGAAGCTGAAAACACTGAAGATATTGACAGACGTGAAGACATCTATCAAGTCGTTGATAAACTTAAAGACGATGCTTACGAAAAAACCGAGACCGTTTTAAACGATATTTTACCAGAAGCATTTGCTGTTATAAAAGAAACGGCTAAACGCTTTACAAACAACACATCTATTACTGTTTCCGCTAGTACTTACGACAGGGAATTATCGGGTTATAAGGATTATGTAACGCTTGATGGAGATAACGCTACTTGGGCAAACTCTTGGGATGCCGCTGGAAAGCCCATTACTTGGGACATGATACATTACGATGTACAACTTATTGGTGGTATTGCCATGCATCAAGGTAAAATTGCCGAAATGCAAACAGGCGAAGGTAAAACTTTAGTGGCTACCCTTCCCATGTACTTAAATGCCCTATCTGGACAAGGTGTGCATTTGGTAACTGTAAATGATTACTTAGCAAAACGTGATAGCGCATGGATGGCACCTATTTTTCAATTTCATGGGTTGACCGTGGATTGTATTGATTATCACAAACCAAATTCGCCTGAGCGTATTGCAGCTTATAATGCCGACATTACTTACGGCACCAATAACGAGTTCGGGTTTGACTATTTACGTGATAATATGTCACACTCCCCAGATGATTTAGTGCAACGCCCGCACCACTTTGCCATTGTGGATGAGGTGGATTCTGTATTAGTGGATGATGCCCGTACGCCGTTAATTATTTCTGGCCCTATCCCTCAAGGAGAACGCCATGAGTTTACAGAATTAAAGCCTAAAGTAGATGATATTGTTTCTGTGCAACGTAAATATTTAACAGGTGTTTTAGCTGAAGCTAAGAAGTTGATAAAAGATGGTGATACTAAAGAAGGTGGTTTCCAACTGCTACGTGTATATCGCGGTATTCCTAAAAACAAAGCGCTTATTAAGTTTTTATCTGAGGAAGGTGTTAAGCAACTGCTTCAAAAAACGGAAAACTTTTACATGCAAGACAACAACCGCGAAATGCCAAAGATTGATGCGGAATTGTACTATGTTATTGAAGAAAAAAATAATCAAGTTGAATTAACCGATAAAGGGATTGAATACATTTCTGGAAAAGATAATCCAGACTTTTTCGTGATGCCCGAAATTGGTATTGAAATTGCTAAAATTGAAGAACAAGGCCTTTCTGCCGAAGAAGAAGCGAATCTTAAAGAAGAGTTATTTAAAGAATTTGGTGTAAAATCGGAACGTATACACACACTTAATCAATTATTGAAAGCCTATGCTTTATTTGAAAAAGACACGCAATATGTGGTCATGGAGAATAAAGTAATGATTGTAGATGAGCAAACCGGTCGTATTATGGATGGTCGTCGTTATTCTGACGGACTGCACCAAGCCATTGAAGCTAAAGAAAATGTAAAGATTGAAGATGCTACCCAAACTTTTGCCACAGTAACGCTTCAAAACTACTTTAGAATGTACCGCAAACTATCTGGTATGACGGGTACGGCAGTTACTGAAGCTGGCGAATTCTGGGAAATATACAAATTAGATGTGGTTGAAATCCCAACCAACCGCCCTATTGCTCGTGATGATAAAGAAGATTTAGTTTATAAAACAAAACGTGAAAAATACAATGCGGTTATTGATGATGTAACTAAACTATCTGAAGCAGGTCGTCCGGTGCTTATTGGTACAACTTCGGTTGAAATTAGTGAGTTGTTAGGAAAAATGTTAAGCATTCGTAAATTATCGCATAATGTATTAAATGCGAAACAACACAAAAGAGAGGCTGATATTGTTGCAGAAGCTGGAAATGCAGGACAAATAACCATAGCCACCAATATGGCGGGTCGTGGTACGGATATTAAATTATCAGACGAAGTAAAAAAAGCTGGCGGTTTAGCCATTGTTGGTACAGAACGTCATGATTCACGTCGTGTGGATAGACAGTTACGTGGTCGTGCTGGTCGTCAAGGAGACCCAGGAAGTTCACAATTTTACGTATCGTTAGAAGATAACTTAATGCGTTTATTTGGTTCTGAACGTATTGCCAAAATGATGGATAAAATGGGGTTAAAAGAAGGCGAAGTCATTCAGCATTCTATGATTTCAAAATCTATTGAACGTGCTCAGAAAAAAGTTGAAGAAAACAACTTCGGGGTTCGTAAGCGATTGTTAGAATATGATGATGTTATGAACGCCCAACGTGAAGTGGTTTACAAACGTCGCCGTCATGCTTTACATGGGGAACGTCTTCGTGTGGATTTAGCAAATATGATTTTTGATACTTCGGAAGGTATTGCTGAAACCAACAAAGGGGCTAACGATTATAAAAACTTTGAGTTTGAATTGATTCGTTATTTCTCAATGAGTTCGCCAATTACTGAAGATGACTTCGGAAAATTTTCAGCAGAAGAAATTACTTCTAAAATATATAAAGGCGCTTTTGAGCATTACAAGGCAAAAATGGCACGTAATGCAGACATTGCTTTCCCTGTAATTAAAAATGTATATGAAACGCAACGCGATAAATTTAAACGTATCGTGGTACCTTTTACTGATGGTATTAAAACCTTAAACGTAGTTACCGACCTTGAAAAAGCGTATGAAACTAACGGTAAACAATTAATTACCGATTTTGAAAAGAACATCACACTTGCTATTATTGATGATGCTTGGAAAACCCATTTACGTAAAATGGATGAGTTAAAGCAATCGGTACAGTTAGCGGTTCACGAGCAAAAAGATCCTTTATTAATTTATAAGTTTGAAGCTTTTGAATTGTTTAAAGCCATGATTGACCAAGTGAATAAAGAAGTGATTTCATTCTTATTTAAAGGGGAATTACCGCAAGAAACACAAAACACCATTCAAGAAGCGAGAGAAACCCGTAAAAAGGAAAATCTACAAACACAAAAAGACGAAATTCCTAATTTGGATGAGCGTTCTGCCCAAAGTAGAGCGGCAGGAAATACGCAACGTCGGCAAGAAGTGGTGGAGACTATTGTACGCGACAGACCAAAAATTGGGCGTAACGACCGTGTTACCATTAAGCACGTTATTAGTGGTGAAAACAAAACGGTTAAATACAAACAAGCTGAACCGCTTTTAGCCAAAGGGGAATGGGTATTGGTTGAGGATTAGCATTAATTCCTTTGAAGGCAGGAATCTCATAAATTGAAAAGTTTGAGTTTTCAACAAACAGATTGCTACATCACACAAAAAAAGTGTGATTCGCAATGACAAATAATTTAAAAAATCCCGATAGAATTTATCGGGATTTTTCTTTAGATAAAACTTAAAACGAATGTCTAAACATTTATAATTAGACTTCTAAACAATTTAGATCTTTAGCTACCTCATCAAACTAAAATGCCCTTTTAAAGTCCCACCATTTTTGTATAAAATTAAATACCAATAATCGTTTGTTGGTAGAGGTTTATTATTATAAGTTCCATCCCATCCTGATTGTAAATCTCCAACTTCTTTTAGTAGCTTTCCATAACGGTTATATATATAAATAGTGCTTATATTATTTAAGCGATTTGGAACTATCCAGTAATCATTTGTACCATCACTATTTGGTGTAAAATATTTTGGAGGCACTTGTCTTCTTTCAACAAGAAAACTATCTTCAATACAGTCTATTGCCATTTGGTCACTATTATAAGGTATGATACTAACGTATATATCTACTGAATAAGGCAGGTTTTCTGGCAAATCATAACTTAACACATTACCAAGGTCTAATGCATCTATTATGTCTGTACCGTTTGAATTTGTTCCTACAGATAAAATATACCCTGAAGCATCAGGTACTATATTCCAAGAAAAATCGGTATCATTAGGAACATCAACTGCAGTATTTAAAGGATTACTTAAATTGGTACATTCAAGTGGTAATAAGATTGTTAGTAAAAAGTTTTCTTCTGATGTACATCCAGTATTTCCGATATCGAAATTATAAAGTATAATTGGATACGACGTAAAATCTTCAAAATTAATAGTATCTCCTGCAGAATAAACGGAACCAGTGCCATTAGTATTAGTATAATAGGCTTGATTACCTGATAAATTTGATCCTAGTATTGTTGAAAAAGTAAAACTGCCAATTGCGGTTTGGTCTTCTAAATCTTGAACTTGTGGTTCTGGGATGATGCCATCACAATCATTATCTAAGCCATCACAAAGTTCTGGTGCTCCTGGGTAAATAGTAACATTCGTGTCATCGCAATCCGTATTATCGGGCACATAACCCGGAGGTGCTGTACAAGCTTGAACAAAATCTGCTGAATCTCCATAACCATCACCATCTGTATCGGCATAAAACGCAGTAGTAACGCCTTCGTCTATTTGTCCATCACAGTTATTATCTATCCCGTCGCAAACTTCAGTAGCATTTGGATTAATTGCAGCATTTGCATCATCACAATCTGTATTGTCTGGCACATAACCCGAAGGAGGTGTGCAGCCTTGAAAGCTATCTGCCGAATCGCCAAATCCATCACCGTCTGCATCGGCATAAAACGTGGTTGTAACACCTTCGTCAATAGTACCATCGCAATTGTTATCTAATCCATCACAAACTTCAATTGCACTTGGATTAATCGCCGCATTGGTATCATCACAATCACCCTCACATTCCGAATAACCATCACCATCATTGTCTATCTCTTCAACAGGAATGTTACCATCACAATCATTATCTAAGCCATCACAAAGTTCTGGTGCTCCTGGGTAAATAGTAACATTCGTGTCATCGCAATCTGTATTATCGGGCACATAACCCGTTGGTGGCAAACAATCTTGAATGCTATTTGCTAAATCACCATACCCATCACCGTCTGCATCGGCATAAAACGTGGTTGTAACACCTTCGTCAATAGTGCCATCGCAATTGTTATCTAATCCATCACAAACTTCAATTGCACTTGGATAAATCGCCGCATTGGTATCATCACAATCACCCTCACATTCCGAATAACCATCACCATCATTGTCAATCTCTTCAACAGGAATATTACCATCACAGTCATTATCTAAGCCATCACAAAGCTCGGGTGCGCCAGGATAGACGGTAGCGTTGATATCATCACAGTCTGTATTATCTGGCTCATAGCCTGGAGGCGGAGAACAAGTTTGAATACTGTTTGAAGGATCCCCATAGCCATCACTATCGGCATCGGCATAGAATGTTGTAGTAAAACCTTCGTCTATCTGTCCATCGCCGTTGTTGTCTATTCCGTCGCACACCTCAACATCCACACAGTCCGCAATGCCATCGCCATCGGTATCAGGAAACCCTTCATCAATAGCCCCATCGCCATCATTGTCTAATCCGTCACATTCTTCAGTATCCATACAATCGGCAATGCCGTCACCATCGGTATCGCTAAACCCTTCATCTACCTGTCCATCGCCGTCATTGTCTAACCCATCGCAGGTTTCAGTATCCATACAGTCAGCAATGCCATCGCCGTCGGTATCGCTAAACCCTTCATCAACTGTTCCATCGCAGTTGTTGTCCAGTCCATCGCAAATCTCTGTAGCTGCCGGATAAGTCATAGCATTTGTGTCATCACAGTCTGTATTATCTGGCACATAGCCCACTGGTGGCAAACACCCTTGGATACTGCTTTCAGCATCTCCGTAACCATCGCCATCTGTATCGGCATACCAGAGGGTGCTACAGGTAATAGTGAGCAAAAATGATTCTTCAGAACTACAGCCAGCGGTAGGATTATCATATATATAAAGAGTAATTGGGTAAGGAGCTAAATCAGTATAATTAACCACCTCGCCAGCATAATAAATGCTGCCATTACCACCAGTTAATGTGTAATAGGCTTCATTGCCCGAAAGGTTAGTTCCAGTTATTGCTGGAAAGGTAAAACTATCTATAACTGTTTGATCTAATAAATCATCTACGGTAGAACCTACAAAACCACCATCATTAATTTGCCAGGCATCACTTGCTATCATATTAGTTCTGGCTGCTTCACCAGCACAATATTTACTTAAACCACCACCAAAAGTAACGTTAGGATTTAAATTTTGTGCATTCCAACCAATCAATAAACTATCATAATTAGGAGTAGATAAGGTAACCCCTCTAAACATTTGGCCTGCATTTGTAACATTTTCCACATTCCAATTCCCCAAGTCTTGATCAAAACCAATAACCCCCTGAAACATTGATAACATTGATGTTACATTACTGGTATCCCAACTACCAATATCTTGGTTAAAGGCAATGGCACCATAAAACATCCCCTGCATATTGGTAACATTACTTGTGTCCCATAGCCCTAAATCTTGATTAAAACTAGAAGCCCCCGAAAACATCACACTCATATCTGTTGCCGCTGTGGTGACCCAATTTCCTATATTCTGGTTAAAACTAACAGCATCAAGAAACATTGATTGAAAACTGGTGACGCTAGAGGTGTCCCAGTTATCTATATCTTGATTAAATGCATTAGCAGCATAAAACATAGTATTCATATTGGTAACCTTACTTGTATTCCAAGCCCCAATATCTTGGTTAAATACAGATGCCTGATAAAACATGTGATTCATTAAGGTGACATTACTGGTATCCCAACTTCCAATATCTTTATTAAAGTTATTAGCTTGCGAAAACATGTTTTCCATAGTGGTTATGGTACTTGTATCCCAGTTCCAGTTGCCTGTACCACCACCAAGCGACGTCGCACCGAAAAACATTTGACTCATGTCCGTAACATTAGAAAGATTTGGTACATCTAACGCATTAATAACTAAATTTGAACATCCTTTAAAGGCCTGATTCATATTTGTCCATGGATTACAGCCCCATTGATCAACGGATATGATACTTTGCGGATTAGTTAAAATATTCCAGGAAAGTTGTGTAAAAAGCCCTGTAATGGTAATTTGGTGGGTACCTGGAAGAGCATAAGCATGACTTGTGTTTCCCGTAGCTCCAATGGTAGATGTGCCGTCACCCCAATCTACATTATAATTATACGCCCCATTTTGATTCGAGGTTGGTATGGTTATGGTTTGGTTTGCTAATGTAGTTTCCCAAGTGGTGACAAAAGCACAAGCACTATCATCAATAGTTAATAGAAAATCTTCTTCAGAACTACAGCCGGGACTTGGGCTATCATAAATATAAAGCCTAATAGGGTATGTTGAAAAACCTGCAAAATTAATGACATAGCCGGCATTGTATAAAGTTCCTGTTCCATTTGGACCTGTGTAATAGGCTTCTGTACCCGAAAGGTTTGTTCCTGTAATGGTTGGCAAAGTATAACTATCTAAAGCCCATTGGTCTGCTGAAATTTGAAATATAGGTGTTGCGGAGCCACCATCTATAATATTCCACGCATCAGTAGCAATCATATTGGTTCTGGCGGCTTCACCAGCACAATATTTACTCAGTCCTCCATCAAAGCCTACATTAGATAACAAAATTTGAGCATCCCAACCTATCAATAAACTATCATAATTGGTGGTTGAAAGTGTGACACGAGTAAACATATTATTGGCTGTATTAAGACTGGATAGATTCCAATTCCCTAAATTTTGATCAAAAGAAATAGCGTCCATAAACATAAGCGTAAAAGTCCATACATTGCTAGTATCCCAATTGCCAATGTCTTGGTTAAAAGTAGAAGCCCCATTAAACATACCTGTCATAGACGTAACATTACTCGTATTCCAATTACCAATATCTTGATTGAACACTGTGGCATATTGAAACATACCTGGCATAAATGTCACATTACTTGTATTCCAAGCACCTATGTTTTGATTAAATGCACTTGCACTATTAAACATACTATTCATTGATGTAACATTGGAGGTATTCCAAGCACTAATATCTTGATTAAAGGAAGATGCATCTCTAAACATGGTTGTCATAATTGTTACGTTTCCGACATTCCAACTACCAATAGCTTGATTGAAAGCTAAAGCTCCTTGAAACATAGATGACATATCTGTTACATTACCTACATTCCAACTATCAATATTTTGGTTAAAAGTAGAAGCACCGTAAAACATGCTACTCATCTGTATGACATTAGCAACATCCCAACTACCAATATCTTGATTAAAAGAAGTTGCGTTATGAAACATTGCTCCCATAGTTGTCACATTCCCTGTGCTCCAATTCCAATTTCCTGTACCACCACCTAAAGAAGTTGTATTTACAAACATTTGAGACATGGATGTAACATTAGAAAGATTTGGAGTATCTGTTGCATTTACAACTAAATTAGTACAGCCATAAAATGCATCTCTCATAGATATCCATGGGTTACAGCCCCAATTATCGATAGACTTAATTTTTTGGGCGGAAGTAGAACCATTAAAATATATTCTTGGAAATGTACCCGTAATAGTAACTTGATACACTCCTGCTGTGGCATAAATGTGACTTGCGTCTGCAGTTGCTCCTGTTGCTACATTACCATCTCCCCAATCTACATTGTAATTATAGCCTACACCTGTTGTTGGTATGGTAATAGACTCATTGGCTGCAGTGGTTTGCCAGGTGGTGATGAAAGCACCTACCGCGGGTTGTGCCAAAGATTCGTTTATATATAAATTTGAAGCAGAACCTAATGCTGAAGCTCCTACAGTCAATACATCCAAATCACCATCACCATCAACATCAGCTATGTCTACTTTACCGATTGTGCCAACAAAAGGCATACCAACAACTTCAGTAAAGTTTCCATAACAATCATTACTGTACAATATAGCTTTTGGCCCTGCATATGCACCAGTTAAAAATATGTCTAGGTTTCCGTCTCCATCAGCATCAAACATAACAGCTTCACCACTCGAAACTATCTGAAAAGGGTCTGGTGCATAAAGTGTAAAATTCCCTAGACCATCATTTATAAATAAATCGGAATAATTACCCCCAGTATTGTAACTATATCCTGTTAAAAAAACATCGAGATCACCATCATTGTCAACGTCTCCAAAATCAATTGAACCATTTGTTACTTGAGGAAAAGGCGTTCCTAGCATAATAGAATAATTTCCATTTCCATCATTAACATATAATTTTGTTGAAGCTTGTGAAGTATTAATTTGCCCAGAGATCATTAAATCTAAATCGTTGTCGCCATCAATATCTGCAAAAGCATTAAATGGATATCCTCCCGCAAGTTCAAAAGGTTGCCCTATAGATTCTGTAAATATTCCTGTACCATCATTTATAAAGAGTTTAACAATGGAGTTACTTCCATCTGACCCATTGATTAAAACATCTTGATCACCATCATTATCCACATCTCCAAAAGAAACATGTCCTCGTATTATACCATTAAATGTTGTCGCTGTATCTAATGTAAAGTTACCCGAACCATCATTAATATAAAGTTCTGAAACTCCAGAAATAACCCCGCCATCTTCACCAGTTATAAATACATCCATATCATTATCGCCATCTACATCGGCAAAATTAACTGTGCTAACATATACGGGAGTAAACGGAGTGCCTGGAACTAATGCAAAATTACCAATACCATCATTAAGATATAAATTAGCTATTGTTGTACCACCAATAAATAAACCTGTAATAATTACATCTTGGTCGCCATCGCCATCTACATCTGCAAAATCTGCATCGCCTAATGAAACATCATCAAAAGGTACGGTGCTGTCTTCAACAAACGAAATTTGGGAATTTATACTCAGTGTGAAAATTAAAAAGAGAGCAAAAGTAATTTGAGCGTAAATAGTCCTCATAGTGGTTGGTTATGGTTAATAGCAAAACACGCCAATTTATGGCGAAGCCTAACAACGATGTAAACAAGAAAAGCAGTTTTGGGTATGCTATTTATTTGTCAGGGAGACAGGGTAAACATACTCTCTTTTAAATAATAATCCTATAACTTATAGAGAAACTACTTTAAAATAGGACAAACAGACGAATTCATTGAATTTACGGTTACTAAAACACTTAAAATTGAAGCCTAAAGTGACTTGAATTGTCTTTAGAAAAGGAGATTTTTGAAAATACATAATAAAATTTTAAAAAGCTTTTTTTGCGTTAAATGGTAAGATATAATAGATAAAGTAAGAATTAAAGTGCTGCATACTGTATTAATTTACAACTTCAACAACAAACTAGGATCTGGACAATTCCCTTTATAAAACCCTAAATCATTTTCACTACAAACCCCTGGGTAATCGCCATTATAATCTTGAATATCTTTTATTATCTGGAAGTGTAAATGCGGCGGATAATCCCCATTTACAGAAGTATCGCCTAAAGTCGCGATTTGTTCACCCTTCTTAAATTCCTTACCTACTTTTAGTTTATTAATAGATGCTAAACTTAAATGTCCGTATAGCGTATAAAATGCAACACCTGAGATATTGTGTGTTAAGATAATGGTTGGCCCATAATCGCCATAATTTGTATTGTTCTTAAAACTGTGTACAACACCATCTAACGGAGTTAAAATCGGTGTTTCATCACCACACCATAAATCGACTCCTAGGTGGATGTTGCGCTCTTCTTCAGCTTGACTATTGAAATGACTACTGCCTTTATAAATGTTTCTAACTTCTAAATAACCACCATAAGCCACTAAAGCATGATGCTTTTTTATATGATTATTTACAAACATGCCTAGTTTTGAAGATGAAGATATGTCTACAGTATTTAATATTTGGTTGGATTCAGATAAATCTATTGGAATGTATTTGGATTTTGGAATAGAGGAATTTAAAACTCGTAATGGTTCTGAACTTATAGTATTTAAGAATTTTGAAAAATCGATTGGACTCATAGCTTCAAAAATACAAACTAATTTACAGAATGATAAATGAATAATGAGACCCTAAGACTGCTCTCAGAGTGACAATCAATTTCTATTTTGATTTAATCCTAGTTTACAACTTCGCCATACAAATCAAAATCTTCAGCCTCAATAATTTTAACGGTAGTGTATTCACCAGTTTTTAAATAGGTCTTTGTAGCATCAATCAATACTTCATTATCCACGTCTGGCGAATCAAACTCTGTTCTTCCAACAAAATAATTACCTTCTTTTCTATCAACAACCACTTTAAACTCCTGCCCTATTTTTTGTTGATTCAATTCCCAAGAAATCTGAGATTGAATTTCCATAATCTGATTTGCGCGATCTATTTTAACATCCTCAGGAACATCGTCTTCTAAATTATAAGCATGTGTATTCTCTTCATGACTATAGGTAAAACAGCCTAAACGTTCAAAACGCATATCTGTAACCCATTGTTTTAATTCTTGGAAGTTTTCTTCTGTTTCCCCAGGGTAGCCCACAATAAGCGTCGTTCTAATAGTCATATTAGGCACTTTGGCACGAAACTCTTGTAATAACTTAGTGGTTTTTTCTTTAGTTGTTCCACGACGCATACTTTTCAAAATCGAGTCGGAAATATGTTGTAATGGAATATCTAAATAGTTGCATACTTTTGGTTCACGATTCATCACATCTAACACGTCCAAGGGAAATCCTGTTGGAAATGCATAGTGCAAACGAATCCACTCCACGCCATCCACTTTTACTAAAGCTTCGAGCAATTCAGCAAGGTTTCGTTTTTTATATAAATCCAGTCCGTAGTATGTTAAATCTTGAGCAATAAGAACCAATTCTTTAACACCTTTAGCGGCTAGTTTCTCCGCTTCTATAACGATTTCCTCTATTGGCGTGCTTCTGTGCTTACCACGCATAATAGGAATAGCACAAAACGAACAAGGTCTGTCGCAACCCTCAGCAATTTTTAAATATGCGTAATTTTTTGGTGTAGTTGTTAAACGCTCCCCTATCAACTCATGCTTATAATCAGCACCTAGGGCTTTTAACAATCCTGGTAATTCCGTCGTTCCAAAATACTCATCTACATTCGGGATTTCTTTTACTAAATCTGGTTTGTAACGCTCACTTAAACAGCCTGTAACAAATACTTTATCAACATCGCCATCTTGCTTTTTCTGAACGTATTCTAAAATGGTATTAACGCTTTCTTCTTTCGCATTATTAATAAAACCGCAGGTATTAATCACCACAATATTACCTTCCTCCTCGTGCACTACATCTTTTCCGCTGGCTTTTAATTGCCCCATTAGCACTTCGCTGTCGTAAACATTTTTACTACAACCGAGGGTTACTACGTTGATTTTATTCTTTTTAAGTGATTTCGTTCTCATACCAAAATTTAAGTGTGCAAAGATACGTAATGATTTAGGATTTTGGATTGATGAATTTAGATTTCACATGAGATTCCCGTTTTCACGGGAATGACAATTTCAAAGGAGGCTCCGAGTTTACAACTCGGAGAATTCTTTTTCAATTAAACCTTTTATTTTAGCCTCTTATAAGTTCGGAATGATATTTTAAATTTCAAAACTAATACATTTGACATATGAAATACAAAAAATGGACTTTAGAACAAAAGCTAGAAATACTTAGCTATTCCGAAGAGAAAGGGGTTGTTGATGCCGCCTGCCATAGTTTATCTTGAGCGAAGCCAAAAGGCAGGAATGACAAAAAAAACATATTAAAGTGTCATGAGATTCCCACCTTCGTGGGAATGACAAAACGATTATTTGAAAAACGAATCCACAAATTCATACTTATTAAAGACTTGTAAATCTTCAAGTCCCTCACCTACTCCAATATACTTTACAGGAATTTGAAATTGATCCGAAATACCAATAACCACACCACCTTTAGCTGTTCCATCTAATTTTGTGACGGCCAAAGAAGTTACTTCGGTAGCAGCTGTAAACTGTTTTGCTTGCTCGAATGCATTCTGCCCTGTTGAGCCATCTAAAACCAATAATACATCATGTGGTGCATCCACAACTACTTTTTTCATGACACGTTTTACTTTTGTAAGCTCATTCATTAAGTTGACTTTATTATGTAAACGACCAGCGGTGTCTATAATAATAACATCGGCATCTTGATTTACACCAGATTCTAAAGCATCAAAAGCTACGGATGCTGGATCGCTTCCCATATCTTGACGAACCATAGGCACATCTACACGGTCTGCCCAAACTTGAAGTTGATCTATAGCGGCTGCTCTAAACGTATCGGCTGCGCCTAGTACGACTTTTAAACCTTGTTTTTTAAATTGATACGCTAACTTCCCTATTGTTGTGGTTTTCCCAACACCGTTTACACCTACCACCATTAATACGTAAGGTGTTTTACTTCCGTCTTCTCTTTTAGGCAAATCGGGAATGGTGTATTCTGTTTCTTCACCTGAATTGGTCTCACTCAATAACCCTGCAATTTCTTCGCGGAGGATGGTATTGAGTTCGTCGGTTCCTAAATATTTATCTTTTGATACGCGCGCTTCAATACGTTCAATGACTTTTAAAGTGGTATTTACACCGACATCACTAGATACTAAAACTTCTTCAAGATTATCTAAAACATCATCATCTACTTTAGATTTTCCTGCAACGGCTTTACTTAGTTTGCCTAAAAAACTGGTTTTAGTTTTCTCTAATCCTTTATCTAGGGTTTCCTTTTTTTCTGAAGAAAATATTTTTTTAAAAAAACTCATTTTTCCTGTTTGTTGTTTGTTGTTGAGTTGTTACGCTCAAAAACGGGTTATTTTGATTTAGCAAATAGTAAACAATAACGGTTGATTACTACTAATTGCGGACTGGTGCGTTAGGGATTGTAACCCTTCGACTGCGCTCAGGATAAACTCTATCCTTTTTAAAACTAATTAAATTATCATTGCTAAGAACTAAAATTTGGCAGATTGCCACGTCCTTTGTCCTCACAATGACGTATTAAAAAAGCGACTGCCAAAAGCCCGCCCCCCCGATAGCTATCGGGAGTGGCAACCTGCTGGCAGGCAGGCGCCCTAACTATTCAATTTATCTATGTCAATTTTCTTACCACAAATTTTTGCTGTTAATCTGTCAGTAATCTATTCAAAGATAAAAATAAAAAAGCTGCTTTCTTAAAAAGAAAGCAGCTTATAATATGTTGAAACAAAGTGTTTTACTTTTTAGCTAAAAAGTCGTTTACTTGTTCTGGATTCATAATAGACTCAACAAACATGTAAGCCCCTGTTTTAGGCGACTTTACCATTTTTATTGCTTTTGTTAATCTTTTAGATCCTGTTTGTAATGATGCTACTGATTTCTTTGCCATGATCTACTGTTTTATTTGATTTCTTTATGAACTGTCATACGCTTAAGGATAGGATTAAATTTTTTAATCTCCATTCTATCTGGCGTATTCTTTTTGTTTTTTGTAGTAATGTAACGTGACGTTCCTGCTTTACCAGACTCTTTATGCTCTGTACATTCTAAAATTACCTGTATTCTGTTTCCTTTCTTTGCCATTTCTTTTTATTTTAAATACAGCTAATTACTTAGTTAAAAATCCTTTAGATTTTGCATCTTTAATTGCTGCAGAAATACCTATTTTGTTAATAGTCTTTAAAGCAGATGTTGAAACTTTTAAAGTTATCCAGCTATCTTCCTCTGGAATATAAAAACGTTTCTTTACTAAATTCGCGTTAAATTTGCGTTTAGTTCTGTTCATTGCATGAGACACGTTGTTTCCAACCATTGCCTTCTTTCCTGTAAGTTCACAAACTCTTGACATTATTATATAACTTTAAAATTCTTGTTGCTTAAATTCGAGGTGCAAATATATAAAATCTTTATATTATGACAACGTAAATTTTATCAATTTTTAAAAATTTCTTTTTGAAGCATTTCCAGCCCTTTATTAACCGCTTTGCCAATGACTCTTGAACGGTTATTCCCAAAGTCAAATTGCTCTGAATAAACGCCTTTTTTAGTGGCTATAGCAATAAAAACGGTACCAACTTCCGCATTAGAATCGCCTTTTGTTGGCCCTGCATTTCCAGTGGTAGCTATAGCATAATCTGATTTATATAATTGCAGAACATTTTGCGCCATGGCTTCGGCAACCTGAGCACTGACTACAGAATATTGATCTATAATGGTTTCTGGAATGTTTAATACATCAATTTTTGATTGTGTTGCATAGGTTACAACGCCGCCTTTTAGATATTGTGAAGCTCCAGGATGTGCTGTAAACAAGTGTAACAACTTGCCTCCTGTACAGCTTTCTGCTATAGCTAATGACTTTCCTAATTTAGTGAGTTGCTTAGCAATAACAACTTCCTCATTACCTTCTTCATCTTCATAACCAAAAAATTCTTTTTCAATTAATGGTAATACCTTATCTATATGTTGCTGGACATCATTTCTAATCTTTTGTTCATCAAATCCTTTTGCTGATAAACGCAATCTCATTTTACCTAAATTTGGCAAATACGCAAGTTTTATGTGGCTTGGCAGAGCATCTTCCCAAGATTCTATTCTAGCCGCTAAAGCACTTTCACCTAATCCATAAACCACTAATGTTTTGTGTAAAATAAATGGACATTTATATTTTACCCTTAATTTAGGAAGGACATCATTTGAAATTAGTGCTCTCATTTCAAAAGGAACACCTGGTAAGGACACGAAGGTCTTATCGTCTTTTTCTAACCACATGCCTGGAGCTGTTCCAACCATGTTCATTAAAACAGTGGCTTTTGATGGCACCAAGGATTGGTCTTTATTAACCTGAAGCAGTGTTTGTCTTATATTTTTTTTCCATATAGACTCTATGTTTGCCAAAACAGAAGCATCTCTAACTAAGGTATCATTAAAATATTCTGCAATTGTTTTTTTGGTTATATCATCTTTTGTAGGTCCTAACCCACCAGTAAGAATAATGATATCTACATTATTTTCAGCCTCTTTTAAAGCTTTTAGTATATGTGCTTTATTATCCTGAACGGACGTTATTTGGTAAACAGAAACACCTATTTTATTAAGTTGTTTAGCTACAAACGCAGAATTAGTATCAATAACTTGACCAATAAGAAGTTCGTCGCCAATGGTAATTATCTCGGCTAACATTACAAATTGAAGTCTGATTTCATTTCAGCAACAGCGTTGTCAACAGCTGTAATAACTACCTCTAACTGCTCAGTTACATCTACATCAGTTTGTGTAAACTTGCCCCAATCCTGCACCTCTATTAACTTATCTAGCACACCCAACTCAAATAAATCCACTGTAGGTTTCATTTTATGAGCCGCCTGATAAGCTTCATGGTAATCTTTTTCAGCAACTGCTTTTTTTAATCGCTCGGCATCTTCGGGTACTTCTTCTAAAAAAGCTTCGGCGAGTGCGGCTATAAAATCGGCGTCGTTATCAGCCAATTCGCGTACTCTGTATAATTTGTAATGTTGTTCCATTTATTTTACCGTTATTGAAAACATTTCTTTGTTTTCTATAAATCCTTTTAATTTGTCATTAGCAAATACTTTGCCAACTCCTGCTGGTGTGCCTGTAAATATAATATCTCCAATCTTTAAAGTAAAATATTTTGACACATATTCTATTAATTCATCAATTTTCCAAAGCATGTGGCTTGTATTTCCCGATTGTACAATAGCATCGTTCTTTTTTAAGGAAAATTCAATATGGTTTACATCAGCTACCTCTTTTTTAGATATCCAATGACCGACCACGGCAGCACCATCAAAGGATTTTGCCTTTTCCCAAGGCAAACCTTTAGATTTTAACTGACTTTGCAAATCCCGAGCTGTAAAGTCTATTCCTAATCCAATTTCATTGTAATATTTATGGGCAAACTTTTTATCGATGTGTTTGCCAACTCGATTAATTTTAACCAAAACCTCTACTTCATGATGTACATCATCCGAAAAATCAGGAATAAAAAAAGGTTGCTTTTTAAGAAGAATAGCCGTGTCCGGTTTTAAAAACACAACAGGATCCGTTGGTTTTTCGTTTTCTAATTCTTTTATGTGTTCGGTGTAATTTCTACCGATGCAGATTAGTTTCATATGTCTTAAAATTTATTTTCGCGCAAAGACGCTAAGACGCAAAGATTTAAGTCTATTTTTTTTATCTGGGCGTTACCACAAGGGTCGGGCTTTTCGTTGCAAGTCCTCGCACCCCCTTCGTCGGGCTGTGGGCTTTCCACTGCAATCCCTAACGCGGGTTAGCCTGCAATAATCTGTCTTCGACCCAAAGTTGCTTTTTATCGAGTAAATTCATCGTTTAGAGCTTAATAGATTAGCTTATATTTTATTTGTTATATACGCATGTTGTGCTTAGTACTTATTTGATTTTCTCGTCTTCTTAAAGTGTTTTATCATTTTTCCTAAATCTTTGTCTTTTTTACGCTTTTCAGCAACTGTCGATTCAAAATACTCTTTTTCCTTCTCCATTTTTAGGTAGTTTTCATAAGAGTTCGGGTCAATTTCCCCTTTGCTAACAGCTGCTAAAACGGCACAGTCAATTTCTGTTGTATGGGTACAATCCATGAACTTGCAATCTTTGGATAACTCTATTATTGTTTCAAATGTCCTTTCCAGTCCACTAGTTGAATCTACGATTCCTACTTCTCTCATTCCTGGATTGTCAATTAGAATACCACCATTTTCTAGAACTAATAATTCTCGGTGGCTTGTAACGTGTCGTCCTTTTTTCGTACTTGTACTAATAGTGTTAGTTTTCATCAATTGTTTACCGGAAAGATTATTTAAAAGGGTTGATTTTCCTACTCCTGATGAACCTAACAAACAGTAGGTTTTACCTTTTAGCAAATATTCTTTGAGTCTTTCAATACCTTTTTGGGTCTCATTACTTATTGCAATTATCGGTACTTGCTTTATTCTTTCCTGAACTTGTGAAATCAACTCCTTTAACTCAATTTCATTTATCAAGTCAATTTTATTGAGAATGATTATAGGTCTTACATTGGAAGTATTACAAATTGCCAAATACCTTTCTATTCGGTTAATGTTAAAATCTCTGTCAACCGCCTGTACAATAAAAGCAAAATCAATATTTGTTGCAATGATTTGTTTCTCGCCTTGTTTCCCAACCGATTGTCTTTCAACGATGGTCTTTCTAGGAAAAACAGAATGAATCAGCACTTTATCTTCATCATATTCGGTAATTGCAACCCAATCCCCAACAGCAGGAAAATCAGACCTTTCGTGTGCCGAAAATCTTAAATTTCCGATTATCTCAGCATTGTATTCATTCTCAGAGGTTTTTACAACGTACCTTTCCTTGTGTTCAGAAATAACTCGCCCTACTTCAAATGAATCAAGGTTTTGGTCCTTTCGATAGTTTTCCAAATCTATGTTATATCCCAAATCTTCAAGTGTCATTTCATTTGTCCTGTATTAAGCACAACGGTTAGTATATGAAAAGTAGCGGATTTTTACGCACTAACTTTTCGGGTTATAACTGAACTTAATTTTATTATTTATCTTTCCTTTAAGCACCAAAACCGCTATTTTTTATATACGTTGTTAGGGTTAGTGCTTTTATTTTAATTCATCTTTAGCTTCCTTAATATTTATTCTTGCAGTATAACCATGTTTTTCAAGTAGATAAAGTAAATTTCCTCCATTTATTAGAGTAATTGGCTTATCCTTTGCAAATTTGAATGAATCAGAACCATAATCAGAAGTCGTTACTAATATTCCCTTTGTCGCTCCCTCATTCATTACTGTTCCATATAAGTCTCTAACAGCAGAAACTCCTACTATATTCGTATAACGTTTAGCTTGAATTACTATTTTTCCTCCACGAATTGGGTCAGGGTCGAATGCAATTGCGTCTACACCTCCATCTCTACTTGACTGTGTAACTTTTACTTCTCCACCGTTTATACTAAATTCTTTCTCAAAAATTTCTCTTATTAAGTGTTCAAAGTCTTCCCAGTGCATCGATGCCAAATTTGTGGAAGAGTCTATTCCGATTTCTTGAGATGACACAAATCTTCTATCATCATTCGCTATTGTGATAATAGGTTTTATAGGCGTTTGGTTACTGATTTTATTTGCAGAAATTCCTTTAAGACTTTTAAAGCATTCTTTAGGGTCAACTTCTGACAAATTAATTTTAATAAATTCACTCTTGTCGCAAACTACAGAAAGAACACATGCTTTATTATAAAGTCCAGTAGCCTTGTTAATAGCATTTGTCCAACCATTGAAAACAATCGTTTTAATGACATTTATCAAGTCATTTTCGAATGAAATACTTATTAAGTCAAGCACAAGTCTATAAATAATATCATTATATAATTTGTCAAGTTCTCTATCTGAAAATTTAATTTCTTTGTATTCGTTTCGTGTTTTTATGTACCGAAATTCTTTTGTTTCAGGAAACTGCTCTATTGTAGGAAGAAGGTATTCAATAATAAGAATTTTATTCTCCTCGTTGTAATCAGTAGTTATTGATTTGTGAAAATTTGGGTCATAGATTATTTTTTCAAGTATTTGAAGATGAAATTCAGCAATTGAACTTTCGTTACTTTCATTATATTTTGCTTTTAACAAATCAACTTTGTCATTTTTTTGTTTCTGTTTTTCCTTGAACTTTTCAAGCTCTAAAGTCCATAGTTTGCCTTTTTGCTTATATCTCTCTTTGAGCTCGTGTATTTTATTTTTCGTGGAATTTAGATTTGAAGTGTAAATAGATTTTAAGCTTTGATTAAGTTCCTTTTTCTTCTGTTCAATTTCTGTTGACAGTTTGTCTTTATTTTCTGTATTTGGTTTTAGTTCAAAGTATTCAGGTTTATTGATTTCATCGACTAACCTTATTTTTTCTTCGAAGCGTTGATTAAGATTTATAACCTTAAATTCACCTTGGTCATAAAATAAATCCCAAATTTCGTTGAGACTTAAAGTCTTTACTTTAAGAATATTTTGAAGTTTTGAAATAGCTCTTATCGGGTCATAAGAATCATTGTAAGTGTTTTGTTTATTTTCTAATGCGATTATATCATTCTGAATTTTCTGAAGTGACTGAAATATTCTCTCTTTTTTGTTCTCAATTCTGCTTTTTTCTTGTTCATATTTTTCATTGAGACCTTTTAAAATTGCATTATGAATATTAAGTTTTTGCTGTTTTTTTGAGTCTTGATGTTCTATGAATTTAACAACAGCAAAGATTACAAGAGCAATTCCAACGATTACTCCGATAACAACAATATAATCCATGATAAATTCGAAGACTTTTGCAATGATAAATACTACAAAACCTATTATAATTAGTAGTCCAGTTGCTTTATCATTTCTTCTCGCCATATTCTAATCTTTGAATTGTCGTTTATTTTTCGGCATTAACCCTAACTCGTTATATAATTACTTTTATTACTCATATCCAGTAAATAAGTCAGGATATAGTAAGTTTTGTGCTACTGTTATCCCGTAAATAAAATTTTTATGGCATAACTAAATACCTTTTTATCTGTTGTAAATCTTTTCGAGTTACAAAACTTCTGTTTTCGGTCTTCGGTCTTCTGTCCTATTTTCTATCCCAACTTATTATTAAAGCTCCTCAACTTAATGGCTGTCAGTACTTTTTTAGTGTACAACGGAAAATCGGCATTTAATAACCATCCAAAATAACCGGGTTCTTTTTCTAAAACATCGGTTACTAATTTGCCTTTATGCTTTCCGAAAGAAAAACACTCAACACCCTCTTTATTATAGGTTATAAAACCTGCAAAATCTGCAAACTTTTTTCTTGAACTGAATTCTGCTAAAAACTTAGTATCATTTTCTAGGTCGTCATATTTGGAAATCTGCGCTTTTAAAACCTCATAAGTGGCTTTAGTATCCGCTTCAGCACTATGCGCGTTATCTAAACTTTCATCACAATAGAATTTATAGGCAGCACTTAAAGTGCGCTGTTCCATTTTATGGAAAATGGTTTGCACATCAACAGCCAAACAATTTTTCATATCAAAATCTATATCGGCACGCAGCATTTCTTCAGCCAATAAAGGAATATCAAATCGATTTGAATTGAATCCTCCCAAATCTGAATCCTTTATCATATTATAAATGTCTCTGGCTAAGGCTTTAAAAGTGGGTTCGTTTGCAACTTTCTCATTGGTAATGCCATGAATTTCTATAACTTCCTTAGGAATAGTCATTTCTGGATTTACTAACCATGTTTTACTTTCTTCAGTGCCGTTAGGAAATACTTTTAAAATTGAAATTTCAACAATACGGTCATGAGATATATTGATTCCTGTTGTTTCTAAGTCGAAAAAACAGATGGGTTTAGTGAGGTTTAATTGCATTCAATTGAATTATTAATGAACTGTAAATATACTAAATTGCTAAAGTGTAGAAGTAAAAAATCCAACCGTTTTACAGGTTGGATTTATCTTTTTTTATCTTTCGTGAAAGGAAAAAATATTTTATTTACTTGATCAGATTCCTTCCCGATAGCTATTGGGATTCGCAGGAATGACAGCATCATATTTCTCTATTAACATCCCAAGCCTCTAAATAATCTGTTACAGCTTTTACAAACATACCGCCTAATGCACCATTAACCACACGATGATCATAAGAATGCGATAAGAACATTTTGTAACGGATACCAATAAAATCACCATCTGGAGTTTCAATAACCGCAGGTACTTTTCTTATAGCTCCAAGAGCCAAAATACCTACTTGTGGCTGATTAATTATTGGTGTTCCCATGATGCTTCCAAAAGTACCAACGTTAGTAACTGTATACGTACCACCTTGGGTATCATCTGGTTTTAGCCTACCTGTTCTGGCACGATTGGCCAAATCATTGACCTGCTTAGTCATACCAACCAAGTTTAATTGATCTGCATTTTTTATAACAGGCACAATTAAATTACCATCTGGTAAAGCAGCTGCCATACCTAAATTTATGTTTTTCTTTTTTACAATAGTATCACCTTGCAAAGAAATATTCATCATAGGAAAATCTCGTAACGCTTTAGCAATAGCTTCCATAAAAATGGGAGTGAATGTTAGGTTTTCACCTTCACGCGTCATGAAATCCGCTTTAACTTTCTTCCTCCAATTCCAAATATTAGTAACATCTGCCTCAATAAAACTTTGAACATGTGCTGAAGTTTGTATAGACTCCATCATGTGATGCGCAACAAGCTTGCCCATTCTGGTCATTTTTATAATTTCATCGTCTCCGCTAGAAATTACTGGAGGCTTCTCTGCTTTGGGCTTTTCAATAGTTTTTGCTGGAACAACAGGTGTTTCAACTTTAGCAGCAATTGGCTCTTGACTATGTCCTCTATTTTTAATATACTCTAAAATATCATTTTTAGTAACTCGCGCCTCTTTTCCTGTACCTGCTATAGCATCTAATTCTGACTGGGAAACGCCTTCTGCTTTGGCAATGTTTTTTACTAATGGCGAATAAAAACGATTTTCGCTAGAAACTACTGGGGCTACCGTTTCTTTTGCAATAGTAATTGTTTGAGCAATTTGTTCAACAACTTCTTCTTCCACTTCTTTTAAGGGTTCAGCAGCAGTTTCATCCTCGGAATCATCATCACCTTCTGTTTCAATAATGGCTAAAACTTGACCAACTTGAACGACATCATCTGTATTGAAAAATTTTTCAACCAAAACGCCATCAACCTCACTAGGCACCTCACTATCCACTTTATCTGTAGCTATTTCTAATACAGGTTCATCCAACTCGATAGTATCTCCAACTTCCTTTAACCAAGACGTTATGGTTGCCTCTGCAACACTTTCACCCATTTTTGGTAATATAAGTTCAAACTTTGCCATATTAATAATGTAATGGTTGTTTTTTAATTTTATTTTGCAAAATTAATAAAAAAAGTATTGTTTTGATTAATTATTTACAAAACTCTACTCAAAATTAATAACTTCACCTCTACTAATTGCATTATCACTTCCTAGCGCAAATTTAGAGTTTTTAGGTAATATTTTGAACGTCATTGGTTCTTCATTATGATTATTCATCATATCAATGATACTTTTATAGGTCATATAATTAGCATCAAAAATAATCTCAGAATCTTTTTCAACATTAATTAAACCTGCCTTTAATATAACCTTCTTTAATAAAACAGCTTTTAGTTTTTCATTAATCTTATTTGAAATAAAAACATATTGAGAAACATGTTTTGTTTTATTAATAGGTGTTTTTCTAAAAATATAAACCAGCCTAATACCCGACCACACAAACATATCGAAAAGGATATTTTTCTTAAAATGTTTCTTATAAAATATTTGCATGGCCCCATAAAAACGACGTGCATAATACTTATCTCTTAATGTGCTTTCTCCCTTAAAATGTATAACTGTAGTTTTGCCGTAATAATAGTTTTTATAGCCATGTTTTATAGCCTTGTATGATATGTCTATATCTTCGCCATACATAAAATAATCTTCGTCAAACCCACCTATTTTATTATATAAGTCTCTTTTCAAAAACATGAAGGCACCGACCAAAATATCAACTTCGCTAACTTCATTTTCACTTAAATGATTTGCATAATAATCATTGGAATTACCTAATATTTTTTTTAAAGCTGCATTTACATAAGGTATTTTTCGTTTGCTTTCCGGTAGGAAATCACCCTTACCATTAATTAATTTACAACCAACAATACCAAGTTTCTCTTTGTTTTCTGAAAACTCCAATAGTTTTAAAAAAGTATCTTCTGCCACCACAGTATCTGGGTTTAGAATACACAAATACTCTCCTTTTGCCTGTGAAACGCCTATGTTATTTCCTTTTGAGAAACCAAAATTTTCTTTATTTTCAACAAGCTTAACTTTTGGAAATAAATCTTTCACCATATTGCAACTACCATCTTCAGAATTATTATCAACGACAATAATTTCAGCATCAATTTCAGAAATGGCTGCTTCTACACTTCTTAAGCAGAGCTCTAAAAAATAGTGCACATTATAATTTAAAATGACTACTGATAGTTTCAAATATATTCTACTTTAAAGTTTTATAGAAGTCTCAAACGGAATTCTATTAATAATACTTCTTCCCAAGGTAATTTCATCGGCATATTCTAGTTCATCACCAACCGAAATACCTCTTGCAATAGTTGAAGTGAAAATTTGAAAATCTTGAATTTGTTTAAATATATAAAAATTAGTGGTATCGCCTTCCATAGTAGAACTTAAAGCAAAAATAAGTTCTTTTACTTTTCCTTCTTTTACTTTACCTACCAAAGATTCTATATTCAAATCATGCGGACCAATACCATCCATAGGCGAAATTTTACCACCTAAAACATGATACAATCCTTTAAAAGAGCTTGTGTTTTCGATAGCCATAACATCTCTAACATCTTCAACTACACAAATAATATGGGCATTCCTGTTTGGATTTGAACAGATTTCACAAAGTTCAACATCGCTTATATTATGGCATGATTTACAGAATTTCACATCTTTACGCATGGTTTGTAAAGCTTCAGACAACGCAAAGGTATGCTCTTTTGGCTGCCTTAACATATGCAGTACTAAACGCAAAGCTGTACGCTTACCTATCCCAGGTAATTGCGACATCTCATTTACTGCGCGCTCCAATAATTTTGAGGAAAATTCCATAATTGCGAAATTACTATTTAGTCGTGAATTTCACTAATTTAAGCGAACTCTTTTAAAACAACTCATGCGCGTTTGCAATTTAAATTTGTACATTCCAAACCTGAAAACACGTATCTATGTCGGCAACACAAATCATTCTCCTTATATCAGCCTATTTTGTGGTCTTAATTATAATCTCTTATCTTACTGGAAAAGAAGATAGTAATGACGCTTTTTTTAAAGCCAACAAATCTGCTCCTTGGTATTTAGTAGCTTTTGGAATGATAGGCGCATCACTTTCTGGTGTAACATTTATTTCTGTTCCTGGTGCGGTTGAAGTAAAACAATTTGGATATCTACAGGTCGTCTTTGGCTACTTTTTTGGATATTTAGTTATTGCTTATGTGCTACTTCCTATTTATTATAAGCTGAATTTAACTTCTATTTACACCTATTTGAAAGATCGGTTTGGCAATGTTAGCTACAAAACGGGGTCTGTTGCTTTTTTAATTTCAAGGGTTATTGGTGCCGCTTTTAGATTGTTTTTGGTTGCAAAAGTGTTACAACTATTAATATTTGACCAGTATCATATTCCTTTTACAATTACCGTTATCATTACTATTGCTCTCATTTGGCTTTACACTTTTAAAGGTGGCATTAAAACCATCATATTTACGGATACCTTGCAAACACTTTTTATGCTTATTTCTGTAGTGGTGACTATTGCTTTTTTGGCTTCTGCTTTAGACCTGAATAGTATTTCTGAAGTTTACACCAATGTAAAAGAAAACGCTATGAGCAAAGTTTTTTTCTTTGACGATGTTAATAATGCACAATATTTTATCAAGAGCTTTCTTGCTGGTATGTTTATTACTATAACTATGACTGGTTTAGATCAAGATATGATGCAAAAAAACCTGACTTGTAAAAACTTAAAAGAAGCACAAAAGAACATGATTTCTTTTAGTGTGGTTTTAGTTTTTGTGAATATTTTATTTCTAGTTTTAGGGTTACTATTAACACAATATGCAAATCAGCATGGCATTACAGCTAAAAAAGATGATTTGTTTCCAACCATAGCCATGCTACCAGAGATTGGTGTTATGACCTCAGCCTTCTTTTTACTTGGTTTAATTGCTGCCGCTTATTCTAGTGCCGATTCCGCTTTAACATCATTAACGACATCGTTTTGTATTGATATTATCGAATTAGATAAAAAGCCAAAAGAATCTCAAAAACGGGTTAGAAAACGTACTCACATTTTCATTAGCCTAGTGTTGGTTATCGTGATCGTTATGTTTGATGCTATTTTTAAAGATGTTTCGGTTATTTGGGAATTATTCAAAGCCGCTGGCTACACTTATGGGCCACTATTAGGTTTATTCGCTTTTGGCATATTCACTAAAACTCAATTAAAAGACAAATACGTTTGGATAATAGCCATCATTGCTCCAATCATTTCATATATAATTAATGAATATTCTGTTGATTTATTAAATGGCTATCAAATAGGATTTGAAATATTAATTATAAACGGCATTTTAACGTTCTTGGGATTAATATTGATTAGTAGAAAGCAACACTAAAGTACAAGCGGCTTCAAAATCAATATCGTTTTCTTTTAAAATCTTATAAAATTCAGGATTTTCAGTTCCTGGATTAAAAATAACACGCTTTGGTCTTAACGAAACAATATAATTATAATAATCTTCCTGTCTTTTAGGATTTAAATACAATGTTACGGTGTCTATATTTTTATAAGGTAAAAGCTCAGCATCAATTTCTATTCCTGAAACCATTCCTTTTTTCATACCAAAAGCCACAACTTCATATTCATTTGCAACTAATCGCTGTATAGCGTAATTAGAATACCTGTTAAGTTTTAAAGATGCCCCAAACACCAATGTTTTTTTATTCATACGTTGAACTCATTTAAACTTTTTTTAATTGGCTGTAAAATGATATTTTTCACTCACTTTTTATCTTTTTATAACTCCGTAACGATGCTATGCAGTTCAAAAAAGTCTTCAATTGAGCAAAACACCTCTATTTTTCGCTTCAATCAAAAAAGTTTAAACCAGTTTGTTAAAAAAAAGTTAATACTAAAAAACATAGTAACATAAATTAAAGTAAAGCGTCTATAAATATACATCAATTAATCAATCAAAAAACGAATCAAATTAAATGAAAAGACTCCTCTTTTTGTGCTTTATTTTATTATCAACATCTGCAAAAGCACATACCACAGACCCCGAAACAGATGCAGACAAAACTGGCAGCATATCAGGAAAAGTATTAGACGCAGAATTAAAGCAACCCTTACCTTACGTTAATATTATTATAAAAAATACATCTGGTAAAACTATAACCGGAAGTATCACGCTAGACGATGGTACTTTTGAAATTAAAAAAATCATAGCAGGACATATTATTGTAAGCGTTCAATATATTGGCTATAAAACTTACAATAAAGAAATTGATTTTGGTAAAAGGAACTACAAAGTCAATTTAGGAAATATATTCTTAGAAGAAGATATAGAGGCCTTAGATGAAGTTACCGTAATTGCTGAAGTATCTACTATCCAACAAAAAATAGACAGGAAAATTATAAATGTTGGAAAAGATTTGGCAGCCTTAGGGACTGCATCCGAATTAATGACAGCCGTACCTTCAGTAAGTGTTGATGCACAAACTGGAGATATTAGTTTACGTGGCAATCAAAATGTTAGAGTTATGGTAGATGGGAAATTTTCTAATATTCCTACGGCTCAATTATTACGACAAATTCCTTCTACATCAATAAAACAAATTGAATTGATAACTAATCCGTCAGCCAAATATAATCCTGAAGGAATGAGCGGCATTATAAATATAGTGCTTCATAAAAACACCATGATTGGTTTTAATGGTAGTTTTAATACCGGAATAAGACATCAAAGAGAAGCGAAATTTAATAGTTCAATAGACATGAACTATAGAAATGGAAAAATCAATGTTTTTGGCAGCTACGGAAACAACATTGAAAAAAAACAAACTAATGGACTTATAACACAAATAGAAAAAAATGCATTTCAAACCCTGAGTTTATTTGATAATAATAAATCTCATCTTTATAAATTAGGTGTTGATTTGTATTTGAATGACAAAAACACTATTTCAGTTTTTACAAATCAAAATATTTTCGATGGTAAAAATTTATCGACCTCCAATTTCGTATTCAATGAGAACATATCTAATAATCAAATTCAAATTAATGATGGACTTAGAGAAAATAGCGCATCACAATACAACTTTGATTACAAACTAGATTTTGATAAAAAAGGACATAATATTGAATTAGAAATTGATTATAATATTTTTACTAATACTATTGAAACAGACAACGTACTTAGCGGATTAAACATTAGACCAAGCTACCTTGAACTCACAAATACCGACAGAATTAATACAACTATAAATCTAGATTATGTAAATCCATTATCGGAAAAGTCTAAATTGGAACTTGGGTTACAAGCAAGATTATTTGATAACGAAATTATTTATGAATCTGATGGTAGAATAAGAAACCAAAGTGGAGATTACATCCCAACATTTACTGATTTTGACTATAAGAGAGATATCTATTCTGCTTATGCTAGTTATTCAAAAAAGTTTGAAAAATGGACCTATCAATTAGGTCTTAGAGCAGAAAGCGTTAATGTTGATGCCAATGCTGTTGAAACAGATTTAACAACTAATTTTAAAACTCTCATTCCTTTTAATAATGATTATTTTCAAGTCTATCCATCCGCGTTCTTTACATATAATCCATCCGATAAAAACGCTTATCAATTAAGTTATAGCAGAAGAGTTGACAGACCTGGAATTGGTCAAGTAAATCCAATCCCGAAATGGAACACGCCTCTTGTTTCTGATTTTGGAAATCAAGAGCTAGAACCACAATTCACAAACTCCTTAGAGGTAAACTATACAAGAAACCTTAAAAAAGGAAATATCACTGGAGGTGTGTTTTATAGAATAATTGAAGATGAAATTAATAGAGCCGTTTTTGTTGACAAATCTGACTTAACATCAAATAGAATCATATTAACTTTCGACAATTTTGAAAACACATCAGCTTATGGTCTTGAATTATCAAGTAACTATAAACCAACAAAATGGTGGAGTTTAAATGCTAGTTTCGATTTATACACTCAAACGCAAAAAGGTATTGCACAACGTATAGATCCTACGCTAATAAATCCAACGGAAAATGACATTGTTACTGAAACTGTTGAAGTAGATAATGTTATTTGGAATTTTAGGATATTCAACAACTTTAAAGCAAGTAAAAAATTGACTCTTACCGCTTTTGCAATGTACCGTGGAAAAGATACTGGTTTAAATTTTGAAGTAGACCCCATGTATTTTGTAAATCTAGGTGCTCGCTATGCATTCTTAGAAGATAATAGAGCAACTCTAAGTTTAAGCTTTAATGACGTTTTTGACACTCAAAAAATTGCAGTTGTAAGTGAAAGACCATTTTTGCAAACCGCCAAATTCTCTCCAGAATTCAGAACTGTTTCTGCAAACATTTCATATAGATTTGGTGACGGAAAATATCGTGCTAAAGCTCGTAAACGAAGAGATAATAATGAAAAATCTTCTGGCGGAGGATTCTAATACCAATTAATTATTTAAAATAAGCCATAAATAATAATTGGCATAAAACAAAAATTTAATACCCTGCATAATAGTTGATGGTTAGTATTACTGCAAGGGTATTAAATAAGAAACCTCAAAACTTACATGTTTTGGGGTTTTATTCTTTAAAAACCTAAGGTATGACAAAAAAAATGTTAAATTTTTAAATATCACACAATAAAAGTAATAACCTAACGTTAAACATATTATACAATCTAGCTAATAAACGAAAGAATAATTATTTAGAGTTAGTCGTCTACAAACAAAATTCGTAATTAAAAGATTAGTATGTTTAAAAAGAACTCGAAATAATTATTTCGAGTTTTCTTGTTTAAAATATGTTAAAATTAGTTAAATTTTAAGACGGCATGCAATATTATTGCAAATATTACGTCTAAGGTATTAAGATTCTTCATATAAGTGTTAGTTGAAGTTGATTAATAGCTAGAAAAACCCGAAACTTAAAAGTTTCGGGTTTTTCGTTTTCATATAAAATTAGATATTTAACTCCATTTAATAATAGCACTTGCCCAAGTAAACCCACTACCAAAAGCCGCTAAAACAACGTTATCGCCTTCTTTTATTTTGCCTTCTTCCCAAGCTTCGGTTAATGCAATAATTACAGATGCAGCAGTGGTGTTACCATATTTCATAATATTATTGAACACTTGGTCGTCTCTTAAACCAAATCTCTTCTGTATAAATTGTGCAATACGTAAATTCGCTTGATGCGGAATCAACATATCAATATCTTCTTTTTGAAGGTTGTTTTTAGCCAAACCTTCCATAATCACTTCGCTAAAACGTACCACGGCATGTTTAAAAACAAATGTACCATCCATATAAGGGAAATAAGACACATCTTCTTCTTTAGATTCTAAAATCTCTGGAACCCAATGCGCAATACTTGGAGATGCTACAATCAATTTATCGGCATATTTACCTTCACTGTGTAAATGTGTAGACAGAATACCTTTAGTGGTATCTTCTTCTCTTGAAAGCACACAAGCCCCTGCTCCATCACCAAAAATAACAGTTACACCACGGCCTCGCGTTGTTTTATCCAAACCATTACTATGATATTCTGCACCTATAACAAGTATGTTTTTATACATGCCCGTTTTTATAAACTGATCGGCCACAGAAATAGCGTATACAAAACCAGAACACTGATTCCTAACATCTAAAGCGCCGACAGTTGGCATATCCAACATATCTTGAATTTGAACGCCACATCCAGGAAAATAATAATCTGGACTTAAGGTTGCAAACACAATAAAATCGATATCATCTTTAGTTAAACCTGAACGCTCAATGGCGATTCGCGCTGCTTTGGCTCCCATTACTGCTGATGTATCATCCGATCCTTCAGGAATCCATCGACGTTCCTTTATACCTGTACGTTCTTGTATCCATTCATCGTTAGTATCCATCATTTTAGATAAATCATCATTAGTAACCACATGATCTGGCACATATTTACCTAAGCCTATTATTTTCGAGTTATACATATAAAAAACATGTTTTTTATTTCCGACAATCCCGATAGCTATCGGGAGGAAATCTTAATTAGAATAACAAAGTACAAAATAATACCATCAAATTCCAAAAACTAAAACCAAACTTCAAAATTCCAAAAAGGCTAAATACCAAAAACTATCGAGATGGTCTTTTTTTGTCTTTTGGAATTTAGCCTTTTTGGAAATTTACTTTTTCTACAGAAAAAGTTGTGTCAGTTTGTCATATTTCCGCAATTGGCATTTTTGTTGTCTATACGTTACGAGAATATAAAAATTAAAATTAATCAGATTCCCATCTTCATGGGAATGACAAATAACAATTCATTATGACAAAAGGAAACATTAATGTATCGGTTGAAAACATCTTCCCACTCATTAAAAAATTCTTGTACAGCGACCACGAAATATTTTTACGTGAGCTTATTAGTAACGCTACAGATGCAACATTAAAGCTTAAGCACCTAACTCAAGTTGGCGATACCAAAGTTGAATATGGTAATCCACAAATAGAGATTAAAATTGATAAAGAAGGCAAAAAACTTCATATTATTGATCAGGGCTTAGGTATGACTGCTGAAGAAGTTGAAAAATACATCAACCAAATCGCTTTTTCTGGAGCAGAAGAGTTTTTAGATAAATATAAAGATTCTGCTAAAGATTCAGGAATCATCGGTCATTTTGGTCTTGGTTTCTATTCAGCATTTATGGTTGCTGAAAAAGTTGAAATTATTACAAAATCTTATAAAGATGAACCCGCAGCGCATTGGACTTGTGATGGATCTCCAGAATTCACATTAGAACCGTCTGACAAAACAGAAAGAGGCTCAGAAATCATCCTTCATATAGCTGAAGATTCTACAGAGTTTTTAGAAGAAAGCAGAATTAGCGAGTTATTATTAAAATATAACAAGTTTATGCCTGTGCCAATTAAATTTGGAACTAAAGAAATAAACGACCCAGAGCATGAGCCTAAAACAACAAAAGATAAAGACGGTAAAGAAACCACAGAACCACATAGAAAAATAACTGTTGATAATATTATCAACAACCCAAATCCAGCTTGGACTAAACAACCAGCTGAATTAGAAGATGAGGATTATAGTAACTTTTATAGAGAATTGTACCCAATGCAATTTGAAGAACCTCTATTCAACATTCACTTAAATGTAGATTATCCATTTAATTTAACTGGGATTTTATATTTTCCTAAAATGTCTAATGACATTCAAATACAAAAGGATAAAATTCAACTGTATCAAAACCAAGTTTATGTAACTGATAATGTTGAAGGTATCGTTCCAGAATTTTTGACTATGTTACGTGGTGTTATTGATTCTCCAGATATTCCATTAAACGTATCGCGTTCGTATTTACAAGCCGATGGTGCGGTTAAAAAGATTTCATCTTACATTACCAGAAAAGTTGCCGATAAATTAAAATCGTTATTCAATAATAACCGTGAGGATTTTGAAGCCAAATGGAACGATATTAAAATCGTTATTGAATACGGTATGCTTTCCGAAGAAAAATTCTTTGAAAAAGCAGATGCATTTGCACTATACCCAACCGTTGATGGTAAATATTATACTTACGAAGAGTTATTCAACAAAATAAAAGCAAATCAAACGGATAAGGATGGCAAATTAGTTATTCTATATGCTTCTGATAAAGATGCGCAACACAGCTACATTGAATCTGCTAAAGCTAAAGATTACGAGGTTTTATTATTAGATTCTCCAATCGTATCACATTTAATCCAAAAGCTAGAAAGCACGAAAGAAAACATTACGTTTGCTCGTGTTGATGGTGATCATGTTAACAATTTAATTAAGAAAGATGAAACAACAATTTCTAAATTAGATGAAGACCAAACAAAAGCTTTAGATGCATTATTGAAAGAAGTTATTCCTTCGGAAAAATTTATGGTACAATTGGAAGCTATGGATAGCAACGAATCGCCTTTCACGATAACGCAACCGGAATTTATGCGTAGAATGAAAGAAATGCAAGCTTCTGGAGGTGGTGGAGGTATGAATATGTTTGGAAGTATGCCAGAAATGTACAACCTTGTTGTTAATACAAATTCTGAATTAGTTGGCGAAATTCTTGGCACTAAAACCAAAAAGAAACAAGAGCGCTTAATTACGCAAAGTTTAGATTTGGCAAGGCTATCTCAAGGATTGCTTAAAGGTGAAGAACTAACAAACTTTATCAAGCGTAGTTACGAAATGATAAAATAGGGTGTTTTGTCATTCCCTCGAAGAAGGGAATCTCATAAATTATAAAGAAAAACTTTTTCGCTTCCACGCAAATGTTACATATATTAAAACCACTTTGTGCAAACAAGGTGGTTTTTGTTTGCCTATATTTTTAAAAAAGGATTGTAATTCCAAAAACTAAATCAATTATATTTACCACCTCAAAAAAAAAAATATCATATGAAAAATTCACTATTTATATTGGTCTTAATACTATTAACATCCTGTAGTAAGAATGATGAAATAATCGATTACCCTACTCAAAATGACGAAGAAATCAAAGCCTATATAGCAACTAATAATTTAAACGCTATAAAAAGCAATTCCGGTTTATATTACGTTATAAACGAACAAGGCCCTGGCGAACAACCCATACAAACAGACAGAGTTAAAGTAGCTTACAAAGGCTACCTAACTGATGGTTCAATTTTTGACGAAAACGCAACTGGTTATGACACCAACTTACAGGATGTAATAAGAGGCTGGACAGAAGGTATAACCTATTTTAATGAAGGCGGTAGTGGTATCCTTCTAATTCCTGCACATTTAGCTTACGGAAGTAGCGATTATTCTACAATACCAGGCGGATCTGTACTTATTTTTGAGATAGAACTTATTTATGTCAATTACGTTACCGAAAACGACGAAGAGATATCAGCCTACATTGCTGACAACAACTTAAATGCTCAAAAAAGTAGTACAGGTTTATATTATGTAATTGATGAATTAGGAGATGGAAAACAACCTACAGAAACCGATAATGTAACCGTTGCCTATAAAGGCTATTTTACCAATGGCTCTATTTTTAACGAAAGTACAGCAGATGGCGCTTCTTTTAACCTAGAGCAACTCATTAAAGGATGGACTGAAGGAATCACGTATTTTAAAGAAGGAGGTACTGGTACCCTGTTAATCCCTGCACATCTAGCATACGGCAATAATGGCACTTTTGGCATACCAGCTGGATCTGTGGTTCTATTTGATATTAATCTGCTCTCTGTAAATTAAAAAAAAACTTATAAAACTAAAAACCACTTTGTGCAAACAAAGTGGTTTTTAGTTTAAATTTAAAGATGTTAAAAACACTACATCGCTCCCCATTCGGCAATCGACTCTTTATTCATTTTAACATAATCCGCATTACCAGCTTTTTCAGCTCCAGCTAAGGATTTTTTAGCAGTAGCGATAGCCGCTTTTTTATCGCCTAATTTAGCATAAATCAAAGACTGCTGTCTTAATTGCCAAAAACGTGGGGATTCAGACATAGACATAGCTTTCTCAATCCAAGTTTTTGCTTGATTTATATCTTTTCCACTATTAAAGTAATACACAGCAGCAGCATAATAATCATTAGCCCCTGGACCATTCATTACTTTTTCAATAGATGCCATAACCGCTTTATCAGTTGGCACTTCAAAAGGAAGTGTTAGATACGTTTTCTCCCAAATAAAATCAAGCGACGCACTATTGTTAGATAAATTACCAAAACCCATGGTAAAGGTTTCAACATTATACTCCATAGCATAAGTTTTTATGGTTGTTTTAGCTGCTAGATATTGAGCATCTATTTCTTTAGGTGTTCCCGATTCTTTTCCATCGTTATAAAAAATAACATCCCAAGTATCAGTATTCGGAATTGTAAAAATTGAGTAAGATCCTGCTTTCAAATTTTGTCCATCAATAGTAACATCTGTACTAAATGTAATTTTGGTTCTAGCATTAGCTCCAGTTCTCCAGATCTTTCCGTAAGGCACTAAATCTCCATAAACAGTACGCCCTTTAACACCTGGTCTAGAATACTCTAAAGTCACATCGGTTAAACCCACTTTTTGTTCCACTTTACTAAACGGACTAGGTTGTGGCGTTTTAATTTGTGCATTTACCGAGCAAACTGTAGTAAAAGCCAATACAAGTAATAGTAGTTTTTTCATTTTGTTTTTATTAAATAAAAGGTTAAAGTAAAGCATAAATTTACGCATCCAAATTTCGTTTAATGTTAACAAAAGCTTAAAATAAGACATTGTAAATTTGCAACATAAAAAAATTAGTGCTTCTACTTGCCGATAAGCAGATTAATCAAGGATCAGAATTTAACTAAGTTGTTCCTCCTACTTTTGCAGCCACTTGAACTTTATTGTTATAGCAATGGTTTATCCATTTGACGAAATTCCTGTAGCGCATTTTAATCTAGGGTAACCATAGGTTTTGCATTTGCAAATAAATACTGCGAGCTATTGCCGCCAATTATAGTTGCAAATTGGTTAAAACGAGTCGTGTTGTTAAAACTATAAGTTAAAGTAATAGTGTTATCAAATAATTTTGTTTAACTTTTTGTAATATTTATTAAACATTTTATATATTTGCCGTAAATAAAAAGTTATGGCTAAGAAAAAAATAATAACAAGGAATGACATCATAGGGTTTTACATGGATTACGTGTTAGAGCACGACCAGAATCCTAAATCTATTTTTGCCTTTTCCAAATTAAATAAGTTTGAAGAATCTCAATTTTATACACATTTTGCATCTTTCGAAGCTATTGAAAAAGGCATTTTTGAAGCATTTTTCACAAATTCAATTACAGCTTTAAGTAAAAGTGGGGACTACAAAACATTTGATGCCCGTAATAAACTATTAAGTTTCTACTATACGTTTTTTGAAAACTTAACGGCTAACAGAAGTTATGTAATCCATAGTTTAAACAAACATAAAAACAGTTTAAAGGGTTTAAAAACACTGTCTGGTTTAAAGCAGCACTTTTCAAATTATATTTCACAATTAGAAATTCAAATGCTTGATATAAAACAAGAACAAATTGAAAAAATTCAACAAAAAACATTAAAAGAATCTGCCTGGTTACAATTATTAATGACTATGAAATTTTGGATGGACGACACATCGTCTTCATTTGAAAAAACAGATATTTTTATTGAAAAATCCGTGAATACCACATTTGACGTACTAGATATTGCACCTTTAAAAAGCGTGATTGATTTAGGCAAATTCTTGTTCAAGGAAAAATTTCAAATGAACTAAACAACCATTTATGAAAACTATAGACAACATACCTACTTCTAAAATTCAACGTGCCACCAAGCTTGTAACTACTGGTGCAAAAGTAGGCGTGAATTACATAAAATATTATGGCGATAAAATGGTTAATCCGGAAACTGATGCCAAAGACCGATTAAACAAAAATAATGCTACAGATATATATGATGGCTTAAAGCAACTTAAAGGTAGCGCATTAAAAGTGGCGCAAATGCTAAGTATGGAAAAGAGCATTTTACCACAAGCCTACGTTGATAAATTTTCATTAGCTCAATTTTCTGTACCACCATTATCTCCGCCTCTGGTAATAAAAACGTTTAAAAAATATTTTGGAAAACATCCAAATGACCTATTTGATACTTTTAACGCAACTTCTGTAAACGCTGCTAGCATTGGTCAAGTCCATATAGCAGAACTCGATGGGAAACAACTTGCTGTGAAAATCCAATATCCAGGAGTTGCCAAAAGTATTGCAACAGATTTAGCCATGGTTAAACCCATTGCCATGAGCATGTTCAATATTAAAGGAAAAGATTCAGATAAATACTTTAAAGAAGTTGAAAACAAATTGGTTGAGGAAACAAATTATGTATTAGAAATGAAGCAAAGCAAGGAAATTGCTTTCGCTTGCTCTCACATTTCTAATCTTTTGTTTCCTGAATATTACCCCGAACTATCCTCAGAACGCATCATTACCATGGACTATATGCAAGGCCAACACCTTTCTGAATTTACGGCATATAGTACAAAACAAGACACATCCAACAAACTCGGCCAAGCCCTTTGGGATTTTTACATGTTTCAAATACATAAATTAAAAAAAGTGCATGCAGACCCGCATCCAGGAAACTTTTTAATATCAAAAAAAGGAGAATTAATAGCATTAGATTTTGGGTGTATGAAAACCATCCCCATGGAATTTTATACACCTTATTTTGAACTGGCAAAACCAGAAAACATCAAGAATAAAGACTATTTTGTTTCAAAGTTATACGAATTAGAAATTTTAAGAGACGATGATTCAAAAGAAGAAATAGCCTTTTTTACCGAAATGTTTCATGACATGTTAAGTTTATTTACCAAACCCTTTCATCAAGAATATTTTGATTTTTCTGATTCTCGATTCTTTGGTGAAATTGCAGAATTAGGTGAACGCTATTCAAAAAATACGGATTTAAAAAAAATGAATGGTAACCGTGGCTCTAAGCATTTCATCTATATCAATAGAACGTTTTTCGGTTTATACAATTTAATGTTCGACTTAAAAGCAAAGGACATTAAAATCAATAATTACATCAACCTATAATGATATATTTCAGTGAAGATGATATTAACAAGCTTCACCATTTATACAGAATAAACTTAATAAATAGTTGTTCAGGTTATAAATCGGCGAATTTAATTGGTACTAAATCTAAGGATGGAAATGAGAATGTTGCAGTTTTTAGTTCTGTAACACATATAGGATCGAGCCCAGCCATGTTTGGTTTTTTTATGAGACCAACTACAGTCATTAGGAATACATACGATAATATAAAATCTACAGGATCATACACGATAAACCATATATATAAATCTATTATTGAAGACGCTCATCATACATCAGCAAAATATAATACGTCGGTTTCAGAATTTGATGTTACTAATTTAAACTCAGAATATAAAAATGAATTTCACGCACCTTTCGTAAAAGATGCACCTATTCAATTGGCTATGGAGTTTGCTGAAGAATATGACATTAAAGCGAATAACACTATTTTAGTGATTGGGAAAATAATTGGGGTATTCATTAACAATGAACTTATTGAAAAAGACGGTTTTGTAAATCTTTCAAAAGCAGAAATAGCAGCAATAAATGGGTTAGATGGCTATGCCATTCCAGAAAACAAAACACGCTTTGGTTATCAGAGACCTAAATGAGGTAGAAGCAAATAAAAGTATTAAAGTTCTTATATTATAAACCAATAGCGTCCTAAACGATTAAAAAAGAGAAAGGGAAATTTGTTCCGCAAAGTTACCTTTGTGGTGCAAC